>NZ_BTPM01000002.1:1200000-1500000 GCF_036245475.1 Vibrio sp. 10N | reverse complement strand
AAAGAAATCGATGCGGCTAATATTGATGCCATGATTGAGTGGTTGAGCCAAAAACCTGAACGGGTTGGCTATGCTCCTCTCAGTATGCTTCCAGATGGTGCCAACGTGCTGTACGTGGTTGAGGGGGGCAAATAATGATGAAGAAACTCTCTCAAACATTCATTTTAGCCTCAATATGCGTACCTGCTCACGCTGTCATAGATCTTACAGATACACTTTCATTTAGTGGCTTTGGCTCTACCTCTTGGGCGCGCTCAGATAATGAAACACCTTTATTCATTAATCGATTTATAAATAACGAAGACTGTTTTGATTGTGATACCACATTCGGTTTGCAGCTCGACTATTACAACAACGGATTTAAAGCGTCGGTTCAAGGGGTAAAAAGACCTCAAGACAACTGGAGCTCTCCATCACTTGAGTGGCTGTACGTTGGGTACGAGTTTGATAGTTTTGATATTCGAGCAGGCAGACAGAGATTGCCGTTGTTTTTAGCTTCTGAGTATTTTTATGTCGGTCAGGCTTTTGTCACTGCCCGCCCGCCAGTGGAGATCTATAGCGCGCTTTTGGGTATCACTGCTTACAATGGCGCAAGCGTGAATTGGAGATACGATATCAGTGACGCGCTTCAACTTTCATTGACTCCGTTTGTAGGTTTTAGTGACAAAACGGATGTGACACTTAACCCAAGTGTGCGTTTGGATTTTGAAACCCAAAACCTATGGGGACTAAATGCTCGCTTGATTGGTGATTACTATCTTTGGAATTTCGCCTATTTGGATGCCACCTACGATGTCACTGCGAACTTTCACATTCCGGGACTTCCGACGATGCTTCAACCGAAACCAGAAACGAATCGTGAGTCAGTGAAACAGTATACCGTGGGGACTGAATACGAGTTTGGTGCGTTAAAAGCGACGTTCGAGTTTCAGCGTTTAGAGAGTATTCGTATGGATTGGTACGGGCAACTAGGATATCGCCTTGCTCCATTTACGCCATATCTCGCTTATGGGCAGCTTTATCAAGACGATGAGCGTTCAAATGCGAGTGTCACTTTAGGCGTTAGGTATGACGTTCTTAGTTCTTTATCTATCAATGCAGAGTATCAGTACTTCCAAGTTCTTAACGATGGATCTGGTGTTTTTACTAGTGATCCCGGAGTAGATAATGATGCAAACCTGTTTACCATCATGGCAAGTTTCTCGTTCTAGTTACAGTTTGTCGCCGTAGAGTTCAGGTGACTAGTCGAGTAGGTATTTTGGGGCGGACTTTTGGTTTTACGAGTGATGAGAAAGCGGGCAATGACATAAAGAACTCGTTAAAGGAAGCGAAAGAAATGAAAAGCGTCAGACGGTCAATTTTTGGGTTACTGTGTACAACCCTCATTTCACTATCAGTGATTCTGCCTCTGGATAGCAGGGCATTTGCAGCGAACGAGTATGCTGTGTTTACGCTCGACCAAGATTTTGATTCGCTGAGTCGCAGTAAAGCGCGAATGCTGTATCGAGGTAAAGCAAAATCACTGCAAGGGAAGCGGATAGAATTAGCAGATTGGCCTGAAAAATCCCTCGAGCGATCAGAGTTTTACCGATCATTGCTTGGCAAAGATGTCGCACAAATGAACGCCTATTGGGCCAGCCTATCCTTCTCCGGCAAAGCGAGACCGCCTAAAGAAATTGATAGTGCAAGTGTTAGCACGTTGGTGGCGTGGCTAACTGAAAAACCCAACAGAATTGGCTATGCACCGCTGGATACGGTGCCGAGTGAAGCGAACATACTCTATGTGGTGAGTGAGGAGAAATAATAATGAAAAAACGACTTCTTGTTGTCGCACTTGGCGCATTATCTACTTCAGTGTCAGCAGCGATTGATATTAATGACAACCTTTCCGTGAGCGGATTCGGTTCTTTGTCTTGGGCACGCTCGGATAATGAAACCCCCTTGATGGTCAACCGCTCTATCAACGATGAAAACTGTTTTGACTGCGATACTATTTTAGGCTTGCAGCTTGACTACTACAACGATGCCTTTAACGCCTCCGTTCAAGTGGTAAAACGCCCTCAGGATAATTGGAGTGAGCCGCAGCTTGAGTGGGCCTACTTGGGTTACACGGTTGGCAGTGTCCAGGTTCGAGCGGGTCGGTTGAGATTGCCATTGTTCTTGCTGTCAGAGTACAACTACGTCGGCCATGCTTACAATACCGCTAGACCTCCAGAAGAGGTGTACAATGCGTTGGCTGGCGTCACGGCATACAACGGATTGAGTGCCGTATGGAATTACCCGCTGTCGGATAGCTTGCAGTTGACCGCCACTCCTTATATTGGTTTTAAAGACACCAACGACCTTCGCATTAATCCGCAACTGGTGGTGGAAGTAGAGACTCAATACTCAGGAGGTATTAACTTGGTTGCGGCAGGTGAATACTATCGCTGGAACTTCGCGTATTTAACCTCTAAATATGACCAGCGAACGGTTATCAACGGTGGGCAGTTGGTGTTGGATTCACCGGATACCACAACCGATATTTATACGTTAGGTGCAGAATATGAATTTGACGCACTTAAGCTGACTGCAGAGGGGCAAACCAACGACTTCAATTCATCTTGGTATGCAAGTGTGGCTTATCGTATCAACAAGCTGACTCCATACGCTGTGTATGGTCAGAGTTTAAAGAAAAGTGATGAGAATGACCCTTACAGTGGAAAAGACGGCGACAGTATTACACTTGGGCTTCGATATGATGTGCTGAATAACGTCTCTATAAACGGTGAGTGGCAGCGCTTCAAAAGCTATGGAGAAGATCCATTCGGTCGTCCGCTAAGTGGTCCTTTCATTCAGTCGCCCGGTCAAGACACCGATGCAAACCTCTACACCATCATGGTCAACTTTGTGTTCTAACTTGCATCCTCTGTACGATCAAAAAAGGCTCACTGAGTGAGCCTTTTCTTTCTTATTCGGTGGAATTATTTCTCACCTTTCTCCGCTACTTTCTCAAGCGCGAGCACTAGGCCGATACCTACCAACATCAGGACAACAGCAATCGCCAGTTGCGAAGGTTGACCGGTCACAGATTCAAAATTGAATGGTGATAGGTTTTCTTGGATAAGTGGTACCTGCTCACCTTTTGAGTTTGTGCGCCATGAGATAGTTTCTTTCCACGGCCAAAGCTTAGGCAAGGTGCCAAGCATGAGACCTGTAAGGAACACTAGCGCGAAGTCACGGAAACGCTTTAGTAACCAAGACAGCACGTGTGAGAACGATAGTAGACCAATCAAGCAGCCCATCGCAAAAATCACCATAACATCTAGCTGAAGACCTTTAACAGCACCTAATACCGGTGTGTACATGCCAAGCAATAGAAGAATAAAGCTGCCTGAGATACCTGGTAGAATCATCGCACAAATCGCAATACAGCCAGCAAAGAAGATGTTTAGGCTGGTTGGGTCCATTTGCAGTGGCTTAAGCACTGTAATGCTGTAGGCAAACACAGCGCCGAGTAATAAGAAAACAAAGCGAGACAGCGTCTTTTGCTCAACCTGCTTAATCATGTGGTACACCGATACCATGATTAGGCCAAAGAAAAATGACCATACTGGAATTGGATGCGTTTCTAACGCCCAAGAGATGAATTTGGCCAATGACAAGATTGACGTTAAGATGCCGCCAAACAGAGCGATGAGGAAAAAGCCATTGATGTGGTCAAATGCCGCTTTAAAGCCTTCACGTTTCCAGATTCCCAATAGACTTGGGTTTACGCGGCGAATACTCTCAAGTAGCGTATCGTAAATACCAGTAATAAAGGCGATCGTACCTCCCGATACCCCAGGTACAACGTCCGCTGCACCCATCGCCATTCCTTTTAAGAATGTAGTCAGATAGTTCTTCATGGTTTCTTCTTGGTTTAAAAAGTTGATGCAGAGTATATATGCATGCCCGTTGAAGTGCACGAGGCAATTGGTCTACACGCCTTACTGCTGAAAAGCCTATTTTGACAGTTTTTTCGGAAGCATATCGAATACTTGTCGCACCCATTTAGGCATATAGCCTTCGCCTTGCCCTCCTGAATAGGCGAGTGAACCTTGTTGATCCGCTTCCCCTGACTTCACTTCTTCGACCACTTCATGGAAGTCATTGAGCATTCGTTCGACTTGCTCATCGGAAATAGGATCAATGGCCAAGTGGATTGCGGGTGGCTGTGTATTGCCGAGTAGGCTCCAGCCTCGTTGGGACATGCCAGCCACGACTTTGGTGATATCTAGCGTAGGAGAGTCGATGATCAGTAGCGACAGATCTGTTTTAGCGGTGCGAAGGTCGGCGGAATCAGCCAAACCGTCAATGATCATCTGTTTGATGGTCATGATGCGTTTTGCGTTGTCAACGTAACCTTCTTCACCAAGGTAATTCATTACCGCCCAAGCCCCTGCTGTTGAGGCGAAGGTGCGGCTACCCCCTAATGATTGGGTAAAGTACGCACCACACGGCCAGTCATCAACGATAGTGTAGTGATGAAACTGCTCGTCACCACCGCGATACATCACAGTCGACATTGGTTTAGGCGCATAGCCGTATTTGTGCATGTCAGCAGAAATCGAGCGCACGCCCGGTACGGTAAAGTCCCAGTTCGGAAGCTCGTAGCCTGCCTTCTTGACGAAGGGGGCAAGGTAGCCACCCACACAGGCATCGACGTGAAGCCACAGACTTTTCTCTGTTGCTAGCTCAGACAGCTCTTCAATACGATCGTAAACACCGAATGGCCAACATGGCGCTGAGCCAACCAAACCTATGGTGTTCTCATTGATAGCGGCTTTGGTCGCTTTGATATCAACGCGGTTATCGGCAGCAACGGGCGTGCGAACAATCTTGATGCCGAAGTACTTGCCTCCGCGTGAGAATGCGGAGTGTGCGGAATAGGGCATGACTAACTCAGGCTCTTTGATGTGCGGCATGGTTTCACGAGCCCAGTCTCGCATTGCTTTCATGGCGCAGTAAATGGACTCAGAGCCTCCGGTGGTGAAGTTGGCGCGCATGTCGTCGCTGCCATGGAAGATTTCGCGGATCATCTCGATAAGCTCGTCTTCGATTTGGCCCGCAGGCTGGTTCATGAATGTGAATAGCGCGTTGAACGAGAAGAATTTGAGCGCCGCTTGTTCTACGATGTCCTGGATATCTTCACTGCCTTTTAGTGAGTACATACCAAAACGGCCGCCTTCGACGGGTACCATTTCTTGCTTGAGCTCATCGAGCTTATTGAGAACGTCTTCTTTGCCGTATCCAGTCTTAGGAAAATAGGATTGGTTGTGTTTCATGATTGGCATAGTGGTGACCTACTTATTCAAAAAATGGCTGCGATAGCCCATCATTAGGGCGGTGAGTTTAGATGCGGTGAGGGCGGTGATGTGATTGACATCATTAGCAGGGCAAAGCTCGACAATATCAAAACCACAAATGTTGCCTTCTGCGGCCTTGTTGAGTTCGAACAGGAGATCTTTTTGCTGTTTGAACGTCATTCCGCCTGACTCAGGGTGGGTCGTGCCCGGAACGTAAACCGCGTCCATACCATCGATATCGAGTGATACATAGGTTGGCACATTGGCATTAATCACTTCTTGCATGATCGTCTTTGCGCCGCGCGCGTCGACTTCGCTAACGGCTATGATTCGGATCCCCGCCTGTTTCGCGCGCCTAAATTCTGCGGCGGTAGAGTTGCGTGCACCGATAACGGTAATGTTTCGCACAAAAGGGAGCTTACGGATATGTGTGGTTTGAGTACCGTGATTAAACTCAGACTGCAACGGCATGTCCGCAAAGTCGAGGTGAGCATCAAAGTAGACAAAATCGATTTGGTGCCCACAATCTTCAAAACCACGCACCAGCGGGTAAGTGATGGAGTGATCGCCTCCGACAGTGATAGGTACGGCACCTGACTTTAAGATCGCTTTGACGCTATTTGTGATGCGGCTTCTGTTTAACTCTCCTTCTCCTGGGCTAATCACGACATCACCAATATCGCCGATTTTAATGCCTTCAAGTAGGGTTAAATCGGTATCGACATCGTAGAGCCCGACATCACCAATATCAAAGAAAATAGTCACAGGGTTATCTCGAAGGGCATTGGGCATCTCGGCTTGCCCTGCCTGAATGTAAGGGGCGAATGTACCTTCAGCGTAAGGAACGCCAAGCATCGCATAGTCGAGTTTGTGTTCAGCTAAGTTGTGGATGCGCTCTGCGCCCATAAAGGTGCGTGGAGAGGCATAGAAATTAGGGATCTTCTCAGACATAGAGTGGCCTATCGTGTCGTCGTGTTTTAAGCCTTTATCTTTGCAGTTTCCGAAGTTCAATAATTGACACTTTTTTAGAAAATTGACATTTTAGACATGTAGAGATTGATTTTTGAGACATGGATGAACTTACACGAACAAAACCACTATTTTGCTAAAGTGATCGTTCAGTACTTAATAGAGGTGCTTGAAAACGAGCGGCCGCCAATGGCTCTGTCACTTAAACGCCAACTGACAGAGCGTGTCAATAATCAGGCGGATATGGACTTGGTACAAGCTGAGCACTGGGTGCGCCATTACAATACATTCATACCAGGTCTGTACTTGAAACTTTATGAGCGCGTAACTGTGCAAGATTTTGGTTTATATGGCTACGTCGTTGGCGCCAGTTCTAGTGTTCGTATGGGCTTGACGCTTTCTCAGCAGTTTTTGGCGATGACGACGACATACTATGAAGAGTCGCTGGTGGAAGCGTCTGACTACTTAACGATAGTGCCAGGTATTGATGTTAATGATGATGCGGTGCAGCTACTCAGTGAAGACTTTGCCGCGGGGTATTGGGCTTTACTGATCCGAATCGTCCTTGGTCAGCGTGCGGATATGGACAAGCTGGTGCTCGATTTTTGCTATCCCGCGCCGCATTACGTTGAGCAGTATCGAGCTCTGTTTGCAGGTTGCACATTGCGTTTCAATCAGCCGCAAACGCTCATCAAACTCCCCACTAGTTGGCTTAATGATCCGATTTCACTCGAACATTCAAATATCGATCTTTTGCTATCTAACCCGTTGATATCGAATGATAGTCTTGATGGCAACAGGCTGACTGATATAGAACGAAGGGTGTCTGAAGTTGTGATTAGCTCGCACTTTACAAAAAGCACGGTGTCAGATGTTGCGTATGAGTTTTCCGTTACCCCAAGACAGCTACGTTTTTACTTACAACGCGCAGGGCTCAGCTTACGTGAAATCGTGTTGCGAGCTCGGATGACGCTAGCATCACAACTGCTAAAAAACACCGAGCTGGATATTGGTACCATCGCTGAAACTCTCAACTACAGTGAGGCTAGTGCTTTTGTACGTAGCTTTAAATCCTTTTACACCATTTCTCCTTTGCAGTATCGATTGCGAGAAAAATCCCCGTTTTAAGAGTTAGAAAGTAGAGTTCTGACTCCGCGTTTAGGCCTCATCATCTAATACGGCTCCTTAAACATAACGTGATACTAACTGTGCTTTTGTTAACGGTCACTCACTACATAACTTGCGTCGTTTTTTCAGTGTGTTAGGTTGGTTATGCAACTGGGTTGGTATTGTTTTGGATTCACGCTAACAAGTTACAGATTAAATGGCATTACAAGGAGTCAAGCCATGTATAAAAGCAAGTGGGTGTCAGTACTTTCTCTACTTTGGATAGTAGGATGTGGAGGCGGAGGTGGTGATGGTGAGGAAAATGGTGCACCTAAAGTTTCCATTCCAGAGGTCTACACTGACTATGCTATTACGGCTATCGATGGTTATTTGGTTGGCGCAACGGCTTGGCTAGATACAGGTGCAAGCGAAATTTCAGCACTCACACAAGCAAAAGGGATTGCAACGCTGCAAGTGCCAGACAGCCTTGATGCCTCACTTTATCCTGTGTACGTACAATCGCATGCTGGCGAGACCTTTGATCAAGGCTTTCAGCAATACGTGACACAGGACTTTTTAATGGTAGCGCCTCCAGGTCAGACGGTCGTCACACCGTTTACTACTTTACTGTACTTGAATACTCAGACAGGCATCGCTATCGAAAAGGCGAGAAGTCAACTCGCGGCTCAAATGCAGATAGATGCCGATTCGTTGTTTGGTGACTTTATTGCCAGTCAGAATGAGCGGATGACATTAATCGCCGAGGATTTGGTTCGTCTATCGCTGTTACCGAGTTCACCGAGTGAACTTGATGAGCAAATCAAGAATCCAGCAGACATTACCCGCGAGCTTCAAAACTATTCCGATATTCAATCTGATCCGGAACAGTTTGTTCACGTCGCCCGCAATTCCAGCAATGTGCTCGAGCGAGATACCGATGGGGACAAGGTTGCTGACAGTGATGACCCTGATATCGATGGAGATGGTGTGCCTAATGAAGATGATGCCAACCCATATAATATTGATAGGCATACATCCTTTCGCCCTACAGCATTGACGCTTTCATCCCCATTTAGTGACTCAATTGAAGCGGGACAGTGGCACTACTTTGTGGTTGAGACACCTGAAGATATTTTACTCAATATTGGCTTGTCGCAACTTTCTGGAGATGTTGACCTTTACGTCAGTCAAACAGCGATACCGACTAAGTTTGACTATGACTGTCGTTCAAACCAGAGTGCTTCAGTTGATGAGACCTGTTTGCAGAGGTTACAAACAGGGAGCCGGCATTTCATCGCGCTTTCGGCTTTGGATAACGCTGAGTATCAGCTCACCGCAAAACTGGACACTATAGAGATAGCGAAAGCGACACTTTGGCTGCATGGTCTCGCTTCGGATTCTTCAACATGGAAAGCTATCATTGATGATGACAGCTTCTATGCGGGAAAGTGTCAAACTCTGACATGGCAAGAGAGCATCACTACTCTTCCTGATTTTAATGATCGCAAAGAGTCTTGCTTTAGCTTAGATTTTGGTGGCTTTGATCGCTATGGCAATTTGGCACCTACAGGTTTAGATGGGAAAACCTGTGAATTAACAACTGGATGCAATGGAGATTATTCGCACTTTGATTCGCTTGGCAAGGAGGTCGAGGAGGCAATAGGTCAAATAGTTGATCAGTTTGGCATTGACACTGAAGTAGTGCTCATTGGTCACAGTCGTGGAGGTTTAGCTGCGCGGGCGTATATCCAAAGTGTTGATTCAAAGTTCAAGGAACATGTAAAAGCGCTGATTACAACAGGAACTCCGCATCAAGGCTCGCCGCTTGGTCGATTTTATAAGTTCATGGAGCTCCACTGTATTCCTCAAACCGTCCACGACGACGATGGAGGGGTATGTGAAGACAACTGGGAAGTAATAAAAATGATGGCGGGAGAGCGCTGGTATTTTGGGAAAAAGATACTAGACCTCAGAGCACCAGGTATTGACTTTTTGTCTCCTGATGCTCCTTCTATGACAAACTTAAACAGTGACGTTTTACCTCTAGATGAAGTAGCTCTGGCAGAGCTCACGTACAGTGGGACAAGGTTTGGTATTTTAGATACTGATGTAGATATTGTGGGTGTTTATGACCTCTATGACTATGGAGCTTTTTTAGGTGGCGATCATCCCCACCCTAGCACACTGCGCTACGTAGAAAGTGGTGAGACTAGAGATAACTTGGTTGGTGATGGCATCGTGCCATTGGCGAGCCAAAAGTTGAGCCTAATACTAGAGCAATACGGTCAGACCGTTGATTTTTCGTCTAACAATAACAGTCTCAATGTTGTACATATCGATGAAACCAAGCAAGTGACAGATATCTTCGACACCTATATGGAAGTTTCAGATGCAATTGGTTGGAGCAATACAAAATGAATCAAGCAGTGAAACGTACCATATTGCTCGCTGGGTTTTTGGGTTGTGTTTACGTGGTGAGTACATGGGGCGGTAGAGTCGATGAGCCTAGGAAAGAAGAGGTCGAAAGCCTGTTCACGCAGGATACCGTTGCACCTTTGAACACTGTGAGTTCCATGTTAAGCAAAGACAGTATCGAGACCGTTGAATCAGATGCAACAATGGAAACAGTTTGGTCGTCGGAGTCGCTCTGGCAAACTCTTTTAGACACTCGCGCTGAGGGCAATCAAAGCTTCGATATCGAAAAGCGCCTAATTGAAGCACTAAAGCGAAAACCTAATACTGCTGTCTACAATGAGATTAGGGCAAAGTTGTTGCTCCCAGATGATGGACAGCGCACCCATGAATACCTCCTCAGCTTGTTAGCGTCGATTAATACACCAGAATCGGTCGCTGTCTTGCTAGAAGCGTTGGGAGCACTTGTTGAACCCAGCTCTGATACCATTTACGCGGCTAAGCAATCATTGCGATACATCACGAGGAGCGACCGTCATATGGAGCAGTTGAAGGCCAGCTTTGCCAAGCTGCCCAATGATAGCCTTTATTTGGGAGATCTGGCT
This sequence comes from Vibrio sp. 10N, assembly GCF_036245475.1. Lineage (NCBI taxonomy): Bacteria > Pseudomonadati > Pseudomonadota > Gammaproteobacteria > Vibrionales > Vibrionaceae > Vibrio > Vibrio sp. 10N. The sequence goes on along the minus strand of NZ_BTPM01000002.1, from coordinate 1,489,580 downwards.
CGTGGCATCGCTCAAAATGCTGCTGAAAGTGACCTAGAGTTTTTAATTGCCGTCGCCGGTGGGAGTAATAGTGAACAACAGGATAGTAAGGTTGGGTGGGCGCTGTCTAGTATGTCTTACTTAAGCAATGAGCGTTTGGTACCGCAACTTAAAGATGTGATCGCCAGTAAAGAGTCTACTCCTGCATTAGTTGACGCCTCGTTGGAATCTCTAGCGATGATGGGGCAGTATGAAGCGGGCGTGGCACTAATCGAATGGAGCACCATACAAAGTGCATCAGCCCTACCGCGAGTAGAGCAACTTATAGTGAAGGCACAGTCTAGAAGCCCCTCTATGACTCGAGCGATAGATAAAACACTGCATCGGCAAGACTTTAATAGTGAAGAAGTTAGATCCATGATTGAGCGATTACATAAAAACTCTGAGTGATGTGTTAGAAGGCTGTTTAACGCAGTGTTTGAACCTCTCTATAAGTGACTACTTAACTAAATATAGATTTGGTCGTCTACGTGGCGGCGCTTTTTGTGGCGGCGTTGGTTGCTCTGCGGCAGAAACGCTTTCAACGGATTCGGTGGTCACTTTGACTTCTTCAGTATCTGCTTTTGGCTGAACAAGCAAATGGCGCAAGTTCGCGATACACGTGATTGATGCGACAAGAGCAAAAACTATTGATGGGGCTCCACCCAGTATATCCATAAAGAAGATTGCGGCTGCGACAACGACGAAAGAACCGAGAGCGGCGTTGATGTTTGCTTGGCGAGGCGTACAGCTTGTACTTGTTAATTCCATTTTTTATCACCATCTGAATCAGTGTTAAAACGACTGCGGACAAGGCAATGTTAAAACATTTGATTCACAAAAAACTCCTAGCTAATCAACAAATACAGAATTCAATTGGCTCAATCGCACAGTTTAGCCATTCGGTCATGGCTACCGTTCAAATCCCTCGATAAGCACTCAGTCAAGCCTTGACCCCTAGGCGCTTTTTCAGCACTTTCCATCGCGCGGCTAAGAGTAATACAGCGATGAGCATGTAGATGATTGGCTCCGCCACCTCTGATTTAACTGACCAATAAAAGTGGATAGGCGCTAGTATCGCCGCCAAATAAACCCAGTTGTGCAGCTTTTGCCACTTTGAACCAAGCTTACGCATCATGGCTTGTGTTGATGTGACCGATAGCAGCAGCAAAATTATCCAGACAGCAGCACCCACAGTTAAGTAAGGTCGCTTCACTATCTCAGAGGCGAGTAGGCTCCAGTCTAATCCGAGATCTAATGTCGCAAAGGCAATCAGATGCAGCACCGCCCAAAAGAAGCTATAGAGCCCAAGTAATCTTCTGACTCGGACAAGCAATCCTTGTTTGCTCCAACGTGCTAGCGGTGAAACCAGTAAGGTGAGAAGCAGGGTATTGAGCGCACTGATGCCAGTGAAATGAATGATGTACTGTACTGGGTCACCACCTAAGCTGTCATTGATGATGGCTATCACTAATAACGCAAAAAAGCCGAGCGACACCGTATGAATAAGTACCTTTAGCGCGATAATCGACTTAGGAGAAAGCTTCATCAATAAAACTTCCTCAAGTCCATATCTTTGTATAGACGTGCTACCTCTTCTTCATACCCATTGAACATCAAAGTTGGCTGTCTGCGACTGCTCAGCACGCTTCCTTCACCAATAAAGCGCTCGCTCGCTTGACTCCATCTTGGATGATCGACTTGTGGATTGACGTTGGCATAAAAGCCATACTCGCTTGGTGCAGAGCGGTTCCAGGTTGTTGGCGGCTCTTTGTCAGTAAGGCGAATACGAACAATCGACTTAATGCTTTTAAAACCGTACTTCCATGGCACGACAAGCCTTAGTGGTGCACCGTTTTGCGGGGCAAGCGTTTTTCCGTAAAGCCCAACAGAGATAAGCGTGAGCGGGTTCATCGCTTCATCGAGTCTTAGTCCCTCGACATAAGGGTAATCAATACTGCTCCATGAGCGCTGAGCGGGAAACTGCTTTGGATCGTAAAGCGTTTCGAATGCCAGGTATTTCGCACCGCTTTGAGGATCTGCCATTTTAATCAGGTCGGCTAGGGGAAAACCATTCCATGGAATGTTCATCGACCAAGCCTCGACGCAGCGCAATCGGTAGATACGCTCCTCAAGCGTAAACTTGTTAAAAATGTCATCGTAGTCGAGCTTGATTGGGTTATTGACCAAGCCATCGATCTCCACTGTCCATGGGTCGGTGATAAACTCAGATGAGTTGTTGGCTGGGTCGGCTTTGTCGGTGCCAAATTCGTAAAAGTTATTGTATTTAAGTACCTTGCTTTCGGGAGTGAGAGATAATTTTGCTTGGTATTGCTCGGGCTTAGTGACAGAAAGATCGATTCTAGGGTCAGCTGTTGCTTTGGTTTCACTGGAAGAGAAAATGTCAAAGATGCCCGCCTGCGCATTGGCAGCAAGCGGCATTCCCACTACGGCAATCCCGAGTTTTTTCAATATCTCACGACGCTCTTTGTACACAGACTCTGGCGTCGCGTCGTTCTCAGATAATGCCCAGCGATGATTCTTCTTGATTAACATACTCTTCCCCTGATGAAGCCTGCGTGTTTGCAAGCGACGAATTTGTCGTTTATAGGCTTAATCAGACCGAGTTAGAGCAAAAAGTCTTTCACTTTTTATGGCGCTTCTCGAGTTTGGGGGCAGTTCATCGATGATTTTTTAGTTTTTGCCGAGCTTTTTAAGAAATTAAAAGCATCCTTTTTATACCTCATACGTGTTGTTCATAGAGGCCTATCTAAAGGAACACATGATGTTGGATGTTTTTACCCAGCTAGCAGACTGGCTTGCCTATTCTTTACTTGGACTTTCTCCATCTACGTCGGTAGGCATTGGCGTTCATTTTTTTATTGAAGACACCAGTAAGATTTTGGTGCTCCTTGTTGTGCTCATTTACGTTATCTCTCTGATACGGGCTGCGCTAAGTACAGAAAAAGTCAGAGATTACCTCCAAGGTAAACATAGAGGAGTGGGGTATGGTTTAGGGGCGATGTTTGGCGCTGTGACACCTTTTTGCTCCTGCAGCTCAATTCCTTTGTTTATGGGGTTTGTGTCTGCTCGCATCCCTATTGGAATTACCATTGCTTTTCTTATCACTTCACCGCTTATCAATGAAGTGGTCGTCATCATGCTTGGTAGCATTCTTGGTATTAAGTTTACGCTGCTTTATGTTGTGACTGGGCTCTCTCTAGGCATTCTTGCTGGCATTCTAGTGGACGCCCTTAAAGCATACCGCTGGCTGCAACCTTTTCTCGCAAAGGTTTACCTTCAAGAAAGCCCATCAGTTGAACCCAATAACGCAGCTCAAAGCACGCCTAAGATGACCTTTCAGCAGCGACACCAGTTTGCAGCCAATGAGACGGGCACGATTGTTAAACGCATTTGGAAATGGGTGATTATCGGCGTTGGGATTGGTGCCTTCATTCATGGTTTTGTGCCCGCCGAGTGGTTTGAACAGAACTTATCAGATGGCCAGTGGTGGACGGTACCGCTCGCGACGGTGAGTGCCATACCTATTTACACCAATGCTTCTGGGGTCGTGCCCATTATGGCTTCTTTGATTGAAAAAGGGATGCCTTTAGGGACAACCTTAGCATTCTGCATGGGGGCGGTAGCCGTGAGTCTGCCTGAGTTTATGATGCTAAAACAAGTCATGCAGTATCGCTTTCTGGCGCTAATTGTAGGCTACTTGTTTATTGCGATTTCCATCGTGGGGTGGGTATTTAATGCTTATTACTAATGTGATTAATTGGAGTTAAACTATGAAAACAATTCAAGTATACGGTTCAGGTTGCCGCAACTGCCAGGTGACCGCACAGCGCATTGTGGACGTTGCACAATCTCTCGGGCAAGACGTGGAAGTAGAAAAAGTGACGAGTCTTGAAGCGATCATGAAAGCGGGGGTGATGAGCACGCCTGGAGTCGGTGTTGAAGGTATCGTTCGCCACACAGGATCAGTGCCAACTGTGGAACAAGTCCAAGCTATGCTGGTGTCGTAACGGTATAGAGTATTCTGCGCTACTTGGGTTGCCATGTAGCGTGGTTGATTGAGAAAGGTTGAGAGAATGAAGTGCCTAATGACGGCTTGGGATAACACCGAAGCGATGTTGTATGCATGGCTGCTGAAACAAACCCAAAGCCAGCATGAAACCGAAGATATTATGCAGGAAGTGTTTCTTAAGGCGATGAGTCATAGCGAGCGATTTTGCTCATTGTCTGATGGTAAAGCTTGGATTTTTAAAGTGACGAAAAACCATCTAATAGACCGCTTACGAAAAAGGATTGAGCTCGAGCCTATCGATGATCTCCAGTCTTCAGAAACAGCGACACCTGTCATGACACAGTTGCAAACCTGCTTACCGCGTATCTTGCCTAAAATGTCTGATAGCGATAGGCACATCATTGAAGTCTGTGATTTAAATGGGGTGACACAAGCTCAATATGCGAAAACACAAGGCTTATCTCTTCCTGCAACGAAAGCGCGGCTTCGCCGCGCGCGTATTGAATTAAAACAAAGACTGATTAGTGAGTGTCAGGTTGTGCAGGATAGTTCAGGAGTGTGCTGTTTTAAGCGTGCTCAATGAGCCTCGTACGCAAGAGAGTCCAGGACACCTAATCCGCTATGTACGCCGCCTTCGGTGGTCGTCGAGGCTTTACTTCGCACCAAATAGCCCGCATATCCACCATCAGCGGTAACTGGCTTGCCATTTAAGTGAACCGTGAACAGGCCGAGTTCACTAATTAGGCCATCGACGGTATCTGCCACACCTTCTCTTACTACGAGAGCTGGTGTTATTCTTGGTGCTGGGCGAACTCGTCTCATCAGCGCCCAAGTTTCATATTGTTCAGGGGTCAGTTGTTGCAATTTTTGAGGGATGTCCTCGCCAAAAATACAGTGTCCACCGCCTTCACCTTGGTTTTTAAGCACCCAGTTGTCGACATCTTCAGTGCTGATAAAGTCGCAGCTGTTCTCATTCACCAGCCTCATGTCACCGAGGAGACTTTTTACGCGCTCTGCTTGTTGCAACGTCAGATCGAAGCGTGTCAGTTGCGCAGCCGTCATCGACGTCAGCAGCGTTTGCACTCGCTTGCTAGTAGCGAGTTGTTGGCTCACTGTCGCATTGACGGCAACCTTATGCTGCTCAATGAAAATGCGTGTGTTCATTAAGGCGTCACAACACTTATTGCTATCGATATCGTGCGCGGCGTAATCGCAATACTGATAGCCCGCTCGTAAATACACCACATCGATGCCACCAACACCATCGAGTACTAGGCGTCCATTGTCTCCGGTGCTCAGTGAGCAATGCAGCTGTTTGAAGGTGCGTCGATACGTTTCAATGCCCATTTCACGCAACTGCTGTTCGAGTAAGAACTGATCGAAAATGTTGTCTTCGTTTTCTTGCACCACCATTAAAAACTTAGCGCTATCTTGTTCCTCAGTTTGCGCTTTAATGCTCTGCGCGGCATGAACAACTCCCTCGGCTAAACGGGTGATAGCCAAGTTATCGATAAGTTTTGCATGCGGATTATCGTTCCAGTTGCTAAACGCATTTGGTGCTTGCTTTTGCAGATAGCGATGAAGTTCATGAGCGCGCTGCCCAAATGGCCCCATACCTGCTGCAATGCCATTAAACTCAATAAGTTGCGGCCCTAACTCTTGGTCATCCATAAAGTCAGTACGCATCATGAGTAGTGGTGTACGTTTGGCGTTGCCTTTTTGGTGAATGGCTTTGTGCATCGCAAGTAGCTCACGGAAAAACGCATCGCCTTGGGCTACGGGCTCAATCGCTTGTTGAAGAAACTGATGATTTTCAGCCACCACGTTGATTAATTGACCAAAAATAGGCGCTGATTCACGAAGTGCATTGAATCGGGCCTCGGAAATCGTTGCAGGCGTGAGGCTTACAGCGGCGTGTTTACTGCTTCCTGGCGTCGCTTTTAACATGACATTGTGGGTCATCATCCAGTTGATGGCATCTTGGATAGCAAGTGTTGGGGTGTTCATTATTCTTACCTATAACCTGGCAGTGGTTGACGCTTTTCATCTTCGTGGATGATGGGCTTGATTGATGGCGCCAGTCGAAAATAAAAACTAAGGTTAACTACATTTCCAATAAAGTCGAAATAACACTTCCAATTTTTATGTTGTCAACATCGATAGCGAAAGCCAATCGCTATTGATAGAAAATACCAATCGAATAGATAGGCACAGACGAATTTTCAAAAACGCGCTCTCATTGCAATATGTATCCATCGGCGCAGGACAGTGCCACACCAGATAACAAGACCATATTGAGAGAGTAAAATTATGATCAACACGACTATCAAGCCATTTTCAGCAACAGCATTCAAACAAGGCGAATTCGTAGAAATCACAGAGCAAGATGTGAAAGGCAAATGGGCAGTATTCTTCTTCTACCCAGCTGACTTCACATTCGTTTGCCCAACAGAACTTGGCGACCTTGCTGATCACTACGCAGAGCTTCAAGAGCGCGGTGTTGAAGTTTACTCAGTATCAACAGACACGCACTTCACTCACAAAGCGTGGCATGACAGCTCAGACACTATCGGCAAAATCAACTACTACATGGTTGGCGACCAAACAGGCACTATCACTAACAACTTCGGTGTGATGCGTGAAGGTCAAGGCCTAGCAGACCGCGCGACGTTCCTAGTTGACCCAGAAGGTGTTATCCAAGCAATGGAAATCACGGCAGAAGGCATCGGCCGTGACGCAGAAGACCTAATGCGTAAAGTGAAAGCAGCACAATACGTAGCGGCTAACCCAGGTGAAGTTTGCCCAGCGAAATGGAAAGAAGGTGAAGAAACACTGGCTCCGTCTCTAGACCTAGTTGGTAAAATCTAAGCGTCTCGCTTGATGTAAACCGGATTATCAAGTCCGTGTTGCACGCCCCAACCTCTCTAAATTGCTTCTACCATTGGCAGTTTAGAGAAGGGGCGTGCAGCCTTTCACTTTTCCCTCCCCAATCTATTCATTCCACTAATAACTATTCTCAGAATACGGCTTTGTTAAATTGAGATGTGGCTTCAGACTTCAGGTGAGTTGTATCACTTTTGAAGAAGTTATCTCTTTTTTTATGTTTGTATTCAATGGATGCTTCGTCTTGAGTAACAGGCGATTCACAACTAGCGCTTTTCACTTGCAATACTAGTTATCAGTATGATGAATAAGCCTTTTTATAATAAAAAGTTAACTTAAGATTTTGTCTTCTAGCCATTAGATTCTGTGCTCCTGTTTCCATATAGATAGAGAATCTCAATGTTCAGCCAAACTCGATTGGCATGCTTGGTCATGCTTAGTTTTAGCCCCACTCTTCACGCTTCTGATTTGCCGTTTATGGATCTGCTAGATGCACGAACGTCAGTGTCGAATCAACAACAAGCCCTTTCAACAGCCAGTTACGACCATGAATACTTTGATATAGATGTAAATGCCAAGGCTGGCGATGTGGTTGTCGGTCGTTTGAATCACCCACTGAACTATAAACCAAGCCATCTTAGTGATGCTTTGTACTATGAGTTAGCGGATGGTGACCATTCTCTATTTGCCTTAAGAAATCAGCGTGATGACAACGGTCGGTTGTTTGGTGAATTCGTGTTGCGTGAGGGCGCGAATTTGTCCATGGGTCAGCACCCGATTCGCGTTGTTTTAAAACAGGGTGAAACTAAAGTCGAAAGCCGCATCATCACTATTGAGGTCGTTAACCAAACGCAGTGGAGTCAATTACATCATCGTGCCATGTCTTTCCTTGAGAGCAATGGACGATTGCGCGGTTCTTTTGTCTATAGTGACGGTGAGATTGAAGATTACATTCAAGAGCTTAATGCTAACGAGGGTGCGTTTGAGGGCATGGAGTTTTATCATGCGCGAAACGAAGATGAATTGTTAGACATTCGCCCCCGCGTGTTAGGGAAAGAGCTCATGCTGGCGGCAAACCAAATCAATTCGTTGGCTTACGCACTGACCTACAGCGATCAATTTGGATATCAAGGTGAGGCTTATGAGCGTAGGCGTTTAATTTCTGCTTTATATAAAGCGATCAATCGCTATACGGCGCATTTCCCACTCAACGACTTCGCTAACACGCCCACATTGATGCATAACATGGTAACGCATCAGTGGCGATTCACCGATCCAATCAGTGCGGCGGGCTTTGTGTTGTCACCAGCAATGAATCGAGATATTGCTAAGGGTAACCCCCGCGCTAAGCAAGCGAAAGAGAGCTTTCAAAACTTATTGCAAATTGCTTTTGATCTGCCTTATCGCCAGCGCCAGCCAGAGTTTAACCGCTTCTATTTGCAAGACGATTTGAAGCGCAGCCCAGGAGCATGGTCGGATGCGAACCGTCACCACCGCATGAGAACATGGTTGATGATGAGCGTATTATGGAGTGACTATAACCAGCCACTCACTTACCAGCCTTGGTGGTATGCTGATTATGCGCCATTCGCCGCGCAAAACACCTCACTGCTGCCTGAGTGGACACCAAAAGGTGCGCTTTATGATTTGAAAACTTGGCTCGAGACCAACACTCGCCATGCATTCAAATATGGCCAATCGGGGATCTTACCAGATGGCACCATTTCGCATCACGTTGGCGCTAGGCAAGACATGGCATTTTTCGCATATGGCTTTGAATGGATGGCCGGCACGCCTTCAGAAGTCGCCGGTATTTTAGCGGACACGCCATGGAAGTTAACCAATAACACTTACAATCAGTCGACGGACTTTGTACTCGATAGTTATCCAAACTTTGTCTATCGAGGTGGTTTGGATTTTCAAACGGCTGGGCGCAGTCACGCATCTGATATCACGCCTATTTTCGGCTCTACCAAACTTATTAAAGGGATTGATACCATTCTGGAGGCGAAAAGCGGTGATACTGAGATCCGCCGCGAAACAGAGCTGGTGAATTTTCGCAATAACCTAGAAAACAATAGCCATGAAGCGACGGTGAACCGTGCTTACTGGAATAGCGATTTCATGGTGCAAAGACAATCTGGCCAGCAAACACCGGCGTACTACATGTCGTTCAAAATGAACTCATCGCGCTCTATGGGTGCAGAGAGTTTTGAACCGGATGTCGGTTATCACAATGGTTGTGGTGTTCTTCAATTGTTAGTTGATGGTGATGAGTACTCTAAGGTCATGGACAGCTGGGATTGGCATGCTTTACCGGGCTTAACAGAAGAGCTTAGAGTCGATGAACTGCCAATGAAGAGTGATTTTAAACTCTTTAACCCTAAACATTATTCGGGCGTGGTTTCCAATGGCAGTCATGGTTTTGCTTCATTTAAGTATGACAGTGAAGCGCCGTATAACTCTGCTTCTGCGAATAAGTCGGTCGCGTTTATTGACGACATAGCGGTCGCAGTTGGCTCACAAGTCTCTCGAAGTAAAAATGGTGATGGTTGGGAAGTGGCCTCCATTATCACCACTGTCGATCAGGCGTCTTGGGATGGACTCCTAACTTATCAAGTGGATGGTGGTCAGCAACAAGTTGTTGAGGCTGGCAGCTACCTTGACGACACGGTATCGGTTCAAGACAGTGCATGGTTCCACCAAGACAAAGTGGGCTACGTGGTATTGGCTCAGTCGGACACGTCGGTAATGCTAAAGGGTGGAGGTGCCATCAACAGCACTCATGGCGCTAACGAAGCGGTATTCCATATTGCGATTGACCACGGTCAGCATCCAACGGGTGAGGGCATTGGCTCAAATTATCAATATGTCGCCATCCCGAACGTGACAGCGGAGCAGATGCCAGAGATTGTCGATAGGCTAAAGCGCCAATTGGTTATCAAAACCAGCGGCCTGACTCACACGGTTTATTATTCCAGTGCGTCTGGTCATGAGTATGTTGCCATGTCATTTTATCAAGCAGGAAGCGAGAGCGTGGCGACACTTGGAGGGGAACCACTGACGGTGACTGTTGACAAGCCAGCTTTGATTCTATTAGAGCGTAATGGTGATAGTTGGTCGATATCGGCTCAGGATCCAATGCACCATGTGGATCGCAATGCGATGGAAGAAAGTGATAGCCGACGTTTCCGCTTTTTCACGCGTAACGACCGTAACACCTTAAACCTGACTATTAATAGAGGCCTTCGCTCTGGTACGTTTGATTATCAAACCCAAGGAAGAAAACCTGAGCAGAAGGCGGGTCAGACCGTGAGTGTAAATAGCTACGGCAATCAATCGGAGCTCACTATCGAATTGCCAGATTCTCTCGATAAGGCTTACAAAGGTAGACATGATCTATACACAGGGATGCCAGCCTCAGTAGTGGTACCTGCTCAATAATAACAACATGTTACTTCGCCCCCCTCTTTTCAGGAGGGGGCTTTTTTATCCTCAGTTATCCCATTAGATACTTAATAGGAATTTCCTATCAAAGAGATAGGAAAGGACGAATTTTCAAAATCACTCTCTCGTTGCAATATATCTACATCGGCGCAGGACAGCGCAACACAAACACTTTGAGAGAGTAAAAATTATGATTAACACCACTATCAAGCCATTTTCAGCAACAGCATTCAAACAGGGCGATTTTGTAGAAATCACAGAGCAAGACGTGAAAGGCAAATGGGCAGTATTCTTCTTCTACCCTGCTGACTTCACATTCGTTTGCCCAACAGAGCTTGGCGACCTTGCAGACCACTATGCAGAGCTTCAAGAGCGCGGTGTTGAGGTTTACTCAGTATCAACAGACACGCATTTCACTCACAAAGCGTGGCACGACAGCTCAGACACTATCGGTAAAATCAACTACTACATGGTTGGCGACCAAACAGGCACTATCACTAACAACTTCGGTGTGATGCGTGAAGGTCAAGGTCTAGCAGACCGCGCGACGTTCCTAGTTGACCCAGAAGGCGTAATCCAAGCCATGGAAATCACTGCAGAAGGCATCGGCCGCGACGCGGAAGACTTAATGCGTAAAGTGAAAGCAGCACAATACGTAGCGGCTAACCCAGGTGAAGTTTGCCCAGCGAAATGGAAAGAAGGTGAAGAAACACTCGCGCCATCTCTAGACCTAGTAGGCAAAATCTAAACGCTCTTAGAGCTTAACCAAACGCAGCAATAAACGACATTCGTGTCCGTGTTGCACGCCCCGCAGTCACTTTTATGGCTTCTACCATCGGCTTGTAAAAGTGGGGGGCGTGCACCCTTTAAAATCATTATTAATTCAACATCAAAAGGGTCCCCTTTTTTATTATCCCTTTTTAAATTCCTTCTGATGTTAAGCAGTCTTATAGAGTAGGTATCAGTATGTTAGATCAAGCAATGAAGCAGCAATTAAAAGCGTATCTAGAAAACGTTAAAACCCAAGTTCAATTGGTTCTCAGCCTTGATGACCTAAGTCTTGCAAACAACAACAGTACGGCAAGCAAGCTCGAATCTCTTGCTAATGACATCGCATCACTTAGCAGCAAAATTGACGTCGTTCGCGACGACGCTGCAAGCCCACGCAAGCCAGTAATGCGCGTTGTCAACCCTGAGAAGGGCACCGCTATTGGTTTTGCCGGTCTGCCAATGGGTCACGAATTTACATCACTGGTGCTAGCCCTGCTGCACACAGGTGGTCACCCAATCAAACTAGAAGCTGAAACTATTGAGCAAATCGCACAGCTGAACTCACCGCTAGATGTCGAGATCTTTATCTCTCTATCATGCCAAAACTGTCCGGAAGTGGTTCAAGCCTTCAACATGATGGCAGCCATTAACCCGCTGGTAAACGTCACCATGATCGACGGTGCTGCATTCCAAGATGAAGTGAAGCAGCGCGACATCATGGCGGTGCCAAGCGTATTCATTAATGGTGAACTGTTCGGCCAAGGTCGTATGTCACTGAATGAAATCCTAAATAAAGTCGACACAGGTGCGGCAGAGAAAAAAGCCAATCAGCTAAATGAAACCGCGCCGTTTGATGTACTGGTTGTCGGTGGTGGTCCTGCTGGATCTTCAGCCGCTATCTATGCAGCGCGTAAAGGTATTCGCACCGGTGTGGTCGCCGATCGCTTTGGTGGTCAGGTGATGGACACTATGGCCATCGAGAACTTCATTTCAGTGAAAGCGACGACGGGTCCTAAGCTAGTGGCAAGTTTAGAAGAGCACGTTAAAGAGTACGGCGTTGAAGTCATCACAGAGCAGCGTGCAGCAAACATCATTGATGCAGAAGATACCGATGACGGTTATACCCACGTAGTTCTAGAAAGTGGTGCAGTGCTAAAAGCTCGCTCGGTAATCACAAGTACTGGTGCACGCTGGCGTGAAATGAACGTCCCAGGTGAGCAAGAGTATCGCAACAAAGGCGTGGCTTACTGCCCACACTGTGATGGTCCACTATTCAAAGGCAAGCGCACAGCGGTTATCGGCGGCGGTAACTCAGGTATTGAAGCGGCGATTGACCTAGCAGGTATCGTTGAGCACGTTACCGTTCTTGAATTTGCGGATGTACTACGCGCAGACCAAGTGCTTATCGACAAAGCGAACAGCATGCCAAACATTGATATCATCACGATGGCTCAAACCACTGAAGTTCTCGGTGATGGCACACGAGTGACAGGTCTTGAGTACAAAGATCGCAACACAGATGAAATCAAGCAGATCGAGCTTGCGGGTATCTTTGTTCAAATCGGTCTGGTGCCAAACAGTGAATGGCTAAAAAGGACCAAAGTGGAGCTATCACCGCGCGGTGAAATCGAAGTCGATGCGCATGGTGCAACCAGCATGAAAGGTGTGTTTGCGGCGGGTGATGTGACGACCGTTCCTTACAAGCAAATCATCATCGCGATGGGCGAAGGTGCAAAAGCGAGCTTGGGCGCGTTTGATTTCTTGATTCGTAATCCGGCGCCGATAAAATCGGTGGAAACAGTTTAAACATAATGCCAGAAAAAACACCGCTTAAGTTAGCGGTGTTTTTTTGTCAAATAGAATAAATCTAAAACCAATAAATAACCCCTGAAAATTAATTTTATTCGGGTTATTTGGTGGGTGAATAATAATTACTTTATTATTGGTTGAGCTTCTTAATATGTATTGCTCTTAGTGATAAATGCATCCCACTATGGTGTTTGTAATTTATATTATTAACATTGGTGATGTTACATTGGTATCCAAGTAAGTCGTAGGTAATGAACTTACTGTAACGATAATTCGAAAATGGATGTCAATAATGAAATTAAAACAGTCCCAGCTATCTAAGTTAATTAAGGTAGCTAGCACGAGTATGCTTGCTGTATGCTCATTTAATACTTTAGCAAATCAGTCATGGCATGAACTGGAAAACGGCTTTGATGAGCTTTCAACAATCGTTGATTTACCATCCTTAGCGATGAAGCAGATGCAGTTTGAAGTGGTAGACCGCCAAGGGAATCGCCTCATTGGTGCTCTCAAATATCAGGGCGAGAAGGACAACAACCTTAGTTCAATTGCTTTAGTGGATGATAAGCTGGTGGCGCAGTTGCATTGGAAGCAAGCTACTTACACCGTGACTTGGCGAAATGACGATTATTCGGTACGTTCGCGAGTTCGACCACATTTAATTGAAGATAATATTGTTCACTATACGCAAGCACAATCTAGATCTCGTTATTTTTCTCCTTACTATCAATCTTTCATTCAAGCAGATCAATCTTTACCTGCACCACCTACTAAGCGCGATACAGTTCATCAAATAGTGGTTTTCGATCATTCCACCGTCCGTTATTTGACTGGGGACAGTGAGGTAACACCAGAGAATGTCGCAGTAGCTAGAGAACTATTGCAAGCAGATCTTATGAATGCTGAACGAGCTTTTAATGAAACAGATATGCAAAAAGGGATCAAAAATCGCCTTATATTCGCTGATTTTGATTTTCCTCAAGAGTCTGGAACCATTGAAACGAGGGAAGCAGTGCGGGCAATACCTGAAGTGTCACGTCTTATTGCGATTAATGCTATCGATATAGTGCAGATTATTACCGATAACAACCTAAATAATGGCTGGGGTGGTATTGCCCATAGTGGTTTAGGCTATGACGAAGACAACATTAACCGACCTGATTACTACAGTGATCCACCGTACTTTAATTTAGTGAAGGCAAATGCTATTGGTAATGGCCGCGTGAGTGCTCATGAAACCGGGCATAATTTAGGAGCAAATCACGATAGACACACGCTAGAGACCGGTGGCTGGGGAGCTGGCGGAGAGCATTATTTCGGTGCCATTAACTATGGATATATTAATTCCTCAGAAAGCCTTTATAGCATAATGGCCTACTATTCATCATGTAGGGAGACAGCAGACAGTTATTGTGAAACGGTAGTGAGCTTTTCTAATTCGAAAAAACTTCATGGAATCGATCTAGGCCGTGCTGCTGGTGTGGAAGACAGTGCCGACATGGCTGCATTCCTGAGAATCGCTGAGCAAGACATGATCCATCAGCGTTACGACATGAAGCCTATCTCGTTATCACAAAATTTGGACGGTTATCGTGTGGAGTGGCCTGATGTATCCAGTCGTTACGAGATTTATCGTAGTTACGATTGTGATCGACTGGATTTTCCTGATGAGTATGACTACGAGGGTGGTGCTGTCACCGTAACGGAGAATAACTATCTTGATGTCACTCTTGATGATAGCTATAGAGAGTGTGTGAACGTGATAGGGATGTACAAGATTGAAGGTGCGGAAGGGATAAGAAAGTCGGTGTTAGGTTCTGTCCTGGTTCCGATAAAGCAAGCATCTAACCTCGTATCGGAAGCAAATAATACGTATGTGCCTCAAGCGAATAATGCAGCAATTGCTCAAGTAGGATTGTCAGCCCCCCTAAGTGATGATTCCAAGTTATATTTGGTGTCGTCTTTGGCTCCGTGTATTGAGCCAGATCCAAACGGTTACAGTTGTTCGAGGTCTTCTACTGTAGTGAACTACGACGATTTAGCCAATGAAACGGATAATCGTCAGTTGGACTGGCTTCAGAACTATTTTGATATTTCGATTGAGGTGCAAAACGATGGAGTTCATCTGAGTGCGACATCTAAGTACTCAGAACGAGAGCTCACTCAACAGCTTGCCGATGATCTCGCTGGTCGCGTTATTGAGGAGTATGGTTATGAGCGCTGGCTATTTCACGCGAAAGCCATTCCGGTAGAGCTACTGATTACAGAGCCTTCGCTAAGCTGGACGGGCGAGAATTATGAGAAGGTGGTGAGTAAAACCACAGTGAATTTCGATATCCGTCATTTACTCCGTAAAGAACCTATTTTGGTTGATGTAGACAATGTATCACTAGCACCAGCTGAGTTCGAGGTCGTGCTTGGCGACATTAACCTTCTCGAAGGCTATCGAGTCGAGGTGGACGGTAAAGAATTGGACATTAAACAAAATGGCGATCAGGCAATACTAGACTTTAGCAGTTTCGAGGCAGGTAATTATGTAGTGACTGTCTCGAATCAAGACTTCTCAGAAAAAGAGATTCAAGTTGTCAAACACGCCTCACCAATGATTGTTCAAAGTTGCGAGATTGGGGAAGAAAGGTCATGTCGTATTCAATTGACAGGTAATCAGCAGCTTTCATCAGCAGTGATTGACCAATCTGCGGGACTAAACTTTGAGTCGGAGCGAGTTGACGCGAAGAATAACGTGATTGACTTGAAAGCCAGTTTTTCTGAAGACTTAGAGGGTGAAACGTTGAGTCTTGCTATAAGCTATCAAACGAGTGAATTGTCAGACTGGTATCCACTCACATTTGATATTGTGTTGCCGAAAAAGATTGAGTCAAAGCCCGGAGTTGGCGGCGGAGATGGCGGTAGTGGCGGTGGCGCGATTGGCCTCGAGGGGCTTTTGGGGCTTGGCCTTGCCGCGTTTTCGGTAGTGGGAGTTCGTCGTCGTAGGACATTAGAAAAGGCTTGATACAAAGTACTTCAGAGCCTACCTGGTCTTAGATTATGAGCCTAGGTAGGCTATCAGGTGAGTTTAAAGTATGTAACTGCCGTTTGTTGTTAGCAGAGCTACTTTATAGCTCGCGTTAAGTACCTTCCTATTACTGCTTTGAGAGAACGATATGAAAAATATCCTAATTACAGGCGCGACGAGCGGCATTGGTTACGAGCTTACTAAGCAACTGTGTGAAAAGGGCTTTAAGGTTGTGGCGTCAGGGCGCAGCGAAGATAAGCTGGCTCAGTTGAAGCAGCAAACGGGTTGTGAGGTTGTTGTTGCCGATCTCAGTGATGCTGGTGAAACAGTAGGTCTGTTTGATAAGGCGATCGTGCTGGTTGGTAGTGTGGATGTACTGATCAATAACGCGGGCATGATTTCTCGTAAATGCCCGATTGAAGAGTTCACGTTAGAAGAGTTTGAAGAGCAATACGCCATCAACTTGCGTGCACCGGCACTACTAAGCCGCGAAGCGCTTAAAGTAATGAAGCCAAAAAAATCGGGCCAAATCATTAATGTCGTGAGTACGGCAGCCAAACGTGCCAACGAAACCATGAGTATTTACTCGGCGATGAAACAAGGGTTGGCAGGATTCAGCGCTATTTTGATGAAAGAAGCGCAGCCTCATGGTATTAAAGTTACCTCACTGTTCCCTGGTGGTACTGATACCAGTTTCCGCGAAGCAGAGCGCCCTGAGTACATGCACCCAGCAAGTGTCGCGAAAGCGGTGATTCAGGTACTAGAGTTGCCAGCTGATGTGGTGATGCATGAAATGACGTTTAGACCAATGGTTGAAATCGAGTAATAACGTTGGTTTTGTTCGGAGAAGGCACTGTTTATAAGCAGTGCCTTTGTTTTTTGTTTATGCGAAAATGCGCACTCTAGCGTTAGTCCCTTTTTAGATGTCATCCTCATGACTGAAAAACGTCCTTCGAAACTCTGTGATCTTTCGTCTATAGACCATTTGCCATTCGGTATCAGTTAGCTCGGCATATTTTGTATTTCTCTGATTAGACAAGCGATTCTTGAGCTGACTGAGTTCGAAGTGATAATTTTGAACCATATCCTGCTGAGCGGTAACTTGTCGCTCTCTAGTTCGAATGTCTTGTTTTTGAGCGTGCGTTAAATAAGTGTGTTCAAGCTCGGCAATAAAGGCGTTTTTTTCGTCTTCACTCATTGTGTCTGGTAATGAACTCACCGCTTTTTCGAACTTCGCTACATCGGTGTTTAAACCCAAATCGTGCTCGTGGGACGATTCTAAAAGCGCTTCAAACGCGTCACGATATTGCTCTGGACTTCCAAGTAGCAGGTTTTGCTGATCCAGCTTGAAATCATAAGCGGTAAGCAATACTTCGGCCCACGCACCCCAAACAAGTTTTGCTTGTTGCTTAAATTGAGCGATGCGTGAAGCGAGAGATTCATCGCTTTCAAAGATCAAAATGCCAAGCTTTTGCTGCCACTCTTCGCTGTAACTGAGCTCTGTTGTTCCCCGATGTTGTACCTGAATGCTCGATGGCTTATCGGAGTTATTGGTGAGGTAAACATCGGTGTCTGCGATGCTTGGCTGCGTGAGTAAACTACCAACTAAAAGGATTAACTTGTTGTAATTCATTGTAATATCCGTGAGTTAGGGTGGAGTAATTATTCTTATTTATCTGTATGACTGGCACGTTAAAATCGTATGACAATAGTTGCTCATTGGTTGAATGTGATCATTTCAAATGAGGTGGATATGCAAATGTGGGCACAAATTCACATTTTTGAAAATACACTTTGGCGACCTCAAATTTGCTCTACTACGCAGATTAACTCATCGGAGGTCTGACAAGGAAAAGGTAAAATGAAGCATATTTCATTGCTTGTTTTGTGCGCGGCTTTCGCGCTCAATGTGCAAGCTAAACTGTTTGGTTATCAGTCTGGATACACACAAACCCAATACCCTATTGTGTTGGTTCATGGGCTATTTGGTTTCGACTCCCTAGCGGGTTTTGATTACTTCTACGGAATCCCGAAAACGTTGAGTAAGGATGGAGCCACAGTGTTCGTCGCGCAGATTTCAGCGACCAACAGCTCTGAAGTTCGAGGTGAGCAATTACTTACTCAGGTAGAGAATGTACTGGCGGTCACTGGCGCGAAAAAGGTCAACCTTATTGGTCATAGTCACGGTGCACCTACTGCTAGATATGTTGCTTCGGTAGCACCGGAAATGGTGGCCTCCGTGACTAGTGTCGGTGGTGTAAATAAGGGCTCTAAAGTGGCCGATTTGGTGCGCAGTACAGTCCCTGAAGGCTCTGCTGCGGAAGCAGTTGCGGTAAAACTGGCGGGTGGGTTGACCACATTGATTGGTTTGCTCTCTGGTGGCTCCGATTTACCTCAAGACGGACTGAGCTCACTTGAAGCGCTCACAACAGAGGGGTCACTGGCATTTAATGCTTACTATCCAGAAGGTGTGCCTACCTCCACTTGTGGTGATGGCGACTGGAAAGCAGACAATGGCGTTGGACAGGCACCTCGACCTACACCAATGTGCTCGACCCTGCTGACCCAGCGATGCTCATCTTAGGGCTTGCCTTTAATGAACCTAATGATGGCTTGGTGGGTCAGTGCAGTACTCACTTAGGCAAAGTGATTGGCGACGATTACAAGATGAATCATCTTGATGAAATCAATGGCCTGCTCGGTATCCACCACTTATTCGAAACTGATCCAAAAACCTTATACCGACAACACGCGAATCGACTCCAGCTTCAAGGACTATAGCCATGCAAACGACGACCAAATGGCTGCTGATGTTATCTGTTGGTTGTGCCGCTGCTGCGGGGACGTGGATTTGGAAGGCAAACCGCGATAGCTCGGACTTGCTAATACAGGCGCCCTCTCAACAGGATACCCAGATCGATGAGGGGTCACTTCGTGACACATTCGATTACTTTCTTTCTGATGTTAGCCAAACTGACGTTAAGACAATCGAGCAAAGATTTGAACACTACAGCGACCACTCTACTGGTATGGATCCTCAGCTATTTAAGAAGTTCATTCAATACAAAGCAGCGTTAGCAGAACTAGGGGTAGTGGAAGACTTTGATGCCTTGCATCAGCAAATCTTGGCACTTCAAACGCACTTTTTTACGTTTGAACAGCAGCAACGTTTGTTTGCAGAAGAAAACCAAATGCGGGAGCTTGCGCTCAGACAAAGAGAGCTAAAGCAGTTAGCTCAGAGCCCTGCAGAGTACCAGCAGATGTGGCAACAAGAGTTGGCGCAACTGTCCCCAGAACTTCAGAAGAGCTACTACAACGCGAACTTACTGACTGCGCTCAATGAGACAAACTCAATGGATGCACAAAGTCAGTTCTTGGTGCGAGAGTCATTAGTTGGTACTGAAGTGACTCAAAGGTTAGCGACATTGGATGCGAAAAGGGCGCGCTTTGAACATAATGTTCAAAGCTACATGTTAGCTCGAGCTGAGATCATAAATAATGAAGCGCTGTCGGAATATGACCGGCAGCAAGGCATTGCTGCGCTGAGAGAGCCTTTGTTTGACCGTCGACAGCTCAAAAGCCAAGAACCTTTAGAGCGTTTGCAGAAGAGTTCGCAGCAGTCGTTGAAAAGTAAAGGACAAAACAAAGGGGGGCAAAACATGCCCCTTGTGCGTTGGTTATTTTACAAGCTTGGAGACGTAAGGAACGTTTCTTAGCTTGTCGTTCCAAGGCAGCCCGTAACCGACAAGCAAATCGTCGTTTTCCATCTCATAGGCATAAAGCTGCGGGAATGGAATGTCCACTCTGCCCGGTTTGACAAATAGCGTCGCGATAGACAGAGATTTCGGTTGATAATTGGTCGAAAGGTACTCGACCAGGCGCTTCATCGTGCCACCGGACTCAATGGCATCATCAATAACGATGACATCTTTACCTTCAATCTCGATATTCTGATGATAAACAATCTCGGACTGGTTGTTGCGATCGCCCGGTGTATGAGGGCATGAGATGGTATCCATACTCACATCAATCGTCAGCTGTCTTACTAGGTCAGCGGTGAACAAGATACCACCCGGTACCACAGAGATGACCACTACCTCTTTGAATTGTTGATTGATAAGCTCAGCGACTTTCTTTGTGCCAGCTTGGATCTGCGCTTTACTCAGTACGAGCTCGCCTAAATGCCGATTACGCATAGTTTTTCTCCATTGAGCCGCGATTCCATAATACGGCATACATTTATGTCTTGATATCCTAGCACCGAGAGAATTTGTCTTCGTACGCTTTGTCTCGAGTTTGATTCAGAATTTTCGCCTACTTCTCATATCCGGCCTTGATTTAGCGGCCGAGCACCATCAATTCGTGTTAGACCTTGTCAGCATAGTCCCATCTCGCTCTAAACTGTGTTACCTTGCCTGCCTTCAAGTGTGTTTTGGGTGCGATACCAGATGGAAAAGATCTACTTTGCGGGTGGCTGCTTATGGGGTGTACAAGAGTTCATGCGCCACTTACCCGGAGTGGTAAAAACCCAAGCTGGCAGAGCCAATGGCACAACTGATACCACAGCAAGCGACTACGACGGCTATGCTGAGTGTGTACTCACGGAGTTTGACCCAGATAAAGTGACTGTGGAGCAGTTGATGGATTTCTTTTTTGAAATCATCGACCCCTATAGCCTCAACAAGCAAGGGGAGGATGTAGGGACTAAATACCGCACTGGAGTTTACAGTGTGAATCCTAATCATCTTGAACTTGTTCGACAGTATATCGCGGCGCGTCCAGACTCAGGCAAAATCGCGGTTGAGGTATTGCCGCTCAGCAATTACGTCAAGAGCGATGAGGAGCATCAAGATAGATTGACGCTACATCCGAATGATTATTGCCACATTCCTAAAAATATACTGCATAAGTATAAGGGCTAACTGGTGAAACTTATTAAAAGGGGCGAGCGCCCCTTTACTGGTTAGTGCGCCTTGACAAGCTTATCGACAACAAAATCGCGATTTCTCACCATCAGCCACATCAAGCCGCCAATCACACCAATACACAATTGAATCATGCCAAGGTTGGCAATCAGGGAATCTGGTCGAATCGATACCAACAGCATGCCTGCCGAGCCACAAATCATAGCAAAGAACTGAATCAACGCGACCGCAGAGCCGGTGTCTTTGTCTTGTTGGTCAAGCATTAGGTTGGTCGCAGGAACGCGCATCATGATCACCATCAGTGTCGCAGGTGCGGCTAGAAGCGCAAATGCCCATGGAGAGGTATCACCGAAGGTGAGTGTCATTACGCCGACGGTAACCAAAATGGCAAAGCATCCAGAGATAACGTTTTGTACGGCGATGTGGCGTGAGAGCTTCATATATATGGTTGGGCCAAAGGAGGCGACGATGGCATTGAATGAGAAGAAGTAGCTAAACTGCTGCTCGGTCAGGCCAAACCCGTTGATGTAGATGTAAGACCCGGCTGCAAGAAAGCCCATCAAGGCCATAGGCGCGATGGAAAAAATGCACAATAGAATGACAAATCGTGGGTTTTTAATCACCACACCAAGGCGAGTCCAAGAGCGAACCAGCGATCCTGTGTAACGCGTTTCTAATGTCTCTTTGTAGCAAAATGCCAGCAGAGACGCACAGGCGCCAAAAATCGCGAGCGTAACAAACATCATGCGCCAAGAGGCAATTTGCAGTAAAAACGCTCCGAGTACGGGTGCCACCATAGGCGCGATGATCACCAGTGACATAATGGTGGCCATGATGCGCTCGCGCTCGCGACCTTCGAACATATCTTTCACGATCGCAGTCGATACTACCGTGATGGCACTTCCCGCAAAGGCTTGCAGAACGCGCGAAGCGATAAGGTGCTCAATGCTGCCAGACTGTGCGCAGAGGATACTGGCTAGCATATAACTGCCAATACCAATCAGCAAAATTGGCTTGCGGCCAAACTTTTCACTCAGTGGGCCCCAAAACAAAAGACCGACGGCATAGGTAATGAAGTAACTGCTTAGCGTTAGGTTGACCATAGATTCAGTGGTATTAAATACATTAACCATGGTCGGCAGCGCAGGTAAGTAGAGATCGATTGTCAAAGGTGGAAAGGCGCTGATAATGACGAGGAACAATAGGGTGCCTTTTGACCCCAGGACAGGTTGCAGTTGTTTCAAGCTTAAATCCTTCAAGTTGATAATGTGCCGAAGTGCGGCAACATGAGAATGTCAACTTAGGTACGACAGGTGCCCAATGATATGTAGACAGGCAGAGCCGAAGTTTGATATGAATAATGTAGTTGACTAAGTCAACCAATTCTATCGCTATTGACTTCGAAGTCAACCCGCATCTTGACGGCATTCAAATCACGCCTTCTCGCGTTGAAAATTATTTTTTTGGTATGAGCGTACGCTTGTCGAGTTTTAACCTGCTTAAAACGTCGCTATGCCCCCTTAAATTGGCTATTTTGGCTCTATTTAAATTGTTGTTTTTAATAGATATTTATTATTAGTTTCAGCGTGCCCGCAGTGTTATGCTCCATAAACCAATCGTGAGGAACACGGCGCCTTTTGGGGCCAGCAGCACATATATCGAGAGACTATGCATCAAAGTAATTCGCACTACCAAGACAAGACCTTTCATCAACACGACTTCTCGCAGCAAGATCTGGCTCAGGCCTCATTTTCGAACTGTCAGTTTTACCAGTGTGACTTTTCTCGTACTGATCTCTCTGATGCGAGCTTCGAGCATTGTAAGTTCATTGATCGTAGCGATCTTGAGGGCTGTCAGTTTGAGTATGCCAATCTCAAGGATGCCAGTTTCAAGCACTGTCAGATGGCGATGAGTAATTTCGAAGGGGCGGATTGCTTCGGCGCTGAGTTTAGAGAGTGCGATCTTAAAGGTGCCAATTTTTCGAGGGCGCGATTTGCTAACCAAGTCAGCCACACCATGTACTTTTGTTCGGTGTTTATTACCGGTTGTAACTTGTCTTACGCCAATTTTGAGCGTCAAATCATCGAGAAATGTGATTTGTTTGAAAATCGTTGGATTGGGGCGAACTTGCAAGGAGCCTCACTACAGGGTTCGGACTTAAGTCGAGGCGTGTTCTCTGCGGATTGCTGGGATCAGTGTCGATTACAAGGAGCGGATCTGTGTCATGTGGATTTAGAAGGCCTTGACCCAAGACGCATCGACTTAACCGGTGTAAAGATCTGTGATTGGCAGCAAGCGCAGTTACTTGAGCCGCTCGGGTTAATTGTGATGCCAGCCTAAAAGCCTTTAAGCAAATCACCCAATAAACAATGGATTAACTACAATTATAGTGACAATCAGTCCAGTACAAGGATGCAAAATGAAAAGAGTCATAGTCGCGGGAATCACCGCGTTGGCGTTGGCGGCTTGTAGTCAGCCAGAAAGCAAAGCGGAGCAAGCGCTTGCTATTACGCCACAGAATATCGCCGGAGCATGGCAGTGTGAATATAAGCTAACGGATATCAAATCCAAGGTGCATGTCGCGTATGGGGAGAATGGCGAGTTTAGTGGTCGGGTGTTCTTAAATTATCCTGTGACGACAAGCAAAGGTGCGGTTAAGGTTGAGCTCGTCACAGGAGGCAGTTGGCAATTAGAAGGGACAACATTGACGGAGCGTTTTGAGGTGCTGAGTATGGCCACGGCAAACTCAAATGGCAATGAGTTATCTGAGCCTTTGGCAGAAGCGCTACGAGAGTATCAGCAGTTGGCCACGGAAGTGCTTGAGCTATCGGCCACCACGATGACGCTTAAAGAAGTTGATGGCGAGCAAACCCAATGTACGCGGCGCGCTAACTGACTGTGATTGCTAGCCTAAATTCACAAATAGAAGAATGTATATTTTATAAAATCATATTTTGACTCTACCAGTCCCAAGATCTGAAACTAAATTGGCAGGATGTTAAGAAAATGTTTCTGGTTCTATGGTTGGTGTCTAGTTTGGTGAGTGTTTCAGTGCGGTTTAATGCGCACTTTGAAGCGACTGTTATTTGCAGAATTTGCTATTGGCAACAATAGCAAATCGAAGCTTGCTTACACAATTAGACCAAAGAGACAAAAGTAAATGGAATTGAACAAACTTTCTCTGGCCTTGGCAGCGTCCTTGGTTAGTTTCTCTGCGCTGGCGGATACAGCGCCAGTACCTCAAGTCATTGATGCCGACCACCATCACTCTCATGAAAGTGATGACCATGATGACAATCTCGATACCGGCCCGTCTCAAGAGCGGGCAACCACCATCAATCCTCAGCCACGAGTGATGACCTTTAGTGTCCAAGCTGTGGTTGAGTGCGATGTGTCTGCTTTCGCGACATCGAACAGCCAATCTCTTATCAATGAGCTGAAAACTCAAGGTGCGGAGTGCGTGAATGACTTGTTCTCCGCTGACAGCCAAACTCAAATCGACGCCTTTAGCTCCAACAACATGTACTACGTCGCCAAACATGCCACCGAGCTGGCTAAAACCTATTCTGGAACCGGCAGCGATGAGTTGGAAGCGTTGTTTCTGTATTTGCGTGCAGGCTACTACGCTGAGTTTTATAACGATGGCGTCAGTTTCACTTCTTGGGTGACGACAGCGGTTAAAGAAGCGGTCGATACCTTTGTGGCCAACACGCATTTCTATGCCAGCAATGATGCACACGGAAAAGTGTTGGCAGAAGTGATCACCACTATGGACAGTGCTAGCTTACAACATGAATATTTAGACGTTATCGAGCAGTGGTTAACTCGCTGGAATGATGATTATGCTCAGCACTGGAATATGCGTGATGCGGTTAATGGTATTTTCACTATTCTGTATCGTGGTCAGTGGAGCAGTGCCTTTAAAACCGCTATTGCTGGGCGAGAATCTTTAGTGCGCGATCTGGCCGCGTTTGCAAAAGATAGCTCTAAGCTCAACTCTTCCTCTGAATTTATGGCTGTCAATGCCGGCCGTGAATTGGCGCGTATGACGCAGTACACCAATACTGCCATCGCTCCGGTAGTGACATCAGAGCTCACCGCCTTATTTGACCAATACACCATGTATGGCAGCGGAGACGCAGTGTGGCTTGCCGCGGCGGATGTTGCCAGCTACTACGCAGATTGTGCCGAGTATGGCATCTGCGGCTTTGAAACTGAGCTTAAAAGCCTGGTATTGAGTCAAAATTACACCTGTAGCGATACAATTCGTATTCTCTCTCAAGATCTGACCCTTACTCAGCAGCAAGCTGCATGTGACAAGATGGGCTTTGAAGAAACGCATTTTCACTTTGAGCTAGAAACCGGTAATGAGCCTGTCGCGGACGATTACAACACTCAGCTTCAAGTCAATATCTTCAACTCCAGTGATGATTACCGCAAGTACGCTGGCCCCATCTTTGGTATCGATACAAACAACGGTGGAATGTATCTAGAAGGTGATCCGTCGGTGCCGGGCAATGTGCCCAACTTTATTGCCTATGAGGCGAGCTACGCCAACCCAGATCATTTTATCTGGAACCTAGAGCATGAGTATGTGCACTACCTAGATGGCCGTTTTGATTTATATGGCAACTTCTCGACACCGACGGAAAAAGTGGTGTGGTGGAGTGAAGGGGTGGCAGAGTACATCTCAAAACAAAACGATAACCAAGCTGCACTGGACACCATTGCTGATGGCAGCGCGTTCACCTTACAAGAGATATTTGAAACCACCTACGACGGCTTCGATGTCGACCGAATCTATCGTTGGGGCTACTTGGCGGTAAGGTTTATGTTTGAGCACCATAAAGAAGACTTAGCGCATATGCTGGTGGAAACCAGACGCGGTGATTGGGCTGCTTACAAAGGTCACGTCAATCAGTGGGCGGTGCAATATCAAAGCGAGTTTGAGCAGTGGACACAGCAACTAGTGGGCGGCATCCCAGTGCCTGATGTGTGTACGAGTAATAACGCTACAGGAAGCGGCCGCGTAACGGCAGGTGAGGCGATTTGCCTCTCTTCAAGTGTCCCTTTATGGCTCAGTGTGGAAGCGGTCAATGCCAGCAGCAGTATTGCGATTTCTACTGCACACGGCAGTGGTGATTTAACACTTCGTTACAGCAACGAAGGCTGGCCAACGGGCTCTGCCTCGGACGTGGTCTCTGCTCAGCTTGGTAATGGCGAGTGTATTGTGCTGGATAAACAGGATAACTATTGGGGCTATATTCAGGTATCGGGTGAGTACAGTGGTGCGTCGTTGATTGTTGAGCTTGATACGACTGAATGTCGACGTTAGTTGATGTGTGAATGGATGGATCCCAGCCAAGGTGTGGCTGGGATTTTTTATCGTGACAGAGCGCTGGCAATCTGTGTTTGCAGCTCACTTTTGGACATAAATAGTCTACGTCCGCTCGTTTTTAACATGCCCCACGTAGCCGTCATCCTCACGAAAGTGAGGATCTCTTACCGCGTGTAATTGACTGAAAATATTCGACTAAGTCACGTAATTCAGCTTCGCGACGCGCCGCATGAGATCCCCTTTTTCAAGGGGATGACAGTGATTTTTTTGGGGGGGAGGAAGCGCGAAATGGGGCACTTCTGTGTTTCACGCCCCGTCAATACAACTCTGCACATACACCGCGAAATTATCCTAAATTCCAACCCTCGATAAAATTCCACATAACAAAACCAAAAAAGCCAGCTTGCGCTGGCAAACCTTTCTTCACTAGCCATCAGAGCTTGCTTTCATCTGGCTAACACGTGAAAGGAACACGGGAGAGGAATTGATTAAACCGGAAGCGTCGCGTCCTTGAGCCAATCAAGCGTATCGCCAGCAAGATAAGGCGATAGCAATTCGAACACTTGCTGATGATAGTTATTGAGCCAAGTTCGCTCTACGGACTCGAGCATTTCTAGGTTTAAAAGATTGGTTGCAATTGGCGCAATGGTGATGGTTTCAAACCCATAGAACTCACCAAACTCATTCGAGGTGCGCGGCACTACCTTCATGATGTTTTCAATGCGAATGCCGTATTCGCCCTCACGATAGACACCAGGTTCGTTGGTGATCACCATACCAAGCTCTAGCGCCACTTCTTTGATGTTTTGAGAGAAGTTTTGCGGTCCTTCGTGCACGTTCAAGCAGACGCCCACACCATGACCAGTGCCACATTTATAGTCAATGCCATGCTGCCAGAGTACGCCTCGCGCGAGAATATCGAGGTTCGCTCCTGTGGTGCCTTTTAAGAACTGCGCGGTCGTTAGGCGAATGACTGCTTTGAGTACCAAGGTGTAATCGACACGCTGCTGCTCAGTTGGCTGGCCGTAATGGAAAGTACGGGTAATATCTGTGGTGCCACCCGGATATTGGCCGCCAGAGTCGACCAAAAACAGATTGCTTTCATCGACGGTCGCATTGCTTTGCTCGTTGGCAGCATAGTGCATTTTGGCGCCATGTTCTGCAAAGCCAGCAATGGTCCTAAAACTGTCAGAAAGATAACCATCAAGTTGTTTGCGGTAGCCTTGTAGCTGCTGCTCTGCTGCGAGTTCTGTCACTTGACCACTTGGAACTTGCTGCTCTAGCCAGTGCATAAAGCGCACCATGGCGACACCATCTTGGATCAGGGTTTGTTCCATGGAAGCCAGTTCGGTTGGGTTCTTCTGAGCCTTCATTTTGGTGACGACACATGGTGTATCGACTAATGAAATGGTCAGATTAATCGAGCTAGCGAGCAGGCTGTCAGTATTGGTTGAGCTAAAATGAAGTTTGGTTTTGCTTGGTAGCAAGTTGATGGTGTCTGAGACTTTGCCGTAGTCGAGCGTCACAATACCTGCATCTAACAGCTGCTTTTCAAGTGCGGCATTGATTTTTAATCGGTCGATGAATAAATGGCAGCTTTGTGCAGTAATCAGTAAGTAAGCTTCTGAAATCGGACAATATGGCGTGTCTGCACCACGAATGTTTAGGCTCCACATGACATCGTCAAGAGTTGAGACTAGGAGCGCTTGGGCATCCTCGTCGCGCAGGTAGTCGCGCAGTCGAGTGAGCTTGTCATCCACCGATTCACCGGCATAGGCGATGTCATGACTGAAGATTGGCGCTTGTGGACGTAGCGGACGCTCTTGCCAAATCGGCGTTAGGATGTCAGCAAGCTCAATGCGAATGCCTTTTGGGGTCAGCTCTTGCTCCAGCTGCTGATAAAACGCGTAGCTGATAGAGCGGCCATCGACACCGACCACTGACTGTGTCGGTAGCGTTTGTGCCAGCCATTTGGCAATGGATGGCGTTTCCACTTCTTTTGCTTTGAACAGTGACAAGCTGGTGCCGGAGAGCTGCTCTTCGGCTTGAATATAGTAACGGCCATCTGTCCATACGCCACCACCTTGAGCGGTGACTACGGCATCGCCTGCTGAGCCAGTAAAGCCAGAGATCCAACTGCGCGCTAGCCAATGAGCCGCTGAGTATTCGCTGTTGTGTGGATCATTATTGGTGACGATATACGCGCTGTAGCCACGCTGTTTCATGGCATTGCGCAGAAGAGCTAATCGCTCACAAATTGGGTTCTGTTTCATACAGGGGACGTTCCTAATGTCGAGTGAGTACAAAAAATATGGTGATGCTGGTTACCCGTTTTCGTGGGTGGTTGCTGTCCACATTGCTCCGTTGCATCTGGGCAGCGAGTCCTAAATACGCAGCCGCTCGGCGGATTGAGTGGAGAAGGTAAATCTCCGCTCAAAAGTTGAATGTCGCGCGCTTTGGCGAGTGTCGGATTGGCGATGGGCACTGCGGAAAGGAGTGCTTTGGTGTAGGGGTGTTTAGCCTCATCAAACACTTGCTGATAATGTCCTACTTCCATTGGTTTGCCAAGATACATCACCATCACGCGATCGCTGATATGTCGAACCACACTCAGATCGTGGGCAATCATGACGAGGGTCAGGCCCATCTCTTTTTTTAAGTCATCGAGTAAGTTAATGACCTGTGCTTGAACCGAGACATCCAATGCACTGACTGGCTCATCACAGACGACGAGGTCAGGGTTGAGGATCAGCGCTCTGGCAATGCCGACACGCTGGCATTGACCGCCTGAAAACTCATGGGGATAGCGATTACGCTGGCTTGCCAATAGTCCGACTTTGTCCATCATCGCAATGACACGTCGTTCGACTTCTTGGCGCTTAAGCTGAGGCTCGTGGGTGAGCAGCGGTTCGGCAATACACTCAGCGATGGTTAGCCTTGGGTTCAAACAGGCAGAGGGATCTTGGAATACCATTTGAAATTCACGGCGGCGGCGAGCAAGTTCGGCTTTACCAAATGCGCGCATGTCTTCACCTTTCCAGATGAGATCACCGTGAGTTGGTTCGATCAATCTCAGCAGCGCACGCGCTAGTGTCGATTTGCCGCAACCCGATTCGCCCACGATTCCTAAAGTTTCGCCGCGATAAACATCAAGATCAATGCCATTGACGGCCTTAACCACCTTACGTTTGCTGGCGATAAGGTGTTTTTTGACCGTAAAGTGTACTTGCAGATCTTGCGCCGCCAATAGTATCTCTTTGCGTTGCATACTATCTCCTTAGGCCGACTGAGTTGTAGGCTGATTAAAAAGTGGGGTCACGGTTTGCTGACCAGCGACATGACAAGCGATCGCTTGCTGCTGCGATATCGGCAAAAACGCAGGCATGGAGGCGCTACACTCGGGTTTATAGTGTTGGCAGCGCTCTTTGAATGGGCAGCCTTTGTGGTTAATTAGCGCGCTCGGTGGACTGCCCGGAATGGTCGGCAGGCGATCCATATCTTCGCTTACCGATGGAATGGCGTTGAGCAGTCCTTGGGTGTAAGGGTGTGCTGGGTGAGCAAACAAGCTTTCAGTATCCGCTTGCTCCATGCGGTTGCCGCCGTACATCACGAGTACTCGGTCGCACATTTCTGCCACGACGCCCATGTCATGGGTGATGAGTAAAATAGCAGTATTAAACTCGTGCTGAAGCTCTCGCAAAAGGGACAGGATTTGCGCCTGTACCGTCACATCTAGCGCCGTTGTTGGTTCATCAGCAATCAACAGCTCTGGACGACATAGCAGCGCCATAGCAATCATTACCCTCTGGCGCATGCCGCCTGAAAGCTCATGAGGGTATTGATTAAGGCGAGTCTCCGGAGAGGGAATACGTACAGCATCAAGCATTCGAACTGATTCGGCTTGTGCTTCAGTGCGCGACAGTCCTTTGTGAATGATCAGTACTTCGCAAAGCTGCTTACCGATCTTCATAAATGGGTTGAGCGAGGTCATTGGGTCTTGAAAGATCATGCTGATCTTCTCTGCTCGAATGTGGTTGAGCTGTCGTTTAGACATCGCCAATAGGTTTTCGCCATGCAAGTTGGCCTCGCCAGACACCTTGCCATTGTGAGCCGTCAGCCCCATGAGCGCGAATACCGATTGGCTTTTGCCTGAGCCTGATTCGCCGACAATACCTAAAGTCTCGCCAGCACTGATGCTATAGCTGAGATTGTTGACCGCCTTGACCGTACCGTCAGGCGTTGCAAACTCAACGTTCATATTATTTACCGTTAATATCGTCATAATGTGCATTCCTAGCGGTCTTTAGGGTCAAGTGCGTCGCGAAGACCATCACCAATGAAGTTAAAACAGAACAAGGTGGCGACTAAAAAAGCCGATGGAAACAGCAGTTGCCACAAGGCGACATCGATGGTTTTTGCACCTTCAGCAATCAAGATGCCCCAGCTAGTATCTGGTGGTTGAACGCCCAGACCCAAAAAGCTCAAAAACGATTCAAACATGATGAAACCAGGCACCATTAAAGAGGAGTAAACCATGACAATGCCAAGTACATTAGGCAAAACGTGGCGCCTCACTATGGTGAGCCTTGAGACACCAATTGAGTGCGCCGATTCTATGAACTCTCGCTTTTTAATACTGAAGGTCACGCCTCGCACCACGCGAGCGATGCCTAGCCAGGAAACCATGCCGATGACAACAAAAATCAGGTAGATGTTGTTGCCAAACAGAGTGACAAAGAGGATCACCATGAACATGAAGGGGACGGAGTCGAGGATCTCGATGACTCGCATCATGACACTATCGACGACACCGCCAAGATAGCCAGAGATACTTCCCCAAATGGTGCCGATAACCACCGCGACAAGTGCGCCCATAAAGCCCACCATGATAGAGAGCTGACCGCCTTTCATGGTGCGAGCGAATAGGTCTTGCCCTAAGTCATCGGTGCCAAAGTAGTGCTGCGAGCTGATTGATGGCTTACCCAGTTCATACGGGTCGGATACCACGTTCCAATCGATCTCATCATGACTAAAAGGGGTCAGGTGTGGTCCTGCGGTTATGCAAAGTACGATAAAAGCGAGCAGATAGATGGAGGTCATTGCAGCACGATTTCTGCGAAATCGGCTCCATGCATCTTGCCAAAGGCTGCGACCTTCGACGGCTTCCATTTGACTGGTTTCAATATGGTTGATGACCTGCTCGGACAATTGAGAGGCATCGAGTTTTTTTGTGGTGATCATGGTGCCTCCTAGACGTTAATTCGCGGATCAATCACTGTGTATAAGATATCGACAATTAAGTTGAACAGTATGGTCAGAGAAGCGACGATAAGCGTGATTCCCATAACCAGCCCATAGTCCCGGTTAAGTGCGCCGGATACGAAGTGCTGGCCCATGCCGCCAGTACCAAAAAAGATATCGATGATCACCGAGCCCGTAACCACAGCAACGAACGCAGGGCCAAGCATGGCTACGACAGGGATTAATGACGGCCTTAGTGCGTGATGAAACAGGATGTAGCTGGTGGAAAGGCCTTTCGCTTGAGCGGTGCGAATATAGGGTTGGTTTAGGGTCTCTATCATCGCGCCGCGCATCACACGAGCGATACTGGCCACCGAGCCAATCGCCAAACTGAGTACTGGCAATACTAGAAATGCCGCCGCGCCATTTTCCCAGCCACCAGCGGGGAGCCAACCCAAATGAATCGAGAAAATGGTCACTAACACCGGTGCGAGCACAAAGGCGGGGATCACGACGCCTGTCATTGATAGCGACATTAAAAAATAGTCCAAACGACTGTTACGATTTAGCGCCGCCAGCGTCCCCAATATCATCCCGACCGGTACTGAGATACAAAATGACAATACGCCTAATACCGCAGAGACAGGCCAAGACTGAGCGACCAACTGAGTCACCGTAAAGTCCTGATAAACAAAACTTGGCCCCAAGTCGCCTTGAAGGAAATTTTTGATATAGATGCAGTATTGAATCAAAAAGGGTTCGTTGAGGTGAAACTTGGCCTCGATATTGGCACGCACCACTTCTGGCATTGGACGCTCCATATCAAATGGGCCGCCAGGGGCAATGTGCATTAGCCAAAACGAGACCAGGGCGATGAAGAGTAGGGTAGGGATGGCGATACAAAGACGCCTCAGGATGTACCACAACATAATCGTCTCCAATAAAGAAAAAAGGGCCTACCTACGTGCTATGACGTTGCTGTCAGGTCGACCCAAAAGTGGTGTCTTAATGTGCTGTGACGTAGACGTTCTTGCGGTAATAAGAAGACTCAGGATTGGTGCGCTCGTAGCCACCGATATAAGGCTTCACCAGATACTGGTCATTACCAGGGCGGTAGACGGGAATGATGGCCATCTCATCAATGAGTAGAGTTTCCGCTTCGATGTACGCTTGTGATGGATCCGCCATGACTTTCGATTCATTCATGAGTTTGTCGTAGAGCGCATTGTTGAACTTAGAGTCGTTGTACTCACCAGTGGAGACAAATATGTCTAACCAAGTCGATGCTTCGTTGTAGTCTGCTGTCCAGCCTCCGCGGCTGACGTTGCCTGGATCTTTGAGCGCATAAAATACTTTTGGTTCGAGCTGCTGGATTTCAACTTGTACGCCCAGAACACTTTTCCACATCCCTACCATCGCAGTCGCCATCTTCACATCGTTAGAAAAGGTCGGAACCGTAAAGGTGAGTTTAAGTGGGTTGTCTTTGCCATATCCTGCATTAGCGAGAAGCTGCTTCGCCTTTTGGTTGCGCTCTTGCTGCGTCCAGTTGGCAAACTCAGGCGTGTGGCTGCGATAACCATCAGTTTGTGGTGGCACCAGCGTAAACATAGGGATACCGCCATTTTTCAAAATCGCCTTGGTCAGAATGCTGCGGTCGATAGCGTAAGAGAGTGCTGTTCGAACACGAACATCTTTGGTCGGCCCTTTTTCGGTGTTGAGGTAGTAGAACGTGGAGCCGAGTGATGCGCTGGTATCCGCCACTTGTTCGGGGAACTGTTTAAGAAGCTTGTTTTTTTGCGCCGATGGAATCGACAGCGCTTCATCAATTTCACCCGCTAGATAGCGGTTGAGGGAGACGTTCGCATCCCCAATGGGTAGCCAAGTGATCTCTTCAAGTACCACGTTGCCGGCGTCCCAATAATGTGGGTTTTTCTTCATCACCATCTTCTCATTCACTTTCCAGCTCTCTACGCTGAAAGCACCGTTCGTGACGATATTGGCAGGCTGAGTCCATTCGCTGCCGTACTTTTCAACGGTGGCTTGATGCACTGGTGCTAATACGGGGTGGCTTAGCAGCTTAATAAAAAACGGTACAGGCTGTTCAAGAGTGACTTCGAAGGTTAGGTCATCGATGGCGCGTACGCCCAAAGTTTCTGGTGCGGTTTTGCCAGCCATGATGTTCGCCGAGTTTTTGATTTTCGGAATGGCGGCAAACCAAGCGTAGGGAGAAGCCGTTTCTGGATTCAGTAGACGTTGCCAGCTGTAGACGAAATCGTGAGCCGTTAATGCCTCGCCATTCGACCAATTAGACTCACGCAGGTTAAAGGTGTAGACCGTATTGTCGGCATTGGCACTCCAAGATTTAGCAATACCTGGAATCGTGCGACCTTGTTTGTCTTGAACGGTGAGCCCTTCAAACAGGTCACGCCCTAGGTTAAACGCAGGTTCTGCCGCTTGCTTTGCAGGGTCAATTGAGGTGACTTCCGCACCGTTGTTGAGCGTGATTGATTGTTCAGGCGCAAGTTGCGTGCCTTGTGGGTAGGGTTTTGCTATTGCCCCCGTCGCGAGCACACTGGCGACGAGCGTTCCTAACATCAGTAGCTTGGTCTTTTTCATCACTTCCTCGTTGTGTTTGGTTCGTTATCGTTATCACAAGGAGAAAGGTATATTGTATAAAATGCGCTCGCAATGAAATGTTAACATGACATTAACAAAGGGTCGGTTGCTAGGCTGGTGGGTCTTAGTTTTTGAGACTGAAAGATATTCATACCTCAAAACAGCCTTGGAGTTGGCGAACTACTTCCGTTAGAGAACACGGGTTGTCTGGAGATTATCTAATTCTTAACTAGTATAAATGATACTGGTCACGGAGGTGAACGCGATGATATTTCGGATAATAATTAGTGGTCTGTTTGCTGTTTGTTCAGCGCTCATCTATGCCCAAGAGGCGATTATTTTTGGTGTTGTCCCTCAGCAAACGGCATCTAAGTTGGCAGCACATTGGATTCCTATTACTGCCTACCTATCCGAGGAAGTGGGTGTACCGATTCGGTTTGCAACGAAACCTTCTATTTCTCTCTTCGAGCAAGAGTTGGCTGACCAAACTTATGATATCGCTTATATGAATCCATACCATTACACAGTATTTAGTGATCAAAGTGGATACGTCGCGATCGCCAAGGCAAAGGATAAAGTGATTAAAGGCATTATTGTTGTTCCCAAAGAGAGTGACATGATGTCGCTGCGTGAACTCGCGGGGCGTGATATGGCGTTTCCTTCTCCTGGTGCCTTTGCGGCAAGTATTTTGAGTCGAGGTTTTTTGCAGCAGCAGGAGATTCCGATTAATCCGGTTTACGTTCAGTCTCATGATTCCGTCTACTTAAATGTCCAGCGCGGCGTGTTTCCTGCTGGTGGCGGGGTAAGGCGCACATTCAACGCGGTTGACCCTAAAGTACGTGATGGACTCAAAGTGTTGTGGGAAAGTGATGGGTTTACCCCGCACGCGATAGCGGTAAAGGGCGATGTTTCTGCAGACATACGGCAACGCTTGCAACAAGCCTTTGTCAAAATGAGTATTGAATCCCCCGAGTTACTTGAGCCACTCAAGATTAAGGGGTTTGTAGCGGCGAACGATAGTGATTGGGATGATGTTAGAGCGCTAAATATCAAATTGGATCTGGGCGTTGAGTAGCGAGTGGTTTATTTATGAAGTTTAGAACCAAGCTGATCGTTGGTATTGCTAGCATTGAGGTCGTGTTTCTACTCGTGATAGTGCTCTCTGCATTGAACTTCCTGACGGATTCCAATCGAGAACTATTCCAAAATAAAATGGATACAGCACTTTCTTTGCTTCAACAAAGCTCCATTGATGCATTGCTTACATACGATATTGCTCGTTTGGAGAGCTTGGCGAATGATTTGTTGTCCGACCCAGATGTATTACTTGTGAAAATAGAGATGTCAGGTACAGAAGTAGTGAGGGTGGGACAGCAGGTCGATCTCTCTTTACCCCTTCCACAAGAATATATTGTTCGCGAAAGAGATATATCGATTCAAAATCAGAGTATAGGAACATTCTATCTGTTGTTTGATGGTCGAAGAGTTGACGCTGTCGTTTACAGGTCAGGTATTTATCTCGGCTCGATTGCGCTGTTCGCTACCGTTATTCTGGTGTTGGTTACCTTTGTATTTGGTTGGGTATTAACAAAAGAACTGTTCAAGCTCAGTGAAGCAAGTAAAAAAATAGAGCAAACGGGGCCAGGTTATACAGTCGCTCACCAAAACCGGGATGAGATTGGGCAAGTGATTGATGCGTTTAATCATATGTCGGTCGCTATGGCGAACCAGTACCAACAGCTCGAGCGCTCAGAGCAGCAAGCAGTTGCCGCTAACAAAGCAAAAGACGACTTTTTAGCGCTAATGAGTCATGAGATACGAACGCCATTAAACGGCATTCTTACGATGTCGAAAATTATGGAGGCAGAGCTTTCGGGCGATCACAAAGCACACTGCAAAGTGATCAATCAGTCTGGTGAGCATCTGCTGCTCATTCTCAATGACATTCTCGACTTTTCTAAATTAGAGCAAGGAAAGCTTGAGTTAACGCAAGAATCGTTTCACATCGAAGAAGTAATCCAGCTAGTTCAGAGTTTTTTTCGTGCTCAATGTGTCACCAAGGGTATTACGTTAACGCTGAATAACTCCATAGCAAGCAATGTTATATGGCACGGCGATAAAGTACGCCTTAAACAGATAATATTTAATTTGATGAGTAATGCGATCAAGTTTACGTCTCATGGTGAAGTGACGGTAACTTTCTCTGCTGGGACTGGACAGAAGTCGTTGAATATCGAAGTTCTCGATACGGGGACGGGAATTGAAAAAGAGAAACTGGAGTCGATACTTCAACCGTTTACCCAAGCCCATAGTACGATTACTCGTGACTATGGTGGCACAGGGTTAGGATTGGCTATTGTGAATCGATTGGTTTCTTTAATGGATGGACAATTGGAAGTTCGCAGCACTGTTGGGACTGGAAGCGTCTTTACTGTGCGTTTGCGTTTAGCGAGTGAACTCAAGAAAACAATGTCATCTGGTGCCAACCTTGCCTCCGCGAAGCAGTTGAATGATATCTCTTGGAGAGCACCAGAGGGCGCTCGAGTTTTGTTGGTTGACGACAACAAAATTAATTTGATCGTTGGTAAAAAGTGGTGTCAAAAACTGGGCTTTGTTGCCGATGTCGCAGGAGGGCATAGTGAAGCTATGAAGAAGCTATTCGATCGTGAATATTTGTGTTTGCTAGTGGATCACCATATGCCGGAAGTGTCGGGTATTGAGTTGGTCAAAAAGATGTTGGCAGTCAAGCCAGATCTGCTTATTTTTGGCTGGACCGCTGATGTCTCAGAGCAAAGTTATCAAAACTTTATGGATGCTGGGGCAAAAGGAGTGTTGGGAAAACCTCTCGATATTAACGAATTCAGTGATGTAGTGATCAGAAACTTATCTAGAGATACTGCTTAGTTGCTCAAACTTACTTGTTCTTACCTTTACACCTGACTAATCAAGCCGCTGTCATAATGTCGTTTTAACTCGCAGTTAGTTTTAGAACTATGCTTCTGACAGAGGATATTTTCTGCATAATGTAACCCCTAACGCTTGTTGCTGATGAGCTCTGGTAATTAATACAGATTGTCAGCCTTTATATGTGAAGGGCGCCGAAACAGTGAAAAATTCAGATTACACTTGGGAAGAATCATTTGCCTCCGATGTTAGATTGAAAATCACACACTGGAAATAGGAGGAAAAATGAAGCTAGTTTTTTCGATAGGTCGAGCTAGATTAGACTTGATCACGCCGTGCCTATCACTATCGGTGAAGGCGACAAGTGGAAGAGGTAGTTGTCTTAACAACTCTTCATTGACATGTCAGATGAAGGCTTTTGAAGGGCCTCTACCTGTTGGAAACTACTATATTGATCCAAAAGAAATCAGTGATCCAAACATCGTGGGTGATCTACTTAGGAAAGTTTCGGGTGATTGGGGGGACTGGCGAGTAAGACTTCATCCATTGGCTGGTTCGAAACGACATGGAAGAGACAACTTTTTTCTTCATGGTGGCAGTTTACCTGGTTCAGCTGGATGTATCGATATTGGAGGTGGGCTCATTGGTAGCCCGATAACAGACAAAATACTTAGTTATATAAGCTCTAGCCAGGTGAAAATTCCTGTTGAGGTGACAGAATGAATAGATGGATTTTTATCTCTGTATATGCTTTTTCGGCCGTATGTCATGCCGAGATAATAGATAAATTACCATCTTTCGAAAGCATGTGGGTAACAGCTACTGTACTGGGAATCCTGTTCCTCCTAGCTTCGATGAGATTCAGGCTCTCGCCAATAATTGCTGCTTTTGTGTCATTGATATTGGCTTCGAGTTTTTATGATATGTATGTTGAGCCATCGTTTAGGCAGGCTGTTCTAAGTGAAATGGGAAGCATGTATTTCTTCAATGGTTATGCATCTTCGCTTACTGTCTTCATTCTGTCGTTAATAGGGCTTTATATGCGTAAAGTGCTTCGAAGTTAACGTAGAAATGGCTTGCTAGCTTTCATTTGAGCGTGAACTGTTACTGAGTTTAGCTCTGAAAGTGAAGTCACATTTCACTAACACTTCAGTTTACACCCCATCAGACTCTGTTATTTTCATGCGTGCACTCTTTGATCAAGCTTCATCTCTAAGACTCGGTAAACCTCTCAGACACTTTTTTAAGCAGCCCCCCATCTATATTCGGCAAGCCATCAGAAAATAAGATTTGCTTGCCTGGGGTGAAGCGCATGAGCACGTTGGTTTGCTCTCCCTCTTCGTTGGAATTGTTAATCGCGTTGAGTTCAATCAACTTGGCGTAGAAGTCTTGTTCGAGTTGCTCTTGTTGGGTTTGAGTGAGCCGGATACGACCGATGCAAAAGCTCGGGGCAATCGGGTGGGACAGGGATTCGTCTTGGAAGCGCTGACGAAATAGGGAGTCTAACTCTGAGCCTTCTTCAGTGAGAAAACGGCTACCTGATTGGTAGATGACGCCGTCGCCATAATCTTCGATGTAGCCAAGGATCTCTGCGATGCGCAGATAGAAGCGCAGGCTGGTGTCATCGAGGTTGTAGGTTTTAGCGATCTCTTCTGGAGCAATGTTGCGTGCGGTGAGCATGTAGACAAAGTCGAGTAAGTAAGGGTGCTCAAGAAACAGCTCACTGAGATCGCCGCCAATCATTTGCGCATTTTCATGCTGTATTTGATTGGCGATCTTGGAAAGCTCTACTAGGTCGGTATTGAGATAGTTCACATACATCAGGATTTTGTCTAGACCTAATGTCGGGCTGTGCAAATGACGTTTAATAGTGGACAGTGGGATACCGGTCTTTTCGGACAGCGCACTGTAACCCAGCCTTTCGTCTTTGAGTTTTTTGCGGATCGCCGCAAGTATAAATCGAGGTCCTACATGCATCCTTGCTTACCTCCCAAGCGAGTCTAGTGTTAATTGCCAGCTTTCATTAAGCTGGCTTTTTTTGCCTCTCAAGCAGCAGATCGCGAATGGCGTTACCTGCTTCGATAATGTGTTTTTTCAACAGATATTTTGCGCCGTCGACGTCTTTGTTTCGGCACATATCGAACAGTGCTAAGTGTTCATCTTCTGCTTTTTTGATGCCGGTCGTGAACAGCAGCTGCAAGCGAATATAGCGATCGCATTTGGTGTTGAGGTTGCTGATCACATCCATGGTTTCCGGCATGTTGGCTGGACTGTAAAGCGCTTTGTGGAACTCAAAGTTGTAGTTGCTCCACTCTTCGACTTCATCACCGCTGTTGACCACACTTTCAAAACGTTCGCGCACTTGTTGAGCGCGTGCTAGATCGTCTTCGGTCATGTTTTGAATCGCGCGTTCAAGGATGTGGCATTCGATGACGGCTCGCAGTTCAAATAGCTCATCGATTTTATCCGGTGAAAGCTCAGTCACCGTGGCACCTTTATGTGCTTCAAAGCTAACTAGCCCTTGAGCCTCAAGCTGAACCAGTGCTTCACGTACGGGAATGCGGCTGACGTTGAACTCTTTGGCTAAGGCGTCTTGTCTAAGAGGTTGCCCAGTTTGCAGCTCACCTTTGAGAATTTGCGTTCGAATGGCCTCTTCTACCAATTGGGTTCGGGTTTTAAAAACGGGCTTTTGTGACATCCAAGTCTCCAAGAAAAAGATATTTTATCCAATATACACTGAGTGTAGCGAATTTGGCGATGGTTCCGACTAGATTGCCACTATTATGAGAAGCGCGAGGCAACAAAGGCACCAATTGGTGCCTTTTTGACCAGTCATTAACCAAGCGCGTCAAAGTTTTGCGGCACCGACAATGGGTTGCCTGATTTTAACGCTTCAGGCAATAGGGCATCGGGGAGTGCTTGATAGGCAACA
Organism: Vibrio sp. 10N; assembly: GCF_036245475.1. Classification (NCBI taxonomy): domain Bacteria; kingdom Pseudomonadati; phylum Pseudomonadota; class Gammaproteobacteria; order Vibrionales; family Vibrionaceae; genus Vibrio; species Vibrio sp. 10N. The sequence goes on along the minus strand of NZ_BTPM01000002.1, from coordinate 1,449,647 downwards.
GGTCTTAGCCAGCGTTCGATGGCGCTTGCACCGACTGAGGTCGAGGCTGCATTGGTCGAGGCAGGATACGGTCCGCCATGAACCATGGCGTAACTTACTTCTACCCCCGTTGGCCAGCCGTTAAAGACGACTCTACCGGCCATCTCTTCGAGTCGAGCCAGTAGCTGTTTCGCCGTAGGGTAGTCAGCTTCTTGGGTGTGAAGTGTTGCAGTCAATGAGCCTGTTAGCGTTTCACTAATCGCTAGCATGTCACCGACATCTTTGCACATCACCACCATGGATTGCGGGCCGAAAATTTCCTCTTCCCACTGTGGATTGGCGCGCCATGCATCGCTGTCGGTAACAAACAGTGCACTTGTAACCTCGGCAAAACCTTGGTCTTGGGTGGTGCACATCAATCCCGCTTCACTTGCTCGTAGTTTGCTTTGCTCACAATAGCTATTGCGAATGCTAGGGGTGAGCAAAGTATGCGGCGCATGCGCAAGAAGCAGTGTCTGAGCGGACTCAATAAACGCGCTGGCAGGGACACTATCGACAACAAATACCACTCCAGGCTTAGTACAAAACTGACCGCTACCTAATGTCATCGATTGAACATACTGCTCAGCAAGTTGCTGCGGATTATCGAGTGCTGAAGGCAGAATAAAGGTTGGGTTGATGGCACCCAGCTCACCATAGAATGGAATGGGGACCGTGCGCTGCTGAGCAAGATCAAACAAGGCACGGCCACCAGTGACAGAGCCAGTGAAGCCAACGGCCTGGATCCTTGGATGGGTCACTAAGGATGTACCAAGCTCGCGCTGATTACCTTGTAGTAGCGTAAAGATGGCTTGAGGAAGATCGCACTCGGTGAGCGCTTGCTCGATACATTTAGCGACCAGCTCACTGGTTCCAGGGTGTGCGCTGTGACCCTTAACAATCACCGGGCATCCTGCAGCAAGTGCCGATGCGGTATCGCCGCCAGCCGCTGAGAAGGCTAACGGAAAGTTGGATGCGCCAAAGACGGCAACTGGTCCAATGGCAATGTGCTGCTTGCGAATGTCAGGTTTTGCTAAAGGCGTTCTCTCTGGGTTTGGCGTATCCAGCGTGGCTCGTGACCAAGCACCTTGTCTTAATACCTCAGAAAATAAGCGCAACTGATTGGCGGTGCGACCTATCTCGCCGTTTAGCCTAACTAAAGGCAGCGCTGTTTCAAGGTGTGCACGCTCGGCAATGACACTGGCGTTTTGCTCAAGTTTGGCAGCGATCGTGTCGAGAAGCTGAGCTCGCTTATCGGCACTCTGCTGGCGAAATGATCGAGCGATAGCATGGGCACTTTCACAGGCGACATCCACATCCTGCTTACCATGAACGGGAAAGTCATCTGCTAGTGGCTCACCAGTGAAGGCGTTAATGGCTTGAAATGTAGGGGGCTTGAGCATGGTGGTCGTTTCCTTTGTTGTTATTTGACTTCAAATCCGTAAGCGTATGGGTCGTTGTCATCGACCCAAATTGTGTTGTGTCCGTAAACCTGAGCCCAACCTTCGATGCTCGGTAATATCGCGGGGCGGCCATTGACGGTGGTCTCTGATTCAATTCGGCCATGAAATAGACTGCCGATGATGCTTTCATGGATAAAATCATCACCAGGTTTGAGCAGTCCCTTGGCGTGCCACTGTGCCATACGTGCACTGGTACCCGTGCCACAAGGTGAGCGATCTAGGGCTTTATCGCCATAGAACACAGCATTCTTCGCCGTGGCATTTGGCTGGGTTGGCGTACCCGTCCAAAGTACATGGGAGACCCCTTTCACGGTTGGGTCGTCGGGGTGCACGCACTCCACTGCTTCTGACACTGCTTGGCGAACTTTTGGACTGAGCATCAAAATCTCATCAGGAGAGTAATGTTCGAGTCCCGGATAATTCTCTTGTGGATCGACAATTACGTAGTAGTTGCCGCCGTAGGAAACATCGACGCTGATCTCTCCCATACCTTCCACGTAAACCTTCACATCTCGATGAGCGAGATAGGCAGGCACGTTATAGATCTTAACGGAAGTGACTTTGTCCTCTTGCATTTGGTAGTCGATGCGAATTTGCCCGGCGGGCACATCTAGGATCAACTTACCCGGCTGTTTTGGATGGATCAGCTTGTTTTCAATGGCAGAAGTAACGGTGCCAATGGTGCCGTGGCCACACATGGGCAAGCAGCCACTGGTCTCGATAAACAGAATTGAGGCATCGGCATTATCACTGCAAGGTGGCAGTACGACGGAACCCGACATCATGGAATGGCCGCGTGGCTCAAACATCAACGCCTGACGGATCCAATCTAAGTTCTCCATAAAGTACTGGCGCTTTTCGCTCATGGTGGAGCCTTGTAAGGGGGGAACACCGCCAGCGACGAGTCGCACCGGATTGCCACAAGTATGGGCATCAATACAGAAAAACGTGCCTTGTCTCATTTTCAGATCCTCTGATAAGAAATTGGTTGAATTACACTCTAGCAATGTTACTTTGATGTTAAATATATTTTATACAATTTATTTTATGAAGTGTGACACGGAGCAAGATCATGACCGCTAAACAAGGATCAACTCAACAGAATGTCGCCGTGATCGGCGCGGGAGTTATCGGTATCACGTCGGCGTTGAAATTACAGCAGCTCGGTTTCAATGTGACGATTTTTGATCCCCAAGGTGCCGCGCAAGGATGTTCAAAAGGCAACGCGGGACACATCGCAACAGAGCAAGTTTTTCCCCTTGCTTCACCCAATACAATCAAACAAATCCCCAGTATGTTGTTTTCGCCGCAAAGCCCATTGTCCATCCGCTGGAGAGATGTGTTGAGCACTTTGCCATGGATGGTTCGCTTTCTTTTTAGTGCCAGAAAACGGTCATTTGATGCGTCGACGCGTGCCCTAACAGAGCTTAATCAGCATTCATTACCGAGCTGGGAAACACTACTAAGTTCTATCAACGAAGAGGGATTAATCAAGGTCGATGGCTCTCTGCTCGTGTTCGAAAGCGAGACCCTGTTTGAGTCCTATCAAGAGACGCTCAATGCTCTAAACCAAGCGGGTGTAGAATACCAAATTTGGGATCAGCTTCGTTTGCGAAGAAAGCTGCCGAAGCTTGGTTTACAGGTTCGTTATGGGGTCTTTTTTCCTAACACCGGACATACCATAGAGCCTTATGAACTCTGTGTTTCGCTCAATCAACGCTTTCAAGAATTGGGCGGAAAATTTGTCGAAAAAGGTGTGCTTACGCTCACCAAGCAAGGCGAAGTCATTACCGAAAATGGTGCTCAACAATTTGATCGCATTGTGCTCGCTGCGGGTCTTCATTCTGCGCCTATGGTGGCGTCGTTGACGGGTACCAAAGTGCCGATTCAAGCCGAACGAGGCTACCATGTCATGGTGGAGAAATTCGACCATGAATTACCGATGGCAGTAAGCAGTGCTGACCGAAAATTCATCATGACTCCCATGAAGCATGGCCTTCGATTAGCGGGCACCGTCGAGTACGGTTCGCCTTCTGCTCCCTTTAATCATAAACGTACCGAACTGTTGATAAAGCAGGGCGATATTATGCTGCAAGATGGGATTAATCCTCGCGCGCTAGGCGATCGTTGGATGGGGGAGCGGCCATCAACCAGCGACTCTTTGCCGGTGATCGATACGATCTGCGATGACAAGATCGTGTTGGCCTTTGGGCATCAGCATCTTGGGCTTACGCAGGCGGCGATCACGGCGGATTTGGTCAGCCAGTTGATCACCAATCAACCAACTTCGATAAATGTGGCGCCATTCACACTACGCCGATTTAGCTAAAAAATTTTAATATTTAATATTGTATAAAATATACTTCGTTATTATGTTAATTAAAGGTTAACAAAAACAGGCGTCCAAAGCCGTACCAAGATGCCTTTCGGAACAGGACAAAAAGGAGAACAAAATGTCTAAATTTCACTTGGTGCCAACCAGCATGATGCTAACTGCCGTGAGTGCATCTTTGGCGTTTAATGCTGTCGCTGAGGACAAATTGACCGTGGTTTCTTGGGGTGGCGCATTTACCAAAAGCCAAGTAGAGGCCTATCACAAGCCGTTTATTGCTAGCACCGGAACCACCATAGTGTCGGAAGACTTTAGTGGTGGTCTTGCTGAAATCAAGGCGCAGGTTGAAGCCGACAATGTTCGCTGGGATCTGGTCTCTTTGGACAAGCCCGATATTGTACGTGGCTGTGCTGAGGGGCTGCTAGAACCGTTTGATCCGAGCATGCTTCCTAAAGGTGAGGATGGAACACCTGCCGAGAAAGACTTCATTGATGGTGCTATCCATGAATGTGCGGTGAATACGATAGTCGTATCAACCATCCTTGCAGTTAACCAAGAGGCATTTAAAGGCAAAGCCATGCCTAGCAAGTTAGTTGACTTGTTTGATTTGGAAAACTTCCCAGGTCGCCGCGCCCTGCAAAAACAGCCACAAGGCAACTTAGAATGGGCGCTGCTCGCTGACGGCGTCGAGCCGGGAGAAGTTTACGAATTGCTGGAAACTGAGGAAGGCCGCGCTCGCGCCTTTGCCAAGCTCGACACCATCAAAGAGCAGGTGCTTTGGTGGACGACGGGGGCTCAGCCACCACAAATGTTGGCTGACAAAGAGGTGGTGATTGCTTCTGCGTTTAACGGTCGCATTCACAACGCAGCGAAAGACGAAGGTCAGCCATTCAAGATTATTTGGGACCGCCAAATTGGTTATATGAACGGATGGGCAATTCCAAAAGGCAGCAAGAACAAACAAAAAGCACTCGATTTTATCGTGTTTTCATCTGGCACCACACCGCTAGCGGAGCAAGCTAAGTATGTGGCCTATGGTCCTACTCGTAAGTCCTCATCGGCGAAAGTCGCGCCAGACATTTTAGCGAGCTTGCCAACCGCGCCAGGAAATTTTGATACCGCATTCTTGATCAACGATGAATGGTGGTCTGATTATGCTGATGAGCTGAATGAAGAGTTCAATACCTGGCTGTTGAACTAGCGAAGAGTTTGAACCACCGAACCTAAAAGGTGCACGGCCCAACACTAGTGAAGTTCGCTCCCCCCAATTTTGTGCGATGACAGTGTTGGTGCCTTTTGTTAGTGAGAGTGTCTTCTATGGAGGATGAATGAAAACAATTGAATCACAGCGTATTAGCCAAAGTTTGACGATGACATCGCTTATTGCGGCGATGCGTCAAACTTACGCCAAACCCGCTAGCGTGCCGCAGCGTCAGGTATTGCCATTGGCGGCGGATAGTCATGATGCCTTGGCGTTGCTGCCGGCGTGGAATGACGAGCTGATTGCAGTTAAGACATTTACTTACTTTCCGGGCAATGGAGAGCAAGGGAAAGATGTGTTGGCCTCTCGATTGTTGGCGTTTAGGCGCAGTGATGGTGCACCGCTCTCATCCATGGATGCCAAAGTACTGACTTATTGGCGCACGGCAGCCGCATCGGCGCTAGCAGCGGATTACTTAGCGCGCAAAGAGTCAAAGACTTTGCTGATATGCGGCACGGGTCGATTGGCGCCTTATTTTGCTTGGGCTTACGCAGCGATTCGCCCTATTGAACGTGTCATTGTTTGGGGCAGAGATGCCGTTAAAGCCGCGAATGCGGCAGAGCGTATTGTTCATGGTGATGAATACCAGCGCTTGCCAAACGAGCGACAGTTTTCTGTGTCTATAGTCACGGATATAGAGCAAGGTATTCAGGCGGCAGACATCATCAGCTGTGTAACGGGTTCTCTCGAACCATTGATATTGGGCGAGCAGGTAAAGCCGGGGACACATGTTGACTTGGTAGGTAATCATCATCGTCAGCACCGAGAGTGTGACAGTGAGTTGGTGCTGCGCTCGCGGGTATATGTTGATAGCCGCATCAATGTGTTAGCTGAGGCGGGCGAACTACTTATCCCGATTGCGGAGCAAGTCTTCTCGCCAGAGCAGATAGTGGCGGATTTACCACAGCTTTGCGGTGCCGATCTAAGCCCAAAAACAAGCCAAAGCGCGGATTTGGGACGAACCGATCCCGATTCAATAACTCTGTATAAATCTGTCGGTAGTGCCCTGGCTGATCTCGTGGCAGCGCAGGTGGTATTGACGAACTTAGCCCAAGTGGAATTGGGATAGTGAAGAGCTTTTTGCTCACTTTTAAAATTGCATACAATATACAAATGGAAGGAATTCAATGAACGTAGATTGGAAAGGTGTTTACCCAGCGGTCAGTACTCAGTTTAGACGCGACTTAACGATTGATCTTGATGCGACTCAAACTGTCATCGACAACCAAATCAACGACGGTGTTAACGGCATTATTTGTCTTGGCACGGTAGGGGAGAACTGCGCCCTTTACCCAGAGGAAAAGCGTCAGGTGCTGCAAGCCGCGAAAGAAGTGGTTAACGGCCGAGTACCGCTTATCGCAGGCACTGCAGAGTCAATTACCGCCGCATCGGTTGATTACATGCAAGATGCGAAAGCCATTGGCGTTGACGGCTGTATGGTCATGCCTGCCATGGTTTATCGCACATCAGACTCTGAGACGTATGAATACTACCGCACGCTTGCGGAAGCAACGCCTGAGATGCCAATGATGATTTACAACAACCCAGTCACTTATGGTGTGGATGTGAATCTGGACATCATGGAAAAGCTGGCGAAGTTCGACAACATCGTTGCAATCAAAGAGTCGACCACGGACACGCGCCGCATCACAGAGCTTTACAACAAGTTTGATCAGCGCTTTACCATATTTGGTGGTGTGGATGACATTGCCCTTGAATCGTTAATGCTCGGGGCAACGGGCTGGATTTCCGGTCTAACCAATGCCTTCCCAGCGGAATCGGTCGCTATCTACAAGCTGGCGAGCCAAGGCCGCTATGCCGAAGCGCTCGAAATCTATCGCTGGTTCTTGCCACTTCTTAAACTCGATACCATTCCAACCTTAGTCCAATGCATCAAGTTAGCCGAGCAAGTTTGTGGTCGCGGTTCAGAGCAGGTGCGCCCACCACGTCAACTGCTGCAGGGCGCTGAGCGTGCAGAGGTGATTCAGCTTGTTGAAGCTGCGTTAGCAACTCGTCCCGACCTGAGTAAGTACCAGCTTTAGTTTTGGCGCAAATGAACTAATAGCGCAAAGAACTAATAGCACAGAGCGCTCATGGCGGGCGCTCTTAACTTAACCCAATCAAGGCAGAGACTATGAAAACGAATCGAACGGACTATGTGAGTTTTCAGCATGTAAAGAAAACCTACGATGGCAAAACCTTGGTCGTAAAGGACTTTAACCTCGACATCGCCCCGGGTGAGTTTGTCACCATGTTGGGTCCATCTGGCTCAGGAAAAACCACTTGCTTGATGATGCTCGCAGGCTTTGAAACGGCAACGCATGGTGAAATCTTTATTGATGGCACGCCGGTGAATCATCTCGCTCCACATAAACGCGAGATCGGCATGGTATTTCAAAACTATGCCCTGTTCCCGCACATGACCATTGCCGAGAACTTGGCGTTTCCACTGAAAGTGCGCAATATGAGCGCGCGAGAAATCGCTGAGCGAGTTGAGAACATCTTATCTATGGTGGAGCTTTCTCATGTGGCAAATCGCTATCCTAAGCAGCTCTCCGGTGGTCAGCAGCAGCGCGTTGCCTTGGCAAGAGCTTTGGTGTTTGAGCCTAAGCTGGTTCTGATGGATGAGCCATTAGGCGCTTTAGATAAACAGCTTCGTGAAACGATGCAGATGGAAATCAAACACTTGCATGAGAAGCTTGGCATCACCATTTTGTATGTCACTCATGACCAAGATGAGGCATTGACGATGTCCGATCGCATCGCGGTGTTTAACGATGGTGAAGTGCAACAACTGGCCCCGCCGAACGAGCTATACGAATCGCCAAGCAATGCATTCGTGGCTCAGTTCATCGGCGAAAACAATCAAATAGTCGGCCAAGTACAGTCGCTAGAAGAGCAGTGTTGTCAGGTTGCGGTTGGTTCGTATCAAGTTCAGGCGAAGTCGGTGCAAGTGGCTAGCGAGCGCGCGTTCACCACATTATCGATAAGACCGGAAAAGATCGTCATTAATCCCCAAGGGCCGGAGCTACAAAATCGGTTTGTCGGTCGAGTGAATGAAATGATCTATCACGGTGATCACTTCCGCTTGATTATTGAAGTGCCGGGTTTTGCTAATTTGGTGGTCAAAGTTCCTAACGACTCAGGGCAAGGCTTGGCGGTACAAGTGGGTGAGCAGGTCGAGATAGGCTGGCGAAAACAGGATTGTCATGCCTTAGATTTTCATAAGCCGGATTCTCAGGCGCAGAATCGCTCTGGGATAGACCATAAGACTACTCGTGATGGAGTAAAGCTGGAGGAAGCATTATGAGTCGCGAGCTTTCATCCTTGGAGTCGGTAACCGAGCTGGAAAGGCAGCTTAGCAACCACACGCCTGATCTCGCTCAGCAACTGGCAAAAGCAGAAAGACGTAAGCAGATACGCTCCCTTTTTCTAACCCTCCCTTTGGTTTGCTTTATCTTGCTGTCCTTTGCGTTTCCTATCGTAGAGATGCTCTATCGCAGTATCGATAACTCTCTGGTGGTGGACTCGCTGCCTGATACCACGGTTGAAATAGCTGCTTGGGATACGCAATCGGTGCCGAGTGAGCGTCTTGTTCATACGTTTAGTGAAGAGATCACTGCGCTTTATCTCTCCAAGCAGCTACCAAAAGTGGCTAATCGCTTTAACATTGAAATTTCGGGCATGCGTAGCTTACTGATGAAAACGGGTCGTAAGTTGGCGAAGCTGGATGGAAAATTAGTTACCTATGAGCAGCTTGTCGCTATCGACAAACGCTGGCAGCAGCCTAAATACTGGGCTGCGATTAAGAACCTGAACTCCGCCTACACCTCTCACTTCTATCTTGCCGCATTGGACTTGAAGGTGGATGAAAACGGCAAAATTACTGAGCAATCTGAGTCGAGGCAGATCTATTTAGGTTTGTTTTACAAAACCTTGTGGATGTCGCTGGTGATCACCTTAGTGTGTTTGGCGCTTGCCTATCCGCTGGCTTACCTACTGGCCAACTTGCCTGATAAACATGCCAATTTGTTGTTGATTGTGGTGTTGTTACCGTTCTGGACATCACTTCTGGTCAGGACAACATCGTGGATTGTTTTGCTGCAAAATCAGGGGGTAGTCAATGACCTGCTGATTTGGAGCGGGCTGTCTAGTGAGCGATTAGCGCTGATTCACAACACCTTTGGCACAGTGGTGTCCATGGTGCATATTTTACTGCCATTTATGATCTTACCGCTCTACAGCGTGATGAAGGGCATTAGCCCGACTTACTTTAGAGCTGCGCGTTCATTAGGCGCATCGCCTCGAGTCGCATTTACCAAAGTCTATATGCCACTGACGCTTCCTGGCGTTGGCGCAGGCTGTTTGTTGACCTTCATTCTTTCGATTGGTTTTTACATCACGCCTGCGCTGGTAGGCGGACGCAGCGGGCAGATGATTTCCAACATGATCGCTTATCACATGCAGACGTCTCTCAACTGGGGCATGGCGGCGGCACTTGGTGGTTTATTGCTGCTGTTGGTGCTTGGGCTGTTTTACCTGTTCAACCGCTTGGTGGGCATTAACAACATTCGAGTAGGAGGATAGGTCATGGCATTACCAACTTACGCATCGCGCGCTGAGCGGGTGGGGTACTGGAGTTACCTTGGTTTTTGTAGCTTGGTGCTGTTTTTTCTCATCGCGCCGATTTTGATTATTGTCCCACTCTCATTCAATGCAACGCCTTATTTCACCTTTACTGAGGGGATGATGAATCTTGAGCCAGAGGCATATTCGCTGCGCTGGTATCAAGAGATGATAGAAAACCAGCAATGGCGCCAAGCATTGCAAAATAGCACCTTCATCGCCCTGATGGCGGCCATTTTGGCCACGTTATTGGGTACGCTGGCAGCACTGGGTTTATCCAACGAGAAAGTACCGTTTCGTAATGCGATATTGGCGCTACTGATTTCACCTATGATAGTGCCGGTGATCATTTCGGCCGCGGCAATGTACTTCTTCTACACCCGATTTGGCCTTGCTCAGACTATGCCCGGGATTATCTTGGCGCACGCCGCGCTGGGTACGCCGTTTGTGGTGATTACGGTTAGCGCGACATTGAGCGGCTTCGATCATAGCTTAACCAAAGCGGCGGCAAGTCTGGGCGCTAATCCGGTGTACACCTTTCGCACCGTGACGTTTCCGCTGATCAGGCCGGGGATGATTTCTGGTGGACTGTTTGCGTTTGGTACTTCGTTTGATGAGGTGGTGGTGGCGCTGTTCATTACGGGTGCCGAGCAGCGCACCGTGCCACGGCAGATGTGGTCCGGTATTCGTGAGCAAATTAGCCCGACCATTTTGGCAGTGGCATCGCTGCTGATTTTGATGTCGGTACTGCTATTGGTGACGCTTGAGTATCTGCGGCGCCGCAATATGAAAATTCGTGGAATCGATGAGTAATTCGGGTATCAGGCTGCCGTCCAGAGTGTTTGCTTCATGCTAAGCCATTGACCCAAGCGCTCCTTCCTGTGAGCGCTCTTTTAAAGCAAAAAGCCCGAGCAATGACGATGCTCGGGCTTTGTTTTATGAAGGGTGGGGAAGCTTAGTAACCCATCAACTGCAATAAGTTTTCTGCAGTACTGATCGCCTCTTTACGATTGGCAATGTTGAGCTTTTGGTACAGGTTACGAATGTGAGTTTTAATCGTGGTACCTGCAACATCCAACTCTTGAGCAATTTGCTCGTTGCTGAAACCAGAGTAAATCAATCCAAGAACTTGCCATTCACGCTGGGTTAGCGGGCTAGTACGTACTAACTCAGGGATATTAGGGTGGTTGACCAGCTTCTCAACAAACTCTTCGTTAAAGTGTACTGAGCGGCTACGCTGAGTGGTGTTGATGTCTTTCATCAGCAGTTGCGCGCGGTGACGCTCAAGATCGCCAAGATCGGACTTCGACACTAGGTTAGCCAGCAAGTGGCCAATGGTGGCGCCATCAATGAGGAAATTGCCAATCATGCCAGTTTGGTTAGTAAGCACTAACGCTTCTTTCAACAGCTGTTTTGCCTTTTCTTCATTTTTGTTATGAACATTTAGGATAGCTTCCACAATGAGATTACGGTTGCGATCGGTCACCAGTTGGTGCTTGCTTGCGGCTTGTTCCAGGAAGTCGAGAGTGCTCTGAGCCTGTTCAAATTGACCTAGCTGGATTTGCGCACGAGCAATATTACGCCATTGAAGCTGTGAAAAGTGGTTGCACGCTTCATCCGGTCGAATTGCAGTCTCTAGCCATTGTTCAACCGACTCCATGTCGTTTCTGGCTTGCCAGTAAAGCAATAGTGACAATGAGGCATTCGCTGTCCAGTCAACGTGATAGGTCGACTGCTTGATGAGGTGCTGGATCTGTTCAATGACTTTAGACGCCTTATCCAGCTCGCCGCGACCAATGGCGATGCGAGCAATCATCGAGTAACTGTGCAGGTGCTTGCTTGGATCGATGTTCCCCAGTACGTCGATGCCTTTGTACGCGCACTCTTCTGCTTCATCGAGGCGGTTCCAGCACCAAAGAACTTGGGCACGGACACGCAATAAGAACTCGTGTAGCGGCACTTGGTGGAGTTGCTGCTCTTCAATCAGTTTAAAGGCGCTCTCTTGAATTTCGAATGCAGCTTGCACGTAGCCTTGTGCGATCAGAATTTCACTTTGTTGTAGCTGCGCCCATAACGCTTGATGGTAGACGTGATATTGACGAGCCAGCTTTTCGGTCTGCTGCATCATAGACAGTGCACGGCTAAGGTTACCGATCACGTGGTTGACCTCGCCAACAACTGAGGTGGCCACAATGCGGCTGCGATATTCCGAGTGGTCAAGCTCACTTAGTGCCAGCTCCGCCAGTTCGATAGCTTGATCTGGCGAGTTTTGGTTGATGGCCACCTGAGCACGAAGTGCGTGGAATTCACCTTCTTCTTTCTTGGTTACTTTGACCTCGCGTGTTGCCATTTCTTCACTGGCTTTGTCGATCAGTTCACCGACTTCGTTATAGCGGTGTTGGCTTTGTGCCAGCCAAGCCTGCAACACGCAAAGCTTTGGCTGACTATAAAGCTGATCGTGGCTGAGAACGCCAATCGCATCTTCTAGGGTGGTTAGCTCACCTTGGTTAAACATTTGCCAGCCAAACTGCAGCAAAATGTTCGCCACCAAATCTGCATTGTTAGCAAGACGCGCATGACGCAGGGCTTGATGAGGCACTTTTTGTTCTAGCCAAGCATTCGCAGCAGCTAGATGTAGGTCGTGCTCTTGTTGGGGAATTCGTGCTTTTCGTTCGTGGGATAAAAACTCAGCAAATAGGTTGTGGAACCTAAACCAGTTGTTCTCTCCTTCCAACGGGTAGATGAATAGGCCAAAACGGTTTAACGACTCAATCATACTAAGCGCATCGTCGCGTTTTGTTAGTGCGGTGACCAAATTGTCGTTGAAATGATCAAGCACCGAGCACTGCATTAAGAAATGACGAGTTTCTTTATCAAGTAAGTCAAACACCTCTTCAACTAGGTAGTCCCAAAGGTGTGCGTGGTTGAACTGGGAGATGGTCTCTACCGATTGTGCCAGTGTGCGTTTCTGGTGCTGCGCTTGCAGTGCGAAAAGTTGCAGCGCCGATGGCCAACCTTCAACGTATGTGCGCAGTGTATTGGCCGTTTCGTTATCGATCTCACTGGCAAGGCGCTGGCTAAAGAAGCGAGTGGTTTCTTCTGTGTCGAAGGCAAGTAATTCGTTGCCAATTTCAATCATAAGGTCACGTACACGCAGGTTTGCGGTACCCAGTGGGGGATTACCACGACTGGTCACGACCAAAGTGATGTTATCTGGCATGTGCTTTAGGAAAAAGCGCATCGCTTCATGAATGTCTTCATCGGTGATGAGGTGGTAATCATCCAGCACGATATAGCACTCGTGATGGTAGCTGGTTAGCTCGGCGAACACTTCACTAAACAGTGAGTGCAGAGATGAAAATTGTCGACGTTCTGCCAGCTTTTGGGCATTAGGACAGCTATTGCTGGTGGCTTTATTAATGGCTTGCAGCAAGTAATTGACGAAACGAAATGGGTCGTTGTCACTTTCATCAATGCTGTACCAACCTACATGTGGTTTGTCCGATAACCATTGAGCGGCCATCGTTGTTTTACCGTAACCTGCCGGCGAGCGAAAAAGTACCAGTTTATAAAAGGGAGCCTGTGCAAGCAGATCTAATACTCGTGGGCGCACAATAGCATTGTGCAAGCGGCCCGGACGAGTCAGTTTTGAAGGAATCCACATACGATTTTTCCTACTAATTATTATTTTCTTCTTCTCCTAAAGGAGGAGAGAGTGATTACCACGGCTTTATAGAGCAAACTCGATGGTATGAAACACTGGGTTATACCGTTGTTGATCGAGCGCCAGATTTTAATTATTGCGTGTCTTATAGCCCAACTACGCCTCATAAATGTGAAGTCGGTCACTTAATGGTGACTGTTCGCAGAGGGTTTGGCTTGCCATGTATACAAAAAAACGCATTTCTTTGGGGGTTTTTCACGGCTAATTGTGATCTCAACAACAATTTTTGTATTTAGTTGCAATCTGGATAGTAAAGGTTTCTTAGTTAGCACTTAGATTAAAAACTGAGCTTGGCGTGATCGCTATCACCCGAAAAAACCGAATCGGATAGCGGAATGGGAGATCGATCACTAAGTGGAGTGGAGTACGCCCTCTACGCCCTCCTCACTCATCCTCTAGGGAGTCGGACTTAGGAGGATGTTTATGGACACGTCACCATGCACGATATGTGACAGATGGATAAAACTTGAAAGTGAGATTTCGTAATGAAACCTGCGCAACAGAAAAAATTTGATAAAGCTTCTTTCCAAGAAAGTGTTAAGAAACACCTGTCAGCGACTTACGCAACAACGGTAGAGACTGCAACAGAGCGTCAGTGGTATCTAGCAATGGGCCGTGCGCTTGCAGAGCTAACGACTTTTGACCTGCTTCAAACTGAAGCCGATGAGCGCATCAAGAGCGCGAAGAGCGTTAACTACCTATCTCTAGAATTCCTAATCGGTCGTCTAACAGGTAACAACCTAATCAGCATGGGTTTGTACGAGCAAGTGACAGATGCAATGGCAGAACTTGGTCACAACCTAACTGACCTTCTAGAAGAAGAGCGTGACCCATCATTGGGTAACGGTGGTCTAGGTCGTTTAGCAGCATGTTTTATGGATTCATGTGCAGCTCAAGAATTCCCAACTGTAGGCTACGGTCTTCACTACGAATACGGTCTATTTAAGCAATCATTCGAAGATGGTCGCCAAAAAGAGGCACCAGACGCATGGTGTGGTGTTGAAGGTTACCCATGGGAAGTTGCTCGTCCTGAACTTGCACAAGAGATCGGTTTCTTCGGTCACGTTGAAGTTGTAAACGTAAACGGTAAAGACGTTCGTAAATGGGTTCCAGGCATGACTGTGAAAGCGATGCCTTGGGATCTTCCAATCGTTGGCTATGAGTCTGACACGGTATACCCACTACGTCTTTGGGAATGTCAGGCAATCGCTCCTTTCTCTCTAGAAAGCTTCAACAACGGTGATTACTTCGAAGCACAGCACGCGCTTATCGATGCGGGCAACATCACTAAGGTTCTATACCCGAACGACAATCACGAGAAAGGTAAGACACTGCGTCTAATGCAGCAGTACTTCCACTCAGCAGCATCTGTACGCGACATTCTACGTCGTCACGAAGCAGCAGGTTACACGCTAGCGGATCTTCCTAAGCAAGAAACCATTCAGCTTAACGATACGCACCCAACGATTGCGATTCCTGAACTCATGCGCATCCTTCTTGATGAGAAAGGTTTAAGCTGGGATGAGGCGTGGGCGATTTCTTCTAAAACGTTCGCATACACAAACCACACACTACTTCCAGAAGCACTAGAGACTTGGTCTGAGTCGCTAATCCAGCGTCTACTTCCTCGTCACATGGAAATCATTTTCGAAATCAACCACCACTTCTTGCAAGACGTTCGTGCAATGTGGCCTGGCGATGGTGAGAAGCAAGCGAAGCTGTCTATCATCCAAGAAGGTTTCCACCGCATGGTTCGTATGGCTAACCTATGTGTTATCGGTTCATACGCAGTGAACGGTGTGGCTGCACTTCACTCAGAGCTAGTGAAATCAGACCTGTTCCCTGAATTCCACGCGATGTACCCAACTCGTCTACATAACGTAACGAACGGTGTGACACCACGTCGTTGGTTGAAATTCTGTAACCCAGGTCTATCAGCGCTTATCACTGACAAGATCGGTTCTGAGTGGCCAGCTAAGCTTGAACAGCTAGAAGGCATCGCGAAATACGCTGATGACGCTAAGTTCCAGAAAGACTACATGGCTGTTAAGAAACAGAACAAACAGCGTCTAGCGGACTGGGTTAAGGCGAACATGGGTATCGAGCTAGATACGAATGCTATCTTTGATGTGATGATCAAGCGCCTACACGAGTACAAGCGTCAGCAACTTGATTTGCTACACGTGTTGTCTCTGTACCACCGTCTACTGAATGATCCAACATTTGATATGACGCCACGCGTTGTATTCTTCGGCTCTAAAGCAGCACCGGGTTACCACCTAGCGAAAGAGATCATCTTTGCGATTAACAAGGTTGCTGAGAAAGTAAACAACGACCCACGCCTAGGCGGTAAGCTGAAAGTGGTATTCATCCCTGACTACCGTGTAAGCATGGCTGAAATGTTGATTCCAGCGGCTGACGTTTCTCAGCAAATCTCTATGGCAGGTAAAGAAGCATCTGGTACAGGTAACATGAAGATGGCTCTTAACGGCGCACTCACTATCGGTACGATGGATGGTGCTAACGTTGAGATCCGTGAAGAAGTCGGTGACGAGAACATCTACATCTTCGGTCTAGAGGTTGATGGTGTGAAACGCACCAAAGCAGCAGGTTACAACCCATACGACTTCTACAACGCTGACCCACTACTGAAAGCATCTCTAGACCTACTACTAGGCGAAGAGTTCACTCCAGGTCAACCAGGTCTGCTACGTGCAACATACGACAGCCTACTAGATGGTGGTGACCCGTACCTATGTCTTGCTGACTTCGCATCTTACGTGAAGGCGCATGAAGACATGGACGCGCAATACCGTGACCAAGCTGGTTGGGCGAAGAAAGCGATTCTTAACACGGCGCTAGTTGGCAAGTTCAGCTCAGACCGTTCGATTCGCGATTACGTGAACAACATTTGGAAACTAGAAGCAGTTTCTCGCTAAAAAAATTAGACCAAGGTACCTCAGTTTGAGCGGGGTACCTTGGCTTTTTCATTAAATAAATAATAACCCTACCGATTTGAAGGTTAGAGAAGTCCTTCGGAGAGAGCGATGACAGAACAAACAGCATTAAAACAAGTTGCTGAAATGGCAAAAATAGCTGACAGCTACGTAAGTGCGTGGGGCGATGAGGCCAAAGTTGAGGACGAAACCATTCTTCGTCTGCTTGCGTCTTTAGGCTATGACACCACTAATGATAAATCACTACTAAAATCTGCAGAGAAAAAGCACAAGAAAGAAGTGCTGGATCCGGTACTGGTTGTGAAAGACGGTGATGCAGTAGAAGTAGAACTTCATTTGGGTGTGAGCGCGAGAGAAAGCGATTTCAGCTGGCGTCTAGAGACTGAGCAAGGAGAAGTACTTGAAGGCTATCTTCAATCTCAGATCGTTCGTGATGAACGTGCTGAGGGTGGCCCTTTAGTATTTGCGTTACCAAACAACCTTCCATGGGGCTATCACAAGCTTTACTTAGAGCGTAAGCGTCGCAAAGCACCTTACGAGATGACACTTATCCGTACGCCTCGTGCTTGTTACAAGCAAAGTGCAATGGATGAAGGCAAAAAGCTTTGGGGTCCAAGTATCCAGCTATACACGCTTCGTACTCAGCACAACTGGGGCATTGGTGACTTTGGCGATCTTAAACAGTTGGTTGCGGATATCGCAGCCCGTGGTGGTGACTTTGTGGGTCTTAACCCAATTCACTCACTATTCCCGGCGAACCCAGAAGGTGCGAGCCCATACAGCCCATCTTCTCGCCGCTGGTTGAACATCCTATACATCGACGTAAGCTCTGTGGCGGAATTTGCACTCAGCGCAGATGCGCAGCAAATCGTTGGTGGTTCTGAGTTCCAAGCGCGTCTGCAAAAAGCGCGTGAGTCACACTGGGTGAACTACACCGAAGTGGCTGAGCTTAAGATGAGCGTACTGCCACTGCTATTCGATGAGTTTAAAACTCGTCACCTAGACAAGCAGTCTGAGCGCGCGAAACTGTTCTTAGATTTCGTTGAAGCAGGCGGTGAGAGTCTTCTTCATCAAGCGGCCTTTGATGCGATCCATGCTGAGCTTCACGCAGAAGACAGCAACATGTGGGGCTGGCCGGTATTCCCAGAGAAGTACCGCCGCTTCGAAAATGCAGCGACACAGAAGTTCATCGCTGACAACCAAGACAAAGTTCAGCTTTACATGTACTTGCAGTGGATTGCTGACGTGCAAATTAATGAAGCTCAAGCACTAGCAGAAGAGAAGGGCATGGCTGTCGGCCTGTACCGTGACCTTGCTGTGGGCGTTGCAGATTCTGGCTCAGAAACATGGGCAGACAATGGCAACCTAGTGATGGATGCGAGCATCGGTGCGCCACCAGATATTCTTGGTCCTCTGGGTCAAAACTGGGGCCTACCGCCACTCAACCCACAAGTGCTGCAAGCAACGTCTTACGATGCGTACATCCAACTGCTGCGTGCCAACATGAAGCACTGTGGTTCATTGCGTATCGACCACGTTCTTGGTCTGCTGCGCCTTTGGTGGATTCCAAAAGGTGAGAACGCAACAAAAGGCGCGTACATCTACTACCCAGTAGAAGACATGCTAGCCATCCTAGCGCTAGAGTCACATCGCCATCAATGTAGCGTTATCGGTGAAGACTTGGGTACAGTGCCAGATGAAATCGTTGATATTCTGCGTGACGCGGGCGTTCACTCTTACAAGGTGTTCTTCTTCGAAACAGCAGAAGATGGTGGCTTCATCTCACCGGAGCACTATGCAGGTCAATCTATGTCTGCACTGTGTACGCACGATATGCCAACACTTCGCGGCTTTTGGCACTGCGATGATCTGAAGATGGGTCGTGAAATTGGTCTGTATCCAGATGAAGAACAGCTCGCTGGCCTGTTTGATGATCGCCTAGAGTGCAAACAAGGCATTCTAGATAGTGTGGCATGGCACGGTTATCTGCCAGAAGGCGTAGGTCGTGACGCAAGCTTGGTGCCGATGGATGCGTATCTGAGTGAAGCACTGCAACTTCACGTAGCAGCCGGATCTTCTGCCCTACTCAGTGTTCAGCTAGAAGACTGGCTAGAAATGGATAAGCCAGTAAACATTCCTGGTACGGTTAATGAGTACCCGAACTGGCGTCGTAAGCTGTCGATGAACCTTGAAGAAATATTCGCTCAAGAAGGGGTAAATCGCATCGCTAAACGCCTAACGGAAGTGCGCGCGAAAGCCAGCTAACCTTAGATTTTTAAATCGCTAACAAAGCACGACTCTTTTGGATTTTTGTTCTGTCATCTCCAAAGGGTTGTGCTTTTCTTTTAGTAAATTGACAACGCTGAATAATGGTCAATTTATATTGTAAATTGTAGGAAAAATTGACGCTTGCAATGCAAAAGTGGGCGCTTGTCACTTCCCGTGGTAGATGTTTCCAGTACAATGAAATCTTGCAGATAACCCGCGTATCGCGGGTTTTTTATTTTGTGCCTCCGACGTCTTTGCCATTGGCTGAGACTCAACAATAAAAAGGGGTGGCACAGTGTTAGGTCGAGGGAGATGAACGTTGAACAAAATAGGGCTTAAAAGACAACAACAAGCGTACGATCGACTCTCGAGTGCATCGTTTGCTGACCCATTCTCATTCTTAGGTCCATACCTACAGGATGAGACTCACGCACTGAGGGTTTGGATGCCCGGTGCAGACGCCGTAACAGTTGTCTTGAAAGACGGCACGAGAATGCCAATGGTGCGAGATAAAGCATCTGGGTTTGTCTTAGAATCGGAACTCGATTTGCGATTTACCCACTATCAGTTGGCTATTGACTGGAATGGCACTGAGCAACTGCTCGATGACCCATAC
This sequence comes from Vibrio sp. 10N, assembly GCF_036245475.1. Lineage (NCBI taxonomy): Bacteria > Pseudomonadati > Pseudomonadota > Gammaproteobacteria > Vibrionales > Vibrionaceae > Vibrio > Vibrio sp. 10N. Next base: position 1,430,382 of record NZ_BTPM01000002.1, on the reverse strand, counting down.
CAATATCACGGTTTGTATGCCGAATATGAAGAGTTGCACACACCGAAAGAGATGTACCATCAAATGGGGGCGCAGTTTATCACCCAAGAGCGTGATGGTAACAACGTCGAAGGTACTCGCTTCTTAGTGTATGCACCGCATGCATCCGCAGTAAGCCTAGTCGGTAATTTCAATGCGTGGGATGGCCGCCGCAATCCGATGCAGCGACTCGATTACGGTATCTGGGGACTGTTTATTCCAAACTTGCCGGAAGGCACTCAGTACAAGTTTGAGCTCAAAGGGCCAGATGGCGAAGGTCTGCCTCACAAAGCGGATCCATGGGGTTTCTATTCTGAGCAATACCCATCGTTCTCTTCTGTTACCTATAACCATGACCGCTATGACTGGCAAGACAGCAGTTGGCAGCAGCGTCCGGTAACCGAAAAACGCAAAGAAGCGTTATCGTTCTACGAGCTGCACGCAGGTTCTTGGAAACGCAACAACAATGGCGACTTCCTGAATTATCGCGAACTTGCTGATGAACTGATCCCTTACCTAACCGATATGGGCTACACCCATGTTGAATTGATGCCAGTTTCTGAGCACCCGTTCTACGGTTCATGGGGCTATCAGCCAGTGGGTTTGTTTGCACCGACCAGCCGTTTTGGTTCACCAGATGACTTCAAATACTTTGTCGACCAGTGTCACCAAGCTGGCCTTGGTGTGGTGCTAGACTGGGTTCCAGCCCACTTCCCATCGGATGATCACGGCTTAGCAAACTTTGATGGTACGCCGCTGTTCCACGATCCGGATCCGCGTCGTGGTTGGCACCAAGATTGGAACTCGTACATTTACGATCTTGGCCGCGAACATGTTCGTCGTTTCTTGGTATCCAATGCCCTTTACTGGTTTGAGCAATTCCATATCGATGGTATCCGTGTCGATGCGGTGGCTTCGATGCTGTATCTTGATTACTCACGTAGTCATGACCAGTGGATCCCAAATGTCGATGGCGGCCGTGAAAATTACGATGCAATTGCAACCTTGAAATGGATGAACGAAGAAGTGTACAAGCACTTCCCGAATGCCATGACGATCGCTGAAGAATCGACAGCTTTCCCTGGCGTTTCTGCTCCTACTTTTGCTGGTGGTTTAGGTTTTGGGTTTAAGTGGAATATGGGTTGGATGCATGACAGCTTGTCGTACATTCAAGAAGATCCAGTTCACCGCAAATACCATCACGATACCATCACATTCCCGCTTGTTTACGCACATAGTGAAAACTACGTTCTGTCGCTATCACACGATGAAGTGGTGTATGGCAAAGGCTCTATCCATAACAAAATGCCAGGTGATGAGTGGCAACAAACCGCGAACCTTCGTGCTTACTTAGGTTACATGTACGCTCAACCAGGTAAGAAACTCAACTTCATGGGAGCCGAGTTTGGTCAAACGGGTGAGTGGAATCACGATGACCAGCTTCAATGGTTCTTGCTTGATTTTGAGCGCCACCAAGGTGTGAAAGCACTGACCAAAGACTTGAACTTACTGTATCGCCGTGAAAAAGCGCTGTTTGATCAAGACTCAGATCCGCAAGGCTTTGAGTGGCGACTACAAGATGCCGCAGAAGCGAGTATTTTGGCACATGAGCGTATCAGCGAAGACGGTGAGCGCGTATTAGTGATCAGTAACTTCACGCCAGTACCACACGAAGCGTTTCGATTGGGTGTGCCACTAGCAGGACGCTATGAACTGCTGCTAAACACCGACGACAGCCTCTATGCAGGCAGTGGTTTCGGCGTGGTGCAGGTTGCAGAAACAGAGGGCATAGAGAGTGAGTCTCAGCCTCAGTCTCTATCACTGCGTCTGCCGCCGCTTTCAACGGTATTCTACAAATACCAAGGCTAAATGAGTTGAAGCCCCAGCACCTTGCTGGGGCTTTTGTTTATCACGCTCTGCGAGAGAGGTAGATTCGTTAACGAGTATGAAGACCCGAGATAAAATCATTCAAGCCAGCTTGAAGCTATTTAATGAGAAAGGCGAGCGCGCCATTACCACCAACCATATTGCCGCCCACCTTGGGATGAGCCCTGGCAATCTCTACTACTACTTTCGCAATAAAGAAGACATTATCAAGTCGATATTTTCCGATTATATCGCTTACGTCCGTGAGTCCTTTGTTCCGGTTTCCAGTGACACACCGGCGGAGGTTTACCTGCAGCGCTACTGCGAAGAAGTATTTGGCAGTATCTGGCGCTTTCGTTTCTTCCACGCCAGCATGCCTGAAATCGTGATGCGCGATAAAGCCCTGCATCAAGCCTATTTGCAAGCGCATGATGTATTGGTCGCCAGAGCTCACGAATCGGTTCTCAATCTGCGCCGCGACGGATTTATTGTCATCGACGACGATCAAATCGATGAGCTAATTGAACTGATGCGCGTCGTTGGTGGCTTCTGGGTGAGCTATTTAATGGCAAACTCAGTGAGCAAGTCGATAACCAAAGCCGATGTGAATCGCGGCGTTGTTAAGTTTATCGTTCTATTGTGGCCTTATAGTACCGATAAAGGGAAAGAGGTGCTGACTAAGTTGAAATTGAAGTATAAGACGGTGGGTTAGTTGAACTCAGTCACGGTTAAACCGAATAGATAAAGACTTGACCCTAACATTCACAATTACCCAAATTTCCGTCATTCCGCACTCGATGCGGAATCTACTCAACGCGCACACCGAAAACAAAAAGATAGTTTGTCTGTGATTGTTAGTTCCAACGGGGTTATAGCTCAGTCTTTGACAGAAGTTTGTTGGTTATTCCAACCCCTTCGCTCACGAATATATTCGTCATCCTCACAAAAGTGAGGATCTCCTACCGCGCGTAGCTAACTGAAAATATTCGACTAAGTCACGTAAATCAGCTTTGAGACGCGCTGAATGAGATTCCCTTTTTCAAGGGAATGACGGTAATTTTGACGAAGGCTTGAAGCACGAAATGGGGTAAAAAGAAGTCACCTTATCCTGATTGGTAAAAATAGCCCTTAAAGTAGATTATAAATTTATGTTATCATTTTTATAATTATTGATAATTTTTCATTAAACCTTATCATCCCTATACTTCTCCACATCGAAACGAAACACGAAATAATCAAATCAGTTTTTGGAGAAAGTTATGAAAATGAATCACGTTGGTATCATGGTTGGCGATATGGACAAAGCGGTAGAGTTCTACACTAAAGCGCTAGGTCTTCGCGTTGTAATGAACAACACTAAAGTGATCGAAGAGCGCGAATCTGCAATCGGTCGTATGTGTATTGCCGTATTTGGTGAAGGCTTCAAAGGTTTCAACATTGCTCACCTGGTGACAACTGACGGTATCGGCGTAGAGTTGTTCGAAATGGTTGACCGCGAAGAGCGTCATAATGTTGATTTTTCTCGCCTAGGTATCTTCCACTTCTGTCTACAGCTTCCAAAAGAGCAGTTTGAATCAGCAATCACACGTGTAGAAGAGTTCGGCGGTAAAGTACGCATGGATATTCACCGTTACCACCCAGAAGATGATTCTAAGCAAGCACAAATGGTTTACCTAGAAGACCCGTTTGGTAACCTATTTGAGTTCTACTCTCACTCTTACGAAGACACTTACGCTTCTGATTACGAGTAATGCTCTTATCTGATAAGTGAAAATTTTAATGCCCATAAGATGCCAGATCTTGTGGGCATTTTGGTTCTGCGGCCTAAAAGACTTTGAGGGAAATTAGTGTTACATCTCCAGTCTGCATTGTTCTGGACATTTCCGTGTCAGTAAATCTTCTGATTTAGATATGTACGGATTTCTTCGAGTAAGGCGACTAGTGCCATAGCCGTTTGTTAGTCACTCATTCCCAATGGTTATTGCTTACTCAGCAGGAACTTGCGTAAATCTCTCTCAGCACGCATGACAAACAGAATAAAAACTTTGTCACCGTCTTGCTTATAGAAAACACGACAGGGATTAACGACAACTTCACGATAACGCAGGTGTTTTAGCTCGGGAGGAATACGACCAGACTCCGGGAAAGTTTGTAAGCGCTCGACGTTGGAGAAGATCATTTGGACCAACTGCTTTGCCGCAACAGTGTTTTCAATTGCGATGTATTCAGCGATATCTTTAAGGTCAGATAACGCTGGCTCAGTCCAGATTATTTTAGCCATTTAGACATTTTGTCCTTGGCTTCATCATGACTTACAGCTTTGCCGTCAGCTAATGCGCGTTCGCCTCGTGCTATACCTTCAAGAATAGCCAAACGATTTTGCATAAATTCGTAATCATCAACATCAACGAGATACGCGGATGGCTTGCCATGCTCGGTTATTAACACAGGCTCTTTAGTGTCGCGGAGGTCGGCGAGGATCTTAGTTGCCTGACGTTTAAGTGATGTAACTAGTTCTACTTTCATGAGAGCTGCTCCAAATGAATACTAAAGTGATACTATTCTATCACTTTGAGTATATCAATCTCCATGACGGTTAGCGCTTTATAGACGGGCTTTTTCCAATTTTGCATTCCGTCTATGTTGCTGCCATTTATATCAACCTATTATGTGAGTCGCCATATAGCTATGGAGGCGAGTTTCGGGAAAGTTTCCGTATGAGAGTTCAAAATAGTGATTAGATTGACTGGGTCTATTGGTTTACTGGCTAGGTTTCCGTTCGCAGGTTCTGAGAAGGTTTGGGGTATTTCTGAGCAGAAGTGCCCGTCATGAAGGTTCTGGACAAAAATAGTCTACGTCCGCTCGTTTTTAACATGCCCCACGTAGCCGTCATCCTCATATATGGACTCCCGTTAGATTGCAACTAGAGGACAAAAATAAGTAGGAAGCATGCGCATATTCGGGCTCTTATTGAGTAGCGAACTCTGCCCCTTGATGTTTTCGCACCCCAATGCCACTTCGCGAAAAAGGTACCTGGTACCATGAGGATGATCTGGCTCGTTAGGGTCGGTCTTACCTGTTTTTGTCTTACTCTTGGTTGTAACCTAAATATGGTTCTTAAACTGTCTCTGGTAATCGGTATGGTTGGTGGTGATTGAGCATTGACCATGCCGTTCTTACTGTTTTGTTGGCGAGAGCAACAGCCGCTCTTCGCAGCCCAGCTCTTTCTATCAGGCCTTTGACCCAAGCCTCTTTTGTTGTCTTAGGCTCCCTTCGGTCGACAGCCCGAACAAAAGCGAGAGCACCTTGAATCAAGTTGGCTCGTATTCGTTTACAGGCGAATTTTTTGCCGATACCTAAAAGTACAGTCTTGCCGCCAGTGCTGTATTGTTTGGGCGTTAGGCCGATGCACGCAGAAGCTTCACGGCCGTTTTTAAAGTTACCGCCGTTTTCACCGATGGCGAGATATAAAGCCAGCGCGTTGACATTGCCCACTCCCTCAATAGCAGTTAAGGCGCGACATTCAGGTTGTTGCTGTATCTCGTTATTGAGTTGTTTTGTGATTTTTTCTTTCTTTTCAATTAGGTCTTGATAAAGCCAGTACATCGTCGATATTTGCTCTCTGACAATATCTGGCAGGCCATTTTCTGCATCTTCTAAGACGAAAGGAACTTGCTTTCCAAAAGCGGACGTTCCGCGTGGAATATCAACCCCAAACTCGGCAATAAGTGCTCTAATCATGTTGCTTGTAGCAGTGATTGTATCGACCAAGTGCTGTCTCATCTTGTCGATGGATTGAAGTGACTGCGCCCTGACAGATTTGACCGCAATAAAGTGGACATTAGGCTGTTTAGCTGCGACAGCAATGGCCATTGCATCATTCTTGTCTGTTTTTTGATTCGTGCGGAATGGGGATACATTCTTTGGTGCGATCAAGATAACGTTATGCCCTACGGATTGGCATAAACGCCCCCAGAAGTGAGAGGTGGCACAGGACTCCATTACGACGGTGCAAGGCGGTTGTTTGAGTAACCAAGATTTTAGCTTGGCTTTGCTGAATGGTCTCTCTGTAGCGACATGATTGCCAACCAGCTTACAAACTTGGAATGAGCTTTTTGCTAAATCAATAGCAATGGTCGTAGACTTGTTCATGTATGGACTCCTAAAGATTATGGTTTCGTCACCAGTAATTTTAGTTCCCTCTTGAGGGAGGGAGTCCATACATCACGAAAGTGAGGATCTCCCACCACGTGTAGGCAACTGAAAATATTCGATTAAGTCACGTAATTCAACTTTTCAACGCGCTAAATGAGATCCCCTTTTTCAAGGGGATGACGGTGATTTTTGGTATGGCTTGAAGCACCGAATGGGGCAGTTCTGCGTTACATGCACCTTTAGCACGTCTCTGGACAAAACCGAGTCAGTCATATTACTAAATCAGAATATAACGGATTAGTCCACATATGGAAAAGTAACGCCCTGTTAAGGGGTGAGCAACGCAATACCGAAGCCGTTGCAAACAGCCTTAAGCACTAAAACCAACGCATAGTAAGAGTGCCACGCGTTGCGAATCCCTCTTAAACAGATTGTTAAGTGCTGGTAGCCTCAGACTCTTCAACTGCTTTGAGTGTTTTACCACTCTCGGTCTGCCAATGATGACGCCCATTGATCGCATAGCCCGCTATTATTGCAGCAGCCTGTGATGGACTGGTGAACAGCCGGTCTCTAGTAAATCGAAGAACACCGTCACCACCTTTTACCACTGCACCTGAATCAATTAATTCTGCACGAAGTTTTTGATAGCCTGTCGAAAGACTGTCTCTAATTTTATCAGCTACCATTGAACCGGATAACACCACGATACCCTCATCAGTTAACACCGCGTTTGCTGATATTCCTTTAACTTTCAAGCTAAAATTGCTGTTGTTTGAGACAGGAGTACTTTCTTCATGTACTTGGTGATCAATCGGTTTAGGTATCTCGTGTTGAGCTAATGACTCTAGAGCTTTATGACCAATGACACCTAAGAGTACCCTGATATTGGATAGAAACTCTTCCATTGCATCACGATCACCTCTAGGCAATACAGGCTGTTGAGGTTCATTACCATTTAGAACAACGTATCTTTCAGCCGATTTAGCAAATTGTACTAACCTAGACTCAAGGTATTTGACATGGGATTTAGTAAGATTTTCATCTTTACTTGTGAAGAAAACCACTTCGTTCCAAAAGTCTTTGTTAGCAATATGACTTTGTAAACGGTCTAGAACATTCTCTGCTTCCCCAATATAAACTGCAGAGTTCCCGGAAGTTTCATCCACACCAAAAAGAAAGTATACACCCGGTTTTTTCGACTCTTCCCAGTCAGACAATGACTTTACCTGAGTTCTAGGTGCTGATATTGCTTGTCCTGTCCAATTAACAATTTCTGCATGCCTGATGCCAGAAATTGAACCGTCGTCCAAGTAGATTCTGATTGTTCTACCAATATTCATTTTACTCTCATATTTATTGAAGCATTTAACGCTTTATAGACGGAATTTTTCCGTCTACGGTACGTAATACCGATACTGTCGCATACTACCTTAATCACTAAAACCGACGCATAGTAGAAACGCCACACGTGCCGAATCACTCTGAGTCGTTTGTTATGTGCCTTGATACAAGCCTACAGTACAATCAGATGGACGCGTCTCATTCCACACCTCGATGAGTTTCTGCTTTAGTGAGTTGTGCCAAAACTTAATAGCTTTCAACTCTTTATTTCTGACCGTACCATCCACCACTGAACAATCTTCAATAGAAAAACTAGCATCAATATCACCAGACTTAACATGAAAATGTGGTGGCGGGTGTTCGTCTGAAAAGATTTCAATCTTTACACCACCTTGATTACTCACTAAGTGCTTAATCTCGATGATACAAAGTTCACCATCAAATTCTTCAACGTAACATTGGCCATATAAGAGGGCACTAAGCCACTCAGCATATTCATCCATGTCTAAAAGTTCGCTAGGATCAACTTTATGGAAGCGCCCTCGCTCACGCGCGATATCTTTAGGAAAGCCCACAGTTACTCCTTAATCCAGAAAATACTAACTTTTCGCAACATAATCTGCTTCAGATGGTGCGGCAAGCACTGGTACATAACGTCCAACTCAGCGGGAAAATGAAGCGCAGCGTAAATTAGTCCGCTGCAGTTAAGTGCTAAACCTCATCTAAATGCTGGCCAACAAACTCCATTGAGCTATTCCACGCAAGCTTAATCTCATTTGACTCTGGGTCTCTATACCACGCATCAGACCATGTATTATCATGATTCCACTCCCAAGCAACTTTTCTTCCCTTTTCGAAATGTGTCCGATTCGTTGGAAAAATTCGGTAGAATATTTTTGCGCCACTAGAAGAGGCACTTTTCAAAATCACACCTTTTCCGTTCTTAATTAGAACTGTGCAGTCAGGATCGGAATAAATTGGCACTCCTGTATGGTGCACCCAATTTGTCTCCCTTGGGAGTGCTTGGAGTGATTTTAGAATGCTAACACCAGAGTCTATTGCACTTAAAATGTTACGTTCGTCAGTTTCTCGAACATGAATTATTTTATTTCTCGTTTCCCAAAATAGCCGCAGACTACCAGATATATGTTTCGGCAAACCATAATGGCTATCTAATTCATCTATCGCTTGCCTCAGACTTACACTTTTTCGACCTTTTAGCTTACCAATGCTAGCGAGTGTTTGTTTCGCCTCTTTTTCGATCTCAGAAGCGAGTAATATTAGAGCTGCTTTAGGCGACCTTGCGGCCTCGTGAATAATGGCTTTTACACTCGATTCGTCATCTTTTAGCTCATTACTGTCTGAACTTTCCACTTCACTTGGTGGGATTGCAGAAACTTCTTCGGACAACTGCGATGCTGAGCGCTGTAGATTTACCAGGGAATCGTTTAGCTCTAATTCTTGGCCAAGCAACTTACCTTTTTTAAATCTACCGATAGCTTCTGCTAACTGACTTCTAAACAAGAATAAAGCCACAAACGCAAAAATTGGCCACAAAAGACTGGCTAATGCTTTTAATAATTCAGGTACTTCACTCATGTTTCAAATCTCTAAGGTCACTTGACGCTTTCGCTTTATAGACGGAATTTTCCGTCTATGTTGCTGCCACTTTTTATGAAACTCAACCGATATCAACCTGTTTTGTGAATCATCATATAGAACTGGGGACAATTACAGAAAAACTGCGTATTTCAGACCAGAATACGGATTAGCCTGCCTTGGTCTATTTATGTACAGGCTAAGTCGCCCCCTCACTGGCTCTGAGAATTTTTTTGGCAGAAACAAGCTAGATACGCTAGCTCAGTGCACAAAGAGTTAGTGACTGAATCAGCTGTCGTTAGTTGTGTTGGCAACGGCCAACAACCTACTGGCACCGCAGGGCTAGAGCTTTACTGATTTCGGGAATTTATGCGCGAGCGGGTCTGTAGCATTGCAATAGTTAACGCAAAAAACATATCGAACGTCTCGCGTATGTGTGTTCCATCCTCTTGATGAGATTCAGACCCATTTGCGTCTGACTGTTGCAATCTCATCTTTGCTATCGCTTCAGTAGGATCTTTCAGTGCTTGATGCTTCTGCATTATACCGTCTACCCGACCTCTGAACTTAGAGTCACTGAGAGTGTTTGCTTCAATTTTATGTGCAAAATCATTCCTGAGCTTCTTGAAAAGGTTTAATAGCTCTTTATCCTGTTGATTGATAAGCCTTAGGCGATATGTCATCTCAATTCTGGATGAAAATGTCCCCAGAGGAGCAAGGCCATCTGCAAATAGAGGGTCTTGTTTACCTGATGGTTCTCTCAAACAAGAAACAATAAGGTCTTTTAAGACCTCTTCTAACATTGACGCTGCAACTAGCACTGCTCCCCGGTCACTCTCCGTACGAGTGATCGACAGATTTTTACCGTATTGCTCTCCCAAAAAGTTAATGTCACAGCTGTCCATTGCTCCACCTAGGATAAATAAATATGAGGTTATATTAATACTAAAGTGAGCTTAATTCCCCCTTATTGCAATGCAGGTAAGACCGGACTTACTAGAAATTACACAGATAAGAAAAAGTAGGTCAAAACAGCTCACTGTGATTTGTGAGGTAGAGCTTCTCTGGCAAGGAATGGGGCAAAACCGTGTTTGATGATGCCAGTAGCTCCCCTATCTGCATAACCCCCCCTTCGGTGACTTTATGTCGCCTTCTTTACGCTCAAAAAACACCCACCTCGCACATTCTGTGATCGCTCTCATAAGATTCCAAAAGCCATACCAAAAATGTGTGATTAGTTTAAAAAATCGCCACCAATCTTATCTTTCACTTTTGAAAACGTGAAAAGGATCCCAACACGTTGAGTAAAATAAAATTAGAGTAATTACTCAAACATAGAGTAATTGCTCTATTATAAGATTTTGAAAAATAAAAAGAACAGAGTGTGTGTATTAACTGAATTTTGATTAAAACCAATAATTTAACGTGGAGGTATTATGGACATACCAACCTGGCAATACGTGGTATCTATGTCTTCTTACATAGTGTTTTTGTTACTACTCATCGAGGGCATGCGCCGGACTCCCCGGTTGACGGCCTTTATTTGGATCGCAACTTTATTTACCGCGCCGTTGTGGGCTGATCAGTTGGATGGTTGGTTCCGCTGGGCGAAAACCGTCAGCGTACTGATTCCGACAGCTTTGGTGGTCGGTCTTGCTCGACTAGCTTGGTACTACCGAGAAAACCCGAACGCGATATTGCGTTTCTTCCGTGGCGACTGGGTATTGAAAGTGCTGTACGGCGTGTTATTTCTCAACATTGCCGAAGCGACACTGAAAGATCTGGTCACGGGCAACTACTTCAACTTCATTTGTGGCGTGATCTTATGTATCACCATTCCTTTCCCGCGCTACAAGAACGGTGTGCGTCAGTACTGGCTTATCTCTAAAGACAAGCCGAATGACTTGCTGTTCTATTCCACTGCGGCTTGGAACTTCCTATACACCACGTGGAACCTGGCGTTTGTGTTTGGCGAAAACACCGGCTTCTTCGCAAGTTCATTCTGTATTTTGATTGCTGCCGAGCTTTATCCGGTCATCAAAAAACGTCCAGAGCTCTACATCATTGCACGTGTTTACACGCTAGCGTTCCACATCTTCGTGCGTGCTATACACGATGTGTTTACCCCGGTCATGGACTCCAGCGCATGGCGTAACGAGAGCGTGCTCTATTGGTGGGGCGCTATCAACCTTGCGATGCACATTCCATTTGTCATCTGGTACTTCAAAAAGCAGCGCGAGCAGAAGGAGCCACCGTATGGCGACAACCAGCCTCCACTGAAAACGGACTGCGTCAATGAGTATGACGAAGCTCCCGACAAAGTGGCGCTAGCTAAATAGTTAAGAGCAGATTGCTTAGAGGCACATAGCTTATAGGTAAATAGCTTAACGGCTCTCCCCCGGTGGCCTAGTTGATGACGACGTCATTAGGCCACCACTTCAAAACCTGACACAGGTGATGGTATGAAAAGATTAACAACACAGATTTTGGCGTTGTTGGTAACACTGTGCGCGGCGTTTATGTCTCCGCTTGCAGCCGCCGATCAAGGCTATAACGAACAACAACTTATTGGCGAAACTTGGCAAGGTACGTTTGACGGCGACCCAGGCGAGGGCAGTCTGTTTTATCGCCTAGAGTTTTTGGCGGACGGCAAAGTCAAAGTGCTTAGACAGTCTGGTGGTTTTAACAAGACCGAAGTTCAAAATTGGCACATTGAAGAGGGTCAAGTCGTGATCCGCAGCAATGCTGGCGATGAGATCACTGACTTTGATAACGCAACTTTCGCGTATACCGATCGCGATCAGATGCGCTTTACCAAGGATGGCAGTCACTGCAACTTCCATAAACTGTATCAAACCCGTGCTTATCTGCATGTGCTGTTTGTATTGGTCGGCTTGATTGCACTCAATGAGCTTTGCCGTCATGTGAAATGGGCCAACTACCTACTTTGGTTCGTACTGCCGATTGCACTTATTCCACTGTTCAGTAGCTACGGCGTTACCTACTGGTTTAAGTGGGTCAAGCTTTACTCGGTAGTCGGTGCTGCCGCGCTGTTTACCCTTATCCGATTTACCCCTATTGGCGATAAAAAGTGGGCACGTTTTGGCGCCGCTGCGTTTTTGGCGCTGAACATCTCAGAAGCGGTGCTGCAAGACTTCACCATGGGCAACATGGCCAACATTCTGAATGCGACTGGTGGTTTACTCTCCATCATCACTTTGGCGGGTTGGGCACAGATCCACGCTGACAAATCAAAACAAAAAGACATGGTGTGGCCTGCCATGACCACGTTCTGGATCATTGCTTACGACATCTGGAACATCGTGTTTGTTTACCTCAACTTCCCTGGCAGTGCTACAGCGCAAGCCATGGTTCTGGTGGCGGCGACCTTGCCATCACTGTTTATCAAGAAGGGTACGTGGCTGCAGGCGCGCGCCTTCACGCTGGCGGGTTCCTTTATGTATTACTTCAGTTGTCCATTTATGTACGAAAGCAACGTGGTGGTGCTGCCGCGCAACGATGAGCTCATGTTATTAGCGGGATTGGCGAGCTTTGTGGCAAACGGCATCTATGCCTGGTTGTTCTTTAGAAAAACGCGCGAACAGCGCATGGCGTCAGTTCTCTCTTAATACTAATAAATTTGTAATAAAAACAGTTATATGACTCATTATTGTAGTGGAGCCAAATTATGAAATCTTACCTAATTCCAATGACCTCAATCGCCCTTGTTTGTTCTGGTGCTGTCCTTGCTAACGAGGAAGCTGAGCAACAAATTGACATGTCGAGCCCAACCGAAGCGTATACCGCATTAGGCGTAGGCTATGGTAACGAAGGGATGAACCTAAAAGCGATGTACATGTTGTCGGAGCCCGACTCTGACCGTAAATCCGGTTTCATCCTAGAGTTCAACGATGTGTTTGATGAAAAGGGCGGCGATCCAAAATTCTCAGGCACTAAAGCCATTGGTGGGATGGTCGTGCCTCAAATGAACGATAAGACTACCAACCGCAACTACCGTTTCCGTTATGGCTCGGTGAATACCACCAACGGCCTTGGACATATGGTGGATGCGGTGGTCAAAGATCATCCTTTCTATGGTCAAACAGCGGTAGTTCAAGCGGGTGCAGTCGCGACGCTACCGATTGGTGACAATGCGTTTATCTGGCCTGTATTGATGGCAGGTGGTGTCATTATGGAGGATAACACCAGTAAGCTCGCAAGCTATGATCCAGCCATGGCCGCCGCCAACAATCTTAGCAGTAGCGGTATTGATTGGGCGTCGACGATCTATTCGGTTAAGGTCTATGGCCGTTACAAGTTCAATGACTCTTGGTGGGTGTTGGGTGCTTGGACTTACACCGATGAATTTGGCGGTAAGAGCTGGGATAAACCGGTTTCTGAGGGCGGGTTAGAGCTGAGCCCTCAGCAAATCGAATTGACACTCGGTTACCAGATCACCAACCGCCAAAACCTACGTCTTAACTACCATAACTTCTCTGACAGTGATGCTCCGGACAAAGTATGGCTTGAATACAACTACGCCTTCTAACGTTTGAACGCTCACTGACAATACATGGCCCCTGATTTTAGGGGCCATAAGGAGAAATCATGAAATTACCGCTATTAATCACGTTACTCGCCTCCGTATCTGTTTCGGCTCAAGCAAAAGTTATCAGTGGTATCGAAGTGCCCGATACGCTGACGACTCAGCAGCAAGAGCTCAAACTAAATGGTGCCGGTGTCCGAAGTAAGTTTTTTATGGACCTGTATGTCGGGTCACTATTTACCTCTTTGCCGGCGACCGAGGCCAAGCCGCTGATCACTGGTGAGCAGGCGTCTGCGATTCGCCTTAATATCACTTCGAGCATGATCACCAAAGAAAAGCTGGCCGATGCACTCAATGAAGGCTTTGATAACGCGACCGGTGGCAACACCGCGCCAATTGACGCCAGCATTGCCAAGTTTGTCGAGCTGACCTTTGCCGATGAAGTGACAGAGGGTGATCAGTTCACCTTGATGAGCGTACCCGGCCAAGGCATATACAGCTATAAAAACGGTGAGCTGCGCGTATTGGTCGAAGATGATGCGTTTCGCCAAGCACTACTCGCGGTTTGGCTCGGTGATAAACCGACGGATAAGTCTTTGAAGAAAGCCATGCTGTCTCACTAAGTCGCCACACTTTTAGTGCAATCAATAACTGACCCTAACGCTAGGTAGGAGGTAACAATGGAACAAAGACAGGTTATTGAAGACATTGATGTTCATATCGAAGGGGAAGGCGAGCACACCATAGTGATGATTCATGGCTGGCCAGACACGTATCGCTTGTGGGATAGCCAAGTGGCGCAGCTCAAATCACGCTATCGCTGCGTCAGGTTCTCGCTGCCGGGTTATGAGCTTGGGCAGCCACGTCAGTATCATGACTTAAACTCGATGCTGACGCTGTTCGATACCATCATAGAGTCCATTTCAGAGGGTAAACCAGTGACTTTGCTGCTTCATGATTGGGGCTGCGTGTTTGGTTACCAATATGCGATGCGCCATCCTGACAAGGTGAATCGTATTGTGGGTGTCGATATTGGTGACGCGAGCTCGAAGGACTTAGAGCTTTCGGCCAAAGCCAAAGCGATATTGCTCGGTTATCAACTCTGGTTGATGCTGGCGTGGAACCTAGGAGGAAAGCTCGGTGACTGGATGACGCGAAAAATGGCGACAATTTTCGGCGCGCCGGGCGATACCTCTCGCATCCATTCTGGCATGAATTATCCCTATCATTGGCGCTGGAGTAGTGTGTTCATGAAGCGCGAACTGGGAACGAAGCCGCTTGATATTCAGGTGCCTTTCTTGTTTATCTACGGTAAGGACAAAGTCGGCATGTTTCATTCGAGAACTTGGCAGAGAAAAATGGCCGATATTGAGGGTAATAAAGTGGTGGGATTGTCCACACATCACTGGGTCATGGCAGAGCAACCGGAGGAATTCAACCGCATCGTCGAACATTGGCTGATGGAATCAGACACCGCGCTTGCCCCATTGTCTCTAGCCAGTTAAAACCCGGCGGAGTATTTCGCCTCTATTTCGGCAATTTGCTTCTCAATGTCTTTGAGCTGCTGCTTTAGCCGGATAAGAGCCGCTTTGTCTTTGGGGGTGATTGCAAGCTTCATTGTCCCGACACCGCAAGCATCTCTGGTGGCATGACTAAACTTGGTAAATCCAGAGAGTGACACCGAGTATTCAATGAACTGACTTTGGTCTTTGTTGGATGCTCGGATATCTATCGTTTTTCCTTGTTTACTTTGTAATATCAGTCGATTAATCAGTGCCAAGTTTTGCTTATCAGCTCTCACAAATCCAGACTCTTTGCTGTTTGAGAACAGCTGTCCTTCAAAAAACAGCGGTTTGTTGTTATCCACTTTAAACGCCAAGTCAATTTTTGCGTTCTCTTCATCTAACTCTTGAGCAAGCCCAAAGGTGACCAAGAGTTTGGAGCGGTCATCACAGCGAATACCATAGGTGGTGAATTTATTCTCTACGAGATCACCAAAGCCCCATACTCTGTGGGTCTCTATGCGGTCAAACTTGTCGATATTGTGTTCGTTAAACCAGCTCGCGTTTGCGGCGAGAGGTGAAGCAACAATAGCGATGTACAGTAGCTGGTAAATATTCACTTGCTTGGTCTCGGCACCGGATAACATTCTAAACTGTCGCTGTTATAAGGTTAGGTACCTGATTGATTTTATGCCAGTTGTGTGACGAATCACGATTGTTGCCTACACTGAATAAAAACAGCGGGAGATAAGGATGACACGAGCATTACTGCCGCCAGCGTGGGTGATGGTCTCCATTGGCCTTATCCTTAATGTGATGGCGATTGTGCTTTCAAGCCAAGTGCTCGATAAAATGTCGAGCGATATTGCTTTAATACAGGAACGTAAAGAGGCAAATCTGTATTCGATGCAGCTTGCGTGGAACCAAGTAGAAACGCTAGAACGAAAACGCGAAGCATTACTGCTGCACCTGGATGGTGATGAAATTGATACTGATATTGCGGATATGTTGAGAGGGCAGCTATCTCAATGGGTCACCGCTCAAGTTCCTCCGATTCATCAAAAACACCTCCCTGAATTGATGGCTATGATCAATAGCGCGCAAGATACGCAGCGTGATTTGATTGATGGGCTCTATCTCGACAATTTGGAGCTCTCAGAAACGTTAGCAAGCGTCGAAGAAGACATGGCGTATTACAAGAACATCGCAGTGTTTCTGCAAATTCTCGGACTAGCGTTGATTTTAGCCCGTGATCTTTCTCGCCGTTCGTTGCCAAATTGATATACTCTAAGGCATCACTTTTGCAATTTATGAAATAAACATGCTCACTCGTTCTGATGATCTGGAAATATTACTCTCTGTTGTCGATAGTGGCGGTTTTTCCGCTGCGGCAGAGGCGCTCGACATTCAAGTGGCCAAAGTGTCTCGCAGTGTGAGTAAGCTTGAGACCCAACTTGGGGTGACGCTTTTAAACCGTACCACTCGACGCATAGAGCTCACCGACGAAGGTCGTCAGTTTGTGGAGGGAGTTCGTGAAGGGTTACGTATTCTACAGCAGACCGAAGAAGAGATTGTGGCTAGAGGTGAGCTGCCAAAAGGGCGATTGAGAGTCGATGCCGCTAGCCCATTTGTACTGCATCAACTGGTGCCGCTTATCGCTGAGTTTAATAGAGAGTACCCAGATATAGAGCTTGAGCTGACCTCCAACGAAGGGTTTGTTGATTTACTAGAGAAGCGCACTGATGTTGCGATTCGCATAGGTAAGTTAACCGACTCAACGTTGCATGCGAAACCGCTAGGAAAGAGCCTGTTGTATCTCGTTGCGTCACCCGATTACCTTGCACAGCGTGGTTACCCCAAATCGGCCGTTGATTTGAGTACGCATAGTTTAATCGGCTTTGTCGGTGCGAAGGTACTTAACCAATGGCCACTACCCGGCAACCCAACGATTCAGCCAAGCATGGTGTCGAGTAACGGTGAGACGGTGCGCCAACTTGCTTTAGCAGGTAATGGAATTGCGTGTATGTCGGGCTTTATGGTCAAACAAGATATTGAGGAAGGGCGCTTGGTGCCACTTCTTGAGTCAGAAAAACTCACTACGACGGGTCGCGAGCAAGTTAATGCGGTCTATTACCGCTCATCGTCGGTCGCACGCCGCATTACGGCGTTTATTGAGTTTATCCAGCCTAGGCTATCGCTGTAGTCGTTATTTCCTGCTTTGTTTCCTTCTTTTTTCCGGCGGCTTTTGCATTTTTGACAAAAGCCATTTGCGATTATTACTCTAAATCTAGAGGTTACTCGTCGCTAAAATGTCCCCATTACGATATTGAGGGCATACGATATGATCTTTTCTAATTTCAACTACGGCCAACTTGAGCTAAGCAATCGCATCGCGATGGCACCGATGACCCGTTCTCGCACCACTCAACCGGGTGATGTGCCGAATGACATGATGGCGACTTACTACGCACAGCGCGCCAATGCAGGTCTTATCATCACAGAAGGTGCGCCGATCTCGGCCATTGGTCGTGGTTACTCGATGACCCCGGGTATCTATACCCAAGCGCACATCGATGGTTGGAAAAAAGTCACGAATGCGATTCATGACCAAGGCAGCAAAGTCTTCATTCAACTTTGGCACGTGGGTCGCCGTAGCCATGAATCCATCACGGGTGAGCAGGTTTTGTCTGCGTCGGCGATCAAAGAAGCTGACCAAGTATTCGGTCCGCTACCAGAAGGTGGCTTCGGTATGATTGAAACCGGCGAACCTCGCGCAATGACTGAGCAAGATATTCAGCAAACTATTGCCGATTATGTGCAAGCCGCGAAAAACGCGATTGAAGCGGGCTTTGATGGTATTGAAATCCATGCCGCGCACGGCTACTTGCTTGACCAGTTCATGCGACTTTCTAGCAACCAGCGTACTGACCAGTATGGTGGTTCTCAAGAAAACCGTATCCGCTTACTCGTTGAAGTGATGCAAGCGGTGGTGAATGAAATCGGTGGTGACAAAGTCGCGATTCGTGTTTCGCCACACGTCATGGAAGGCTTTGCTGAAGAAGATCCAGAGATTGTCGAAGTGGTGAAAAAGGCACTTGTTGCGCTGGCTCCAATGAATCTTGCTTATGTGCATTTCTCTGAAAACATCTCGCGTTATGTTGAAGCGCCAGAGTCATTCCGTAAAGAGGTGCGCGACATTTACCCGAACCCAATTATGATTGCAGGCAAGTTGACGAAAGAGAGTGCTACTGCTCTGCTTGAAAACAACTACGCTGACCTTGTGGCATTTGGCACTCCGTATGTGACCAATCCAGATCTTGTGGCGCGTTTCAAAAACAACTGGCCACTGGCTGAGTTTGATGCCGATGCAAGGCTGAGCTTGTATGGCGGTGATGGGAAAGGGTATATCGATTATCCAGAGTACAGCGCTCAGATTTGAGAAAGGGGGCAGTAGACGCCCCCTTTACTATTTTACAGTACTGTTACCGTTATGGCGCTCGCACCGTAGTCGACAGAGAGTTCGACATTATTGTCTGACTCAATAGAGTTAAATTCACCATGGATTTTGTTTGCGGTGAGGATGGTAAAGCGCTCTCCCGGCTGGGGAGCATTTTCACCAAATGTTAGTGTTAACGAAGCGCTATCAAGGTAAGCGAGACTAGCGATTTCAAGAGAGGCGTCTTTTGAAGCCTCTATCGCTAGATCGCCACTACTGATCGTTAAATTGTTGGCGAGATTCAACTGTATATCGCTGTCGACTTTCAATGTGCCACCATTTATATAGACATCACCAGTTCCAAATGCGGTCGGTGAGCCGGCTGCTAACACCCCTTGTTCGATAATAGTACCACCTGCATAAGTGTTCTCACCGGTAAGCGTTAGTATGCCACTACCAGACTTTCTCAGCTTACCTTCTCCTGCAATGTCATTTCTCCAACTATCGTTGGCATTGAAACGTCCTTTTTCGGCATCCATATACACTTTTACATCACCTTCAAATGCTCCGTAACCGTCAGCCGCAGTCACAAGATCGATTCTTCCCCAACCGTTAGACTGATCAAGAATAGGGTAGCCAGAATCGATGGATGTCGTATAGAGAACCGCTCTTCGCTGAGCATCGGACAGGTATGGCAAGCGCGTTTCGAGCAGTCTCTCAGCACCTTTTGGAACGATTGACTTTTGACCTGCTTTACTGAGGTCTTGTTCAAATCCATATGTCATTCGTTCTCTATACAACTTTTTGTTTTCATCGTTGTTGGAGTAACGATTGTTGTCACCTACATAAACAATCGCGTGTTCGCCATCGACGTAACCTACCTCGTTCTCAGGTGCTACTTTGCGATGAGCATAGTCATAAAGAGATGAGTAGCCATCAGCATGTGCTAAATCTGTAAAGTACTCGTGGGTGTTTTCATAAGCTCTTTGAGCATTGTTGTACACATTCTGCTGTGAGAGGGCATACGCTGAAACTGCCTGAAAGTGAATGCGGGCGCCAATGACATCAACTGGAGAATGCATTCCAGTCAGTATTCTATTTTCACCCATTTGTGAACCACGCGTAATGAATTCAGCGAATCGCTCAGGAAATGCATAGGCATAGCCCATCGCAGCGAGATAGCCTGCGTTAGTGTGACCGCTAGGATAGCCTCCATCTTTCCTACGGTTTTCACCTTTGTCAGTTAATGGATCAGAGCCATGGTGACGGCCTGCGCAGAACACTCCAGGTAGAACATCGACGCTACTTTGGTAGTTGTCGTAAATTCTCTGTTCAATCTCCCCATTTAGTTGTACGCATGAATGGCTGCCGGAACCGAGATAAACGACATCACCATCATCGTCCATTCGCCAAGGACGAGGGGTAGAGTAGATGTATTTTGACGGGTTTGTTGAGGCAGAAGAGTTACGGAGATCCCTAACTAATCGAACCACGTCGCCGAGAGGTGAGGTTTCGTTGCCAGTATAGTCTCCACCATCATTGTGATGCGCAAAGAAATGATAGTTTTCGGTGATATCCGTGACCTTAGGTACATCAATATCTACATAGGCCTCAGAGCCATCAAGATAGGATTGTGTCAAAGGGCCGAAAGCGTCAATAACACTGTAATTTTTGCTTCGGCGATCATCTGAGTAACTTTCAATGGCTTGCTCGAGTGTTCTGTTGTTTGTCACATCCACAACATATTGAATATTGTGACGCCAAACGTCAGCATCTAAGATTTCTTGGTGAGCAAAAGACTCAGGTCCATCACCATTTGCATTGTTTTGCCAACCATCTACCCCAGCAGTCCATATATCGTTCATGCCCGATAGTAACGTGGTTAGCGGGTTATGATCGATATTGAACTGAACAGCACTGTCACTATTATTTTGACCATTGCTCACCATAGGCAGTGGGTAGTTAGTTTCTGGAACTGGAACATGCAGTTCATATCCAATACCTGAAGGAGCATTTGGTTTAAGGACTGTATTTGATTCAGAACTTTTGCATCCCATCAAACTTGCAGTAAAGACGGATCCGATAATAATCGCTAGAAGATTTTTGTTGGTGTGTATTTTCATAGTTTCCAATCACAGAGTTAAAATTTGGATTGGACTTTAGATTTGGATTGTTAATGTTTTATTAAATTGTTGTATGCCATATAGTTACGCCGGATACTTCTGTAATATCTTATTTGGTAATTTTTCTTTAAATTCAATGGCTTAAATTTTTCTGGTTTTAGTTTGTTTTTTGTTTTTTGAGCGGAGAGTTGAATGAAAGTCACATGTCACCTTGGCTAGCTTTACGGTAGATGAAATTTTTTATGCCTTTTCGAATGCTATTCCGCATGTCTCAATGTTTACTAACTAAATGTTTGAGTGATACTGCCTCTTGCCTCGTTATTGAGTTCTACTTTTGCTATGGCGCCATTTACTAAAGATAGGTTGGGTGGCTTGTGGCCAATATCAAGATCGATCATCACGGGAAAGGGCATATCAATTAGGTATTGTTTTAGACACTCGTAATAACTGAGGCGATTAGGATCGGTTACATCCGGTGCTGCACTGCGGCCAATAAGTAAGCCGCTAATGCAATCAAATACTCCGAGATATTTCATACTCAGAATGGTTCGCGCCACTTCCGTTGGCGGCATTTCTGCATTCTCCAAGTAGAGAAGAAGCCCCTCTGGATGGCGTTCTGACATCGCTTTGAGATCGAGGTACTCCGTGCCAAAGAGGTGTGAGAGCGTATCCCAGCATCCGCCGATGAGTCTGCCTTCCATGACTTCACCGTGCAGCGGTTTTTTTAGCCATTGCCATTGAGTCTCTGTGTCTAGGTTTAACCCGGATTCAGGATGGTTCACGAAATCTGGCCATTGACTGGCGTAGTAACTGAGTGAATGCTGAGTAAAACTTTCTCCTGACGGCGTAGAGAAATAGTTGAGAGTGTTGGAGGTAAGTGGATCGTTTGAACTCGGTGATAGATCCATAAGATTAGAGCAGTGCCCCGTCGCCCAGCCAAGTTTGCACGCAAAGGTGGCCGATATCGTGCTGACATCGGAAAATCCCAGAATCCATTTAGGACGAGACTGTTTGAGTTTTTCAAAGTCGATCAGCGGCAGTAGTTCCATCGCAACCTCTCCGCCCCAAGGTGGGTAGATTGCATCAATGCTGTCATCAAGTAGCATCGACATCAGCTCTTCGGCTCTTTGCTTTGCCGAGCCACTGACATGTTTTCCTTGGTCGTATAAGCAGTCTCCAACCACTATGTTATAGCCCAGCGATTTAAGGTGGTTGGTGACGCATTCAAAACGAGCATTGTGTTTAGGTGAAATACCGGATGAGAATGCGGTGATACCTATAGTGCTACCTTTGGTTAGAGGGTTGGGGTATTTTATGGATGGCTCCGGCTCAAAAGTGTTAAAACCAGAGTAGCGATTTTGTGTATGAGTGACAATTAGTTAGCGGATTTGAAGTGAAATTAAGCCAGCTCTCTATAGAGAGCCGGCTATAGTATTACTCGCTGAATGCTAAATTGTCGCTTTCAAGCTGCCAACTGCGCGTTCGCAAAGAATGCGAATGCAAGTTATAGGTGATGGTGGTTTTGTTGCCATCTTGATTGATACTGAATGTGATTTCAGCGTCGCTCCAAGAGACGTCTTCAATTAGAAGCTCTGCGTTTTCCGATAGGTCGTGAAGCACCATGGTATTTAGCGCGGTCGCATTAGAGCGAACCAAGGTGTACGCAAGGTTTGATGTTGCAGGGTTGTCTGGCGCTTCACCAATCAAGACATCACACGGCGAACTGAACACCATTCTCTGGTTAAATGGCGTTTGCCCTTCAATGGCGTAGCAATGGGAGTGTGCTGACACCGAACTTAACTGACGTGTATTTGTCATCCGGTTCAGTGCGCCTGGCAACAGGTTAGAGCAGTTCTCAAAGTTATCCGTGTCGGTATGCTCACCGCGAATGTGATAGGTCAAATCCAACTGTTGCTGATGTGGGTTGGCAATCAGGTTTGCTTCGACATACGCTTCGCCAACACAGAACAAGATACGTCTGAACATAACGTTCTGATAGGCCTTGCTATCCCACTGTTCGATGGTGTGGCTATCCACTTCCGCTGGTGGTTGGTTCCAATCGGCAAGCGTATCAATGACTTTGCAAATAGGTGATTCAGAGAAGTGAAGCAATGTAGGGTCGATTGGCGACTGGTTCTGTTGATTCACAACGAGGGTGTTATGCGTAGCGGTATTCTTGTAATAGCCGTAGTGCAGCTCTGCGCCATATCCGGTGGTGCCGAGATCGGGCAGGATCTCCTTGCCATTACGAACAATGATCAAGCCTAATCGATCGTAGTGATCGTGTTCACCGCCATATGGGCTGTGTTTGACAAGCAGTGAATGATCATTGCTTTGGTCGTAGTGAATCGTCACGCCCGCTTGAGCGGTGTGAATAGATTGACATTGCAGTGGCGCAGCCTTTGGAAGTTCATCAACGCCGTAAAGTAGTGCATCGATATTATCCCGAGAGATGTTTTGATAGATGCTGGTTAGAACACTCGCAAACTCATCACAAGGGTACTGCGCGTAGGCAAACTCAAACAGATGTGAGTGAGTAATGCGCTCTTGGCCTGCGATACAGTCATTGAGACGAGGGAAGTCACCCGTATTAAGCACCAAGTTAAGTGGGAACTTGAGCATCTTCAGAAAGTTAGGATTTGAGCTTACTGAATGAGGCGTCGAGTAGGCGATCTTTTCAAAGTTCAACAGTGCTTGTAAGGCATAGTAGTGATAGTGAATTGAGCCTTCAAACCACATTCCTTCTTCTGAACAGCCGTGGTTTAGCTGATAGTGGATCCCGTAGTCAGTATTCAGAGCAAAATCGATGTAGCGGCTCTCTTCCAAGATAAGCCCAATCACACCAATCGTTGCGTTGATTTTCATCTCATGGTTGTGGAGTTGGTTAGTTCGGTACTCCATTAAAAACTCAGCCCCTTCACGAAGTAGGCGCTGTTCGATGTACGACTGCTCGTCAGTTGTCAGTTGCTCACGAATGAAGTCATAACCGCGAGCAAGATCTAGGTGACAGTTTGCCTCGCACAGAGTTTGCGCGTTGGCTTTGCCGGGGCCGTTGTAAGGGATACCGCCATGAACTTCGTAATCCGGATAGTATTTAGCGGATTGAAGTAGGATATCTTTTACCTTGTCGAAGAAACGTTGCTCTCCGGTCAGACTCCAAAGCAAGCCAAGATCGTAGCATGCTTTTGCATTGAGGCCATTTAGCCATCGCCACCAAGCACCGTCATAAGGTTCACTATTGAACTCTTTGCCGTCAACAGGGCAGCAGTGCGAGAGGGGCTTTTCACGATCCCACGTTAGGCGAACGCCATGCTCAGGGCAGAAGTAATAGAGGTTCCAAGTCGCACGGCCATCGGGCGGAACCAAGGTGTCGCTATTAAGCACAACACGATTGTCTTCAATAAGTTGGGCGATGGTTTGCTCAGAAGCGCGCTGTTTGATGGATTGGATTTGTTGTTCGCTAAACTGGATCATTGAGCATCCCTTGTGAGTTTGGATTGAGGAAAATTAAAGTAGCGCTCTGCATTGTAATAACAGATGTTTTCGATGGTTTCTTTGAGCAGAGCATCGCTATTTGGAAGTTCGCCATTTTCAACCCACAATGCGAGTTGGTTGCACAGTACACGGCGGAAATATTCGTGGCGACTCATGGAAAATACGTTGCGAGAGTCGGTCAACATACCAATGAATCGACCCAGGGCGCCCAAGTTCTTTAACGTGGTGAGCTGCGCTTCCATGCCCTCTTTGTGGTCGTTAAACCACCATGCTGCGCCAAACTGGATTTTTCCAGCGGCGGAGTCACTGTCTTGAAAAGCACCGGCAATACAACTGAGTAGTGCATTGTGGTTCGGATTGATGCTGTACAGCACCGTCTTTGGCAGTTGGTTGGTTAGATCTAATTGACTGAGAAGCTGGGTGAGATTTTCGACAATAAGGCGATCATTCATCACGCTAAATCCGGTGCCACCGCCAAGCTCCTGTTTTCTGCGTTCGTTGACATTCACCAGCACACCAATATGAAGCTGCATTGCCCAACCACGGTTGTGATAGTGTTGACCCAATTGGTTGAACAGATAAGAGCTAAGCTGTGTGCTTTCGATATCTTTAAGGGCTTGTCCGGTTAGCAGCTTCTCAAACAGTTGCTGAGCAACTTTATGGGAGCACGGAGCAAAATTGACCTGCGTGAGCCCAAGATCGGATAGTCGGCAGCCGACTTCATGGAATGCTTCGATTCGCTTTGAAATCGCGTTGAGGAAGTCATTGATGGATGCAATATGAAGAGCGGTGATTGTGCTCAGCTTATCTATCATAGTCCGAAAAGCAGTTGGCGAGCCAAACGCAAAGAGATCGTCAGCTCTGAATGTAGGGAGCACTTCGACGTCAAAGTTGGACTCGGCAATCAGTTGGTGATAGCGAAGATCGGAGAGCGGTGAGTCTGTAGTGCAAAGTGTCGTGACCTTACACTGTTTCAACACACTTTGGGTCGAGAGTCTTGATGTAGCAAGCTCGGTTTCACAGTGTGACCAGATAGCATCACAATTGTCTGGGTTTAATAGCTGTGAGCAGTTGAAGAATCGCTTCAGCTCTAGGTGAGACCACTGATAGAGAGGGTTTCCGAGTAGATAAGGCGCTGTTTGACACCACTTTTCGAACTTTTCCTCATCGGATGCATCGCCAGTGATGTAGTGCTCTTCTATGCCATTGCTGCGCATCGCACGCCATAAATAATGATCACTATGCAGCCAGCATTCGGCGATGTTACTCGCGCGATGGTTTTCCCAAATCTGCTTTGCATCTAGGTGATTGTGATAGTCAATGATCGGCATGGCTTTGGCATAGTCATGGAACAAGCGGCGAGCCAAATCCGAGGTTAAAAGAAAATCGTCATGGATGTATTGGTTCATGGGTTTCATCTCGAAATACTTTTGAAAACTCAACGGTGACATTGGGTTGCACTAATGACATTGGTGATTAACGGTTTGCTAAACGCAAAATAGGGGCTGGTGGCCAGCCCCTTGTCACTCCGTTAACTTTGAGTTTGCAGGTTCAGTACATTGGTTTCCTTGGCGCTTTTTAGCAGCAGAGCACCTACGGTCAGTACCACGCCGCCACAGAACAAGAATGCCATGCGACCCCAGAATGGATTTGGTATCAGTACCATAGCTGTTACCAACACACCGAAGATTAAGATGAGCTTACCAAGCATGCTGCGCTGCTGGCGGTCGACCGCATCTTGTCCTTCTTCCTCGATAACCGGCGTTGCCACATCCGTCCAAAACTCGTTAAGTTCGGTTTTACGCTCGCCTTGTGGCTCTTTGTAGAACTTAGTGGTTAGGCAGAAGAAACCGCCGGTGAACACAAGGTGACCGATGATGCCATTCATGACCGTCAAGTCTGACGCCTCACGACTGGTGAAGCCGCCCTCGATACCTAGAAGATTTGCGATGACATCTGGTGTGATGACAAAACTCACCATGTAAGAGACCACCATACCGACTGCTAGCGTAGCCCAAGCGGCCCAATCTGGCGTCTTCTTAATAAACATGCCGAAGAACAGAGGAACTAGGATAGGCATTTGTAGCAATGTACTTACGTACATCATGGCATCAAATAGGCTCAATCCACGAAGCGAGTTGATGAACAGAGCAACTGCGATAATCAGCGCGCCAAACACCATAGTGACACCTTGGCTGACACGCATCAGTTTCTTCTCAGATGCATTCTTATTAATAATAGGGCTGTAGAAGTTGCGAACAAATACCCCAGCGTTGCGGTTAAGACCTGAGTCCATTGAAGACATGGTTGCCGCAAATACCGCAGACATAAGTAAGCCAACCATACCCACTGGCATGACGCGCTCAACGAACACCAGATATACCGCATCCGCTGCTTTGCCGCCAAGCGCGTCAGCGTGGGCTAGTGCTGCATCAGGATAAAGAACTGCGGTCACCCATGGAGGCATGAACCAAATCGCAGGACCGATTAACATAAGAACGAAGGCTAGAAGCGCTGCTTTACGCGCATTGGTCGAATCTTTAGCCGTCAAGAATCTGTATGAGTCTTGCATGTTGTTGATGTTTTGAAGCTGCTTAACAAACATGAAGATGAACCAGGCTACGAACAGTAACGGGTAGTTCATGTTTGGCCCCATAACAGAGTCTGCTGGGAACTGCTCGATTAAGTTACTTGGACCGCCGATCTTGATGAGAGCAGCAACGGCACATACAACGGTGACCGCCATAATGACGACCATTTGCACAAAGTCAGACGCCACCACACCCCAAGAACCACCGATCACGGAAATAAATAGAACAATTAGGCCGGTAATGACGATGGTCGTTTCGATGTCGATATTAAAGACCGCACTTACAAATAGCGCCAGGCCGTTAAGCCAAATACCGGTGTAAACGATGCTGGTTGGCATGGTTGCCCATGTAAATACCTGCTCGTTTGTGGTACCAAAGCGGCGACGAACCCCTTCTACTGGTGTCACAACGCGCATTTGACGGAAGCGGTAGGAGAAAAACAGCCAAGACAGCAAAAAGCCAAATGCATTGGCCATGAAAATAACCATGATAGGGAAGCCATCAGTAAAGGCTTTACCTGCTGCCCCAGTGAATGTCCAAGCACTGAACTGGGTCATGAAGGCTGTAGAACCCACCATCCACCACAGCATTTTGCCGCCCCCGCGAAAGTAATCACTGGTCGAGCTACCCGCTAGACGTTTGAATATGACACCTACAGCGATCATGAAGACGAAGTAGACACCGACAACAACAATGTCAATATTCATTACACTTACCTCTAAAATGAAATTGCTTAAATCAAAAATTAAAACACTGGTTCATTATTGCTTTAAGTGTGTTGCTATTGCTAAAAAACTGTGCATTTTTGTGATGAATGAAACGGTTTTTCATTTTTTTAGATTGTGCTTGGCTTTTTGTCATGAGGTTTCATCAGCGCTTTGTTGGCTTCTCGTCTTCGTTAAGGTGCCTTGCATGTCGATCTAGTCACCTAGCCCCAAGCTTTGGAGAACCGCGGGCTATCGCCTTCAGGCCATGTTGAAAAGGCACCTAGACCGTTTGTTTGGAGTACCTATGACAATATCAGCAACCATCATTCATGCGTGTTGCGCATTTTTTGATCGCGTTAACACAAAATCATATCTCCAGAAATAATTAGTTACACAGGTCACATTATGACCTAAACGGCCTTTATAAAAACGTCATTTATCAAATAATGAAACAGAGTTTTAAAAAATGATTTTAGATTAGAGAGAAAATGTGAAAGGAGTTCAGAATGAATGTCGATATGCTCGTCGTGGGCGTTTACTTTATCTTTATGATAGCGATAGGCGTCATCTTTAAACGCTTCGCGGGTAGTTCTACCAGTGACTACTTTAGAGGCGGCGGTAAAATGCTCTGGTGGATGGTCGGCTCAACAGCCTTTATGACCCAGTTTAGTGCGTGGACCTTTACTGGAGCTGCAGGTAAAGCGTTTACCGATGGCTTCCCTATCATGGTCGTATTTATGGCCAACGCATTTGGCTTCCTACTTTCTTGGTTGTTCTTCTCATATCGTTTCCGCCAAATGCGTGTTGTAACACCGATTGAAGGCGTTCGTCGTCGTTTTGGTGGCACCAATGAGCAGGTATTTACATGGGCAACGATGCCAACCAGCATTGTCTACACCGGTATTTGGTTAAACGGTCTAGCCCTGTTTGTAAGTGCGGTATTTAAAGTAGATATCGAGACAACTATTGTTGTTACTGGCTTGATTGTTCTATTTATTTCCGTAATTGGCGGCGCTTGGGGCGTTGTGGCATCTGACTTTGTTCAGATGGTGGTCATCATGGCAGTAACCGTGGTGTGTGCGGTTGCAGCCTTAGTTAAGATTGGTGGTCCAACCAACCTTATCGAGCAGTTCCCTGCCGATTCAATCATGGGCTCAGACATGAACTATTCACTGCTGTTCGTGGCATGGTTCATCTTCATGTTTGTTAAGCAGCTCCAAAACATCAACAACATGCAAGACTCTTATCGCTTCCTTACGGCTAAAGATTCGACCAATGCGCGCAAAGCAGCACTACTGGCGTTTGTTCTTATGCTGATTGGTCCGGCTATTTGGTTCTTGCCACCTTGGGTAACGGCGGTGATGTACCCAGATGCAGCCACGGTTCATGCGGCAGAGCTGGGTAAAAAAGCAGCGGATGCGGTTTACCTAGTGTTCGTTGAGAATGCGATGCCTGTTGGTATGGTGGGCCTACTTATGTCAGCGGTATTTGCGGCGACCATGTCTTCTATGGACTCTGGCCTTAACCGTAACTCCGGTATCTTTGTTCGCAACTTCTACGCGCCAATCCTGGATAAAAAGGCTGACGACAAGAAACTGATGCGTGTGAGCCAAATCGTCACTATGTGTTTTGGTGGTCTGATTATTCTCGTCGCACTGTTCATCAACTCACTCCGTGGATTGAGCCTATTTGATGCCATGATGTACGTGAGTACATTGCTACAAATGCCTATCCTAGTACCGCTGTTCTTCGGTATCTTCATCAAGAAGACGCCAGATTGGGCAGCGTGGGCAACACTGGTCGTCGGTATCATCGTTTCTTACCTTGTTAGCTTTGTGATTACTGCTGATGTGGTAGCTAACTGGCTGAACCTAGATACGCCATTTACTGGTCGTGAAGCGAAAGATCTTAAGGTTCTACTGGGCATCATGGGTCACCTATTCATCACTGGTGGTTTCTTCTGTCTAACAACTCGATTCTACAAAGAGCCAGTGGGTGAGCGCGAGTCTGAGCTAACTGAGTTCTGGAATGATGTTGCTACTCCAGTTGTAGAAGAAGCTGGTCAAGACGAGCTGGATCGTCAACAGCGCAACATGCTAGGCAAACTAATCCTTGTGTTCGGTGTGCTAGTGACGCTAATGGTGCTCATCCCGAACCCATTCTGGGGACGCATGGCCTTTGTCTTCTGTGGTGCGGTGATTGTTACAGTAGGTAGTTTGCTTCTTAAGAGTGCAAAACAAGCGGATAAGCTAACAGCTAGTACCGCTACATAATCTGATTAACCCCCATTGAGGAGCTACGCAGTTCACAGTAGCTCCTTTTTTAACCATTAACCAAAAGAAAAAATCTAAAACACGGAAGGGAGATCCAATCGTGAAAATGAACGTGAACACACTCGCCATACTGATACCTCTAACACTATATAGCGCTTCTGGTCTTTCTGCTCCAGGTTATAAACAAGGCGCAACGTTACCTACGACATTTCAAAACACTATTTACGCGGCTGATCATGGCGTTATCGCAGATGATGGCATCGATGACTCTGCAGCACTGCAAGCCATAATTGACAATGATGTGGCTGCTTCCACAAGTCAAAACACGGTGATTGTATTGCCAGAGGGCATAATCAACCTGAGCGATGAAATCCATATCGATAAGTCAGGGTTGGTTATCAAAGGGGCAGGGAGCGATCCTGCCACGGGTACGCAAATTGTCGTCAGATCTTGGTCACCTTATGGTGTGGATGCCAGTAACGCGCCTGACTTTGATAAGAAATACTGGCCTGGTTTTGGCGTATTTCGTGTCGAAACTCGAGAGAAGCATGTTAAAGAACCTGCTTACGAAGGGAGCGTCAACTTTCACTGGAAACACAGTATTGAGTTTTCACAACCAGCCAAAATGGGTGACACCACTATTTTCTTAGAGTCCGGGAAAGCTCGCGAGTTTAGTCAAGGCGACCTCATCTACGTAGGCGCAGCAAGTGACAAAGCGTTTTTGGACAAGGGACAAGTGCCAGAATCGAGAAGAAGTGGTAGTCACTTGAAAACGGGTCATATGCGTACACAGATTTTTAAAGTGGCGGCAGTGAATACTGGCAATAATACCGTCACACTTGATGGCGCTCTAGAGTTCGATATCCCGCTAAACAATGAAAGTGGTTATAACAGCCGTGTTATGCCTGTCAGTGCGGTAGAAAACTTTGGCCTCCAGGACTTCTTCCTGACCATGGATACAAAAGGCAGTCATTGTGAAGGCTACAACCGCAACCAGTTTTCGGCGAGTAACCCCAATGGGGTCTTATATCGGTATGAGAATGTATGTGCACAAGATGCAATTCACGGCATCATTCTCAAGTGGGCATACAATGGCTGGGTTGATAATGTTCGCATCGACATGATTGGTTCACACCCTATTGTTAGTGAGTTTGCGAAAGCGGTCACTATCTCTAATAACATGATTGACGGTTCGTGGAATAAAGGTGCTGGTGGCAATGGCTACGTTCGTGGCTCCAAGTTGTACAACAGCTGGATTCACAATAACGATATACGCAACATTCGACACCTAGCCCTCCAGTGGTCTGCGACTGGAAATGTCGTTGAGCATAATACACTCAATGTTGATATGAACTTTCATGGGGGTTGGGAGCGCAACAATCTAGTGCGTTCGAATGACATTGCAGTGCCGTATGAGCATCGTAGTTGGTCGAACGGGGCGCCAGAGTCGGGGGCAACGTGGCAACCTATTTGGGTTGGGTCAGGCGACCATGCAAGTAAGTGGTCAGGACCAACAGGACCCAACAATGTTCTAGTTAACAATACGCTGAAGAAGGCAAAGAGTTCGGGAGACAGTATCACTCGCTGGGGACTGTTTGATGAGCCGGATGTGGAGTATGCGCTCAACTGGGATGGCAGCAATTACCAACATCTCAATATTAATGGAGAGCCGATAGCGACTTGGAATCAAACATTGGCAGAAGGCGTGCATCAACAGATACCAACCTCTGGTGTTAGTGTTGCGGGAGGTTCTTGGCCTCCGGAGGGGTTTGATCCAGAAGAGCCGGTTGATCCCGTTGATCCTCCCGTATCTGAAGGGTGTGATGCCGTAACCCAATACAGCTGGGGGCAGAAAATGGAGTTGGATCTATCCCAAGCAGCCTGTTTAGCGATTGATAGAGATCTCGCAGGGAAAAACGTACAAGTATGGGATAGTGATGCAAATAGTCACTGTGATTTTAGGGGAACGTTATCCAGTGTTGATGGTAGCGGTTCAATGAGCGTGACATCAAACTATATCAGCGGAAACACTCTCACTGGCAAAGTAGTGAAATTTAGTTCAAGCAACAATTGCCAGTACGTAAAATTTAGATCTTATTAGAACTAATTTACATAAAGTAATATAAAAAGGGATCATAATGAGCCCTTTTTATATTTATAGTGACAGGAATTAGTCATGGATTAATAAATTTGACCGAAGTCACAATTATCACTATTAATATATATCTAATTTAATAAAATGATCATGATCTACTTTTTAAACCGATGTTTCATTTATCATTATTTCAGTTTTGATAAGGAGGTTTATGATGATAAATAAAAGTGTGATTGCTATTTCACTCGCCCTGTCCTGGGGAGCAGTAGCGGGTGATTTCGACTTTATTTCATATGATTCAGCTGCGCTTGAATATAACAAGCAACATCTAACGATGAAACAAGGCTCTATAGATACATTAGTTGAAAAAGCAGAGCAGGCGCTCAATGCCGAAATCGATCCGGTGACGAACAAAACTCTATTACCAGCCAGTGGTGACAAACACGATTACTTTAGCTTTGGCCCATATTGGTGGCCGAACCCAGATACTGAAGATGGCTTACCTTATGTGCGCCGTGATGGTGAATATAATATGGCCACTAAAAGCGCAGCAACGGATAAGCAGCGTTTTATCCGCTTTGCCAAAGATGTGACAGACCTGAGTCTCGCTTATTACTTCACGGATAATCAAGCATATGCAGACAAAGCGAAAGCGCAGCTTATAGCATGGTTTGTTGATCCAAAAACACGAATGAACCCTAACCTCAACCATGCTCAAGCTATCCCTGGAATTGTTGATGGGCGTGGTATTGGCATTATTGATAGTCGCTTACTTATCCCTGTGCTGGATAGTATCAACATCTTACAAGAGCAACTGGATCCGAAAGACTATCAGGCCATGGTTACCTGGTTTAGTGACTTTAACCAATGGCTTCTAACCAGTAATCATGGTTTCGAAGAGGACAATTGGCACAACAATCATGGTACGTGGTATGACGCACAAGTGGCTGCTTTTGCCATTTTTGTAGGGCAAGAAGATATTGCGAAACAGCGCTTGAGAATCACCCAAATGCGCCGAATCGGCAGTCAATTTGATATGCATGGTCGTCAACATGGAGAGCTAGAACGGACTCGCCCGTGGCATTATTCAAACTTCAACCTAGAAGCCTACAGTCATCTTGGTCATTTTGGAGACAAGCTTGGCATCGACGTTTGGAATTATGAAGTTGATAAGCACTCTTTAGCAAAAGGTTATCAATATATCGCTAAACATGCTAATCAACCGGATAAGTGGCAATACAAAGAGTTAAAAGGCTTTGATGGTTCAAAAGCCTATGTGAATTTACTTTATGCGCAGAAAGCATATGGTGAGCCGGTATTTATCGACGCTATTTCTGAGCTGAGTAAAGAAAAAGTAAATAGCAAAAAAGTTGCAAATCTATTATTCAAATAAAAGGAATTAAACTGTGTCTAAGGTTTATAAAATAGCTACAACTGCGGTTGTGGCATTGGTTGCTAGTGCCTCTATTTCTGCGGCATCTCTCGATTTTCGTCAAGAATATAAACATGAAAGTGAAACATATGCTAGTCGCGTGAAGCTTGGGGCTGGCGTTGGGAATATGTATTTTGGCGTTGAAGCGATGCAGAAGGGGAAACCATTTTCAGAATGGCAATCGAAAGGCAACGAATTCGACTTCGGCTACAAATACAAAATTGATGACAATTGGATGCTTATACCGGGTATGCCAATTACGTTCTTCCCTGGTCACGTGACCTATAAACCTCAGCTTCGCGCTCAGTACTCTTTTGATTCCGGGGTTGTAACTAAGCTTCGCTACCGTCATGAGTTCCGTAACTTCTCTGATGATCGTTCTTCTGAACAGAAGAGCAAAGTCACGGCGAACCTTGATTACAAATACAATGGGTTTCAGTTTGGCCTAGAAGCGAACTATGAGAAAGGCTTGGATGACCAAGTGCTATTCGACAACGGTGACACCAACTGGGACGCATTGTTCAAACTTGGCTATAAAGGCGAAGACTGGAGTTGGCGCCCATATGTTGAGTTCGCCAATGTGTCGGTATCGAGCGCTTCAAGCGATCGTCAGCTACGAAGCCGTATCGGCGTTACTTATAGCTTCTAGAGATCTACTGTAACTGATGGTCCGCATGGCCACACTAGATTGTTAGTGTGGCCATTTTTTATAGTGAGGGATTATGACATTGATAAAAAAGGGCGCACTGCTGCTGATTACAGCGATGTTGGGTATCGCGTTGATTGTGTTTGTCAGCTTGGATTCAATAAAAGAATCTTTAGTCGAAACCAAAAAGCATGAGGTGGCCTCGCTACTCTCGTTTGCGAAGAAGCAAGCATCGGATGCCATTTTGCAAAGCCGCTCTCCAGAAGAGGCTGAGCAACGCGTTATTGCGGTGCTGTCTACCTATCGCTTGGGTAACGCTTACATTTGGGCGAATGACCATAATGCTATGGCTCGCGTGCATGTGCGTGACGAAAAATTGGGAACCTTCCAAAGCTCTTATGCTCGGCATGTAAACCTGCTGAAGGATAAGGAGTTCAATTATGTTGTCGGCGAGGTGAGCAAGCCAAACTCGTCGGAAAAAGTGACCAAGGTGAGTGCGATTACGATGATCCCAGAGCTGAAGTGGGTGATGGGGCTTGGGATATATATGGACGATGTTGACGAAAGTTATCAGCAGCTTGTAACGCGTCTTTTGATCTACAGCGGCGGTATCTTAATGGTGATATTGTTGATAATCGGTCTCATTGCGCGCAGTATTTATCGTTCTGTAGGTGGTGAGCCGAGTACCGTAGTTTCGTTAACGAAGCGGATAGCAGATGGGCACTTAGCTCAATCTTTTGCTCGGTCAGTTCCACGAGGCAGCATTCTAGAGTCGGTTCGCCAGATGCAGGCTTCATTGAAGCGGTTTGTCGATAAAATCAGTTCGGTTGCGGTGATGATCAATCAGTCTACCGATAGTTTAGATCGTAATGTCGCGGCAACAACGGAGAGTTTGGGTCAAATCCGCTCGATTTCAGATGACACTCTCAACTCTATGAAGGCTCTTGAACTCAGTATCGAGGAAATCAATATAGGTATTGATAAGGCACAATCGAATAGTTTGCAGTCTCAATCATTGTCTGAGGAGGGAGTAGAGGCAATTCAATCTATGGAAGGCTCGGTGGAGGACATCCGTGCTAGTCTAGATGGTTCACTGCACAGTTTTGGTCTGTTAGCAGCAAAATACGAGCAGATAACAGGGGTTGTAGAGGTGATTCAAGGTATCGCTGAACAGACCAACCTGTTAGCTCTCAATGCAGCCATTGAAGCAGCGAGAGCGG
The DNA here is from genome assembly GCF_036245475.1 of Vibrio sp. 10N. Taxonomy (NCBI): domain Bacteria; kingdom Pseudomonadati; phylum Pseudomonadota; class Gammaproteobacteria; order Vibrionales; family Vibrionaceae; genus Vibrio; species Vibrio sp. 10N. The sequence continues at coordinate 1,395,337 of NZ_BTPM01000002.1, read as the reverse complement.
GCGATCAAGGGCGTGGTTTTGCTGTGGTCGCTGATGAGGTTCGAAGTCTAGCGGCTAGGACGTCGGATGCAACGGTGGAAATCTCTAAAATGAGTGAGCATATTTTGTCGGAGTCGGAACATGTTTCCAATGACTTGAGAGGGCTACTTGAAAAAATCTCGCAAAGCGAGGCCAAATCTGAACAGGTTGGTGTGATTTTCAGTCAAGTGAAGCAAGGTGCGAGTGATGTTCAGAGTATTGTCGCTGATTTAAAACAGTCGACAAAAAATGAGTTGGCGATTTCTGAGCAGGTTTATCTATTCATTGAGCAACTGCTCAACGTTCAAGAAGCAAACTTGAATCGAATTGAGCAGTTTTCATTGAGCTCCGTCGAACTCAAGCGGCTATCCGACGACCTACAATCTAACAGTCATGGATTTGAGAAGAGCGTATAGCGGCACGTTAAAAAACAGCGACGCTGCATTTTTAGGTCGATAAATTACCTCACTGAGCGGACGATGACATAGCTTTAGCCTTTTGACTTGCGCTAAAAATAGCTCCGCACATCCTAGTGCATCACTGGCCGCTGAGTGAGCGTAATAATCAGGTAAATTATAATGTTGCCGCAGGTCATCGAGCTGAAAGCTGGAATGTCCTCGATTTTTCCCTAAGTAGCTAAATCGTTTCTCAAGCAATAAGGTGTCCACCATGTAACAAGGTAGCCTTTCAATTTGGTAGCGCCTTTTGAGGTATGACGACAAAAAGCCATACTCAATACCTGCGCTGTGGGCAATGATGGTTTTACCTCGAAGATGTTCGATCAATCGATCGAGCGCAAGCTCAGCTTCTACGCCTTGTTCTCGAACTTGCGTTGGCATAATTTCATGAACGACGGCGCTTTCCGGGCGAATAGTCACATCTTGTCGCAAAATCACTTCACTGACACTGGTTAAATCAATCTCTTCGTAGTTTAACTCCACCGTTCCAATAGACAGGATCCTATCAGAGTCTGGTTCTAGCCCCGTTGTTTCAAAATCTAGGGCAACAAATTGTTGCTCAGACACAGGGCGCTGTGCATTGGGGAGAGGGTGGGCAAAGTAATGCTCAAGTGCATGAGAAGGCCAGTGTTTGGCTTGCATGGATTGGTGCAGAGCTTCGATGTTATCGCCTTTCGAGAAGAGCTTTTGTAGGGTTTTGGCCAACATATTAGAACCCGCTTAAAAATTTGAGTTTAGCGACATCCTGCAGCTCACTAATGATCTTGAACGCATCTTTTAGGTGCTTGCGTTCAAAGCTGCTGAACTCATCAGGGCGGATGTTGTTATCTGGGGTATCGCCACGCACTTGGGCGTTGAGTTGGTGTCTAAACCGAACCTGCATCAGAAAGCGGTAAGCGCCAATGATGTTATCGCAACTGTCTTGAGACAATGTACCTTGCTCCACTGCATACCGAAAACGCTCTTCTGTTCCTGTCAAAGAGCCTCCAGCGGCTAGGCTATAAATGCGAGCGAGGTCGATAATCAGGTTCAAGGCAAACTTTTTGATGTTGAGTGACTTAGTGTTGTCTCCGCTTTTCTCAAGAACCAGACTGTTGAAAATGCCAAGTGGTGGTGAGGTTTCGATGGCGTCACGTGTCAGCGCTGGGATAAAGCGAGGGTTTGCATGAATGGTCTGGTGTAGGTGGTTTTGAAGCGTATCGACAAGTTCTGCATTCCCGTAGACACAGCGTATCTCCATGAAGACACTGATACTGAGCAGTTTGTTGTACTCAGGACTGGCTACCCATTTCGTGTAGTAGTCTTTCCAGCGACTTACATTCTGATTCCACTTGGCTGTAGCAGCCATGTATTTACCGCTGCATAAAGGGTAGCCAACGGCCGCGAGTCCGTTACACACGCGCATGGCAAAGTAGGCGAAGTAGAATCGGTCATTCTCGGTTGCATCTTCTGCAAGAACCAAAGCATTGTCTTGATCTGACAGCATATGCACTTCGTTTCTAGCATGAGATCCCGCCACCATCCATGCATAATCACAAGGCGGTGGCCCGAGCACTTCTTCGGTTAGTTGGATGATTCGCCTATTGAATGCATCCATGATCATCGACATGACCTGGCCATGAATCTCGGCACTCACGCCACTTTCGACTAAGGCTTGGAAAATGGTTTCCTTTTCATCTCGAAGATTCGCAAGGGCGCTTATCGAGTTCGCGTATTTGATCTTTTCAATCAGAAATAGCGACTGAGTTCGATGGTTGTGAACTAAGTGAGTGGTGGTCAACAAGCCCTTTACTTCGTGATTGGCAATGACGGGCAGGCAGCGAATATTGTATTGCAGCATAAGCGAAATCGCTTGAATTACTTTGTCTTCGCTGTTTATCAAGATTGGATTGCGAGTCATGACTTCATGTATCGGTTGATGGGTATCCACACCTTTGGCAACAACATGTTGTGTCATATCTCGGTCCGTGACTAATCCAACGATTTCGCTCCCTTTTAGTACCACGGCACATGAACTGCGGCGTTTGCCACACATGGCTTTGGCGACCTCGATGATTGAGTCGTCATAGTCAGAGACGGTGATATTTTCGCTAGCGACTTCACCAACAGTCCGAAAAAACAGGCTTTTGTCTTCTTTATTGACGATCGAGCGTATCGCAGAGTGTAAACGTGTTTTGGCCGTAGCCGCAAAGAAGTCTTTTATCTCGGGATGCTGTTCGCACGTTTCTTGGATGTTAGCGTGCGGTATGAGGTAAAGCAGCGAGTCTTCAATCGCTTCAGCTCGGTAGCCATCTTCGGCTTCTTTAAGCGGCTCTAGGAAAGTAAATCCAAATTGATCTTCCTCTCCAAGCCGAGCTCGTAACTTATTGATCTGGGTTCGCTGCTCAATAGCACCCTTTCGAATCACATAGAGGTAACGCTTCTCGCACATGGAATGAAATTCAATGCTTTCCCCTTTGGCGAGGTATTTGACGGTCACCGCGCTGGCCAGCGATTCAACGACGGGTTTTGGAAGAAGATCGAAAGGATCGAGATGAATCAAGAAATCAAGAATATTGTTTGAAGCTGAGGTTCCCATACTAATCCCTTAAATGAAATGGCGTTTCAATAAGTAATTTGGTGGCAAAAAAAGCAGCACGTGTGCTGCTTTTTTCTTTTATCAATGTCAAATTGGGTACTTATGGTAGCCCAAATGCTCGGAAACGGTACGTCCCGCTGTATGGAGGAGAGCGATATACTCTTGTTTACGGCTTTCCTCGAATCGAATCGTAGGGAATGAGACTGAGATAGCCGCAATAGTAGCGCCAAATCGGTCGTAAACTGGAACCGCTATACAGCGGAGTCCTGGCTCTTGCTCTTCATTGTCTTCGCCAAAGTGTTGCTCACGAACAAGATTTAACTCTTCAAGCAGCTGGTCTACGTTTTCATGCGTATGTTGCGTGTGTTTCTTAAACTCAACGTCAGCCAATAGATTTCGCACTTCCTGCTCATCCATATGAGACATGAGTACTTTGCCAATCGCGGTGCTGTAAAGCGGATTACGGCGACCGATGCGAGAGTGCATACGTAGATGGTAACTAGAGTCAATTTTGTGCAGGTAGATGATCGAATCTTCGTCAATGGATCCTAGGTGAACCGTCTCATTGATTATCTTAGAGATTTTCGCCATCTCAGTGTTGGCAAGGTCAATAAGGTCGACATGCTCTAGCGCCTTTGAACCTAGCTCAAACAACTTTAGTGTCAGTGCGTATTTATCGGCTTCCCCTTCCTGCTCAACAAACCCGAGTGTCTTCATTGTTTGCAAAAAGCGATAGGTTGTCGCTTTTGACATCATCAAACGTTGAGAGAGCTCTGATACACCGATCTCTTTTTGATCAGCCAGCGCTGAGAGAATGTTAAATACTTTTAGTACTGACGATACGGCTTCTGGTTGAGTTGATTTTTCCATTTCACGCTCTGTGTCATTTTCAATAGCTACAGATTATACCTGACATGTTTGAGTGAGTCAGTAGTTTCGAAAAGCCATTTCATTTATTTAAAACCAAGTTGTGAGACATTTATCACATTCAAGAGAACGAAACCAAAAAATTAAAACGCAATTTCAAAAATAACTTTAAGGCGTGTCATTTTTTGTGTAATGTAGATTTCAACAGAGTGAACACCCCCTTTAATCGTTCACCGCACATTCACTACAAAGGAACAGACTATGATTCTTGATTCGTTTAGCCTTGAGGGCAAAGTAGCAGTAGTAACTGGTTGTGATACTGGCCTTGGTCAAGGAATGGCTCTTGGACTTGCTAAAGCAGGTTGTGACATCGTTGGTGTCAACATTGTTGAACCGTCAGAGACGATAGCGATGATGGCGGAGACGGGTCGTAAGTTTATTGATATTCGCGCTAACTTAATGAAGCTAGACGACATTCCAGGCATCGTTGATCGAGCTGTTACTGAGTTAGGTCGCATTGACATCTTGGTAAACAATGCCGGCATCATTCGTCGTAATGACGCCATCGACTTCTCGGAGCAAGATTGGGATGACGTGATGAATATCAACATCAAGTCGGTGTTCTTTATGTCACAAGCGGTGGCTAAGCAGTTCATCGCCCAAGGTGAAGGCGGCAAAATTATCAACGTGGCTTCAATGCTGTCATTCCAAGGTGGTATTCGAGTGCCGTCTTACACAGCTTCGAAAAGTGGTGTGATGGGTGTGACGCGTCTGATGGCCAACGAATGGGCAAAAGAAGGCATTAATGTGAATGCGATTGCTCCGGGTTACATGGCGACGAACAACACAGCAGCGCTTCGCGCTGATGAGCAGCGTAATGCTGAAATTTTAGAGCGTATTCCAGCAGACCGTTGGGGCACGCCGGAAGATCTCGCTGGACCATGTGTGTTCTTAGCATCAAAAGCTTCAGACTACATTAATGGTTATACCATTGCCGTTGATGGTGGTTGGCTATCTCGCTAACGGGATTGAGAGAAGATGATTGAACTATTTTCTGTCGGCCAGGCATTGGGTTTTTTGAGTTTTGGGTTAGGAATCTCCACCTTTTACCAAAAAGATGACAGGCAGCTCAAAATTTCGATGTTGGCCTTTAATATCAATCATCTTCTCCATTTTTTATTACTAGGTTCAACCGTCTCAGCTGCCGCAGCTGGACTGTCGGCTGTCAGAACGTTGGCGTCAATTCATACTCGCTCCAAACTTGTGTCGGTAATTTTCATAGTTGTTGCTGGTGGTTTTGGGTTCTGGATTGCTGATGGCATTGGGCAACTTTGGTCAATATTTGGCACTGTGATAGGAACATTCTCTATGTTTGTTCTCAGCGGTGTGGCAATGCGTATTGGCTTTTTGCTGGGCGCCACATGCTGGCTTATCAACAATATACTGGTTGGCTCAATTGGCGGCACGTTACTGGAAGCGACGATTATAGTGACGAACCTAGTGACCATTTATCGTTTACGTAAATCAAGTGATGTAGTGGTTAGCGAATCACAAACACAATAGGTTTTTACACATGTTTGTATTTAACAAAGATATACAGTTAGAAGATTTAGGTGACGGTGTAAGCCGCAAGGTACTTGCACACAACGACAATATGATGTCGGTTGAAGTCCATTTTGAGAAAGGTGCGGTTGGCGCGATGCACTCCCATCCTCATGAGCAGCTTACTTACGTACTGTCTGGCGCTTTTGAGTTCACGATTGGCGATGAAAAGCACATCGTTAAGGCCGGTGACACCATGTATAAGCAGCCAGATATTGAACACGGTTGTGTGTGTGTCGAGGCCGGTACGCTTATCGATACGTTCACACCAATGCGCAAAGATTTTGTTTAAGATTAAATTATTGACGAGCCTTTTCGTCGGAGAATGACTATGAAAATTGCACTAATGATGGAAAACAGCCAAGCACCTAAGAATGCTATGGTTGCAGCGGAACTGAACTCGGTAGCAAGTGGCCTAGGTCACGACGTATACAACGTTGGCATGACAGATGAAAATGACCATCACCTGACTTATATTCACCTTGGTATCATGGCGAGTATTCTTTTGAATTCAAAAGCGGTGGACTTTGTCGTGACTGGCTGTGGCACAGGTCAAGGCGCGTTGATGGCAAGCAACCTTCACCCTGGTGTGGTATGCGGTTACTGCCTAGAGCCATCTGATGCATTCCTTTTTAACCAGATTAACAATGGTAATGCGATTTCATTGGCATTTGCGAAAGGCTTTGGCTGGGCTGGTGAGCTGAACGTTCGTTACATCTTCGAAAAAGCGTTTACTGGCGCTCGCGGCGAAGGTTACCCAGTTGAGCGAGTTGTACCTCAGCAGCAAAATGCAGCGATCCTGAATGATGTTAAGGCAGCTGTTTGCAAAGACGTTCTGGCGTCACTAAAAGCGATTGATCAAGATCTCGTTAAGCAAGCTGTTGGTAGCACTCAGTTCCAAGAGTGCTTCTTTGCTAACTGCCAAGTCACTGAGATTGCGGAATACGTTCGTACTTTGATTGACTAGTTTGATTTGACTCCAAGTAACCTCAGCCCCCTCGAATCCTTGTCTCTGGGGTTACTTTAATCAAACGTTGCACCACGTAGTGGCTTTTAATTTTTTGTTTTGATGTCCATATCGGGATTTCTCCAGCCAGTGTTATCACTGGCTTTTTTTATCGACAATAATGAACTGATTTTATTGTCAATTTCTCATCATTTCATCGGTAATTCATGCTCACTCTCAAAACTAAAATCTGATATTGAACCACAAATCCGTACTCTTAAAGTTGCCTATCAAGTTTACTTTTTGAAATGGTATGTTCAGCATGAATAGTGAGTATTTTAACAGCGTTAATCGCTATCGATATTTTTACAACATCCGCCCCGGGGACACATTAAGCAAGGTCATTCTCAAAATCTACCATCATCGTTATGGCAGTGATGGCTATCGTCAGGCGCTTGATCAAATCCTCACTGACAACCCAGAAATCCAACACCCTGATAAAGTTCGTATTGGCCAAGCGATTTCACTCCGCCCTCTGAATAGCAAGCCCGCCTCCACCTCTCCCGTCGCGAGTCAATTCGCGCCAAACCCGGCCATTTCAAAGGAAGATAAAGCGCAGTTTGAGCGAACCATGAAGCAGATGCCTCAGCAGCAGCAAGATTTGTTTTGGGCTCTGTCGTGGTTAGAGGATGCCTGGGGACCAGCGAGTACGGGCGCTGGGGTGACGTTTGCGTCTATGGGGATATTGTTGGGAGGCAAAGGGAAAGGAAATATAGCTAAACTCGCGGAGATCGAGAAAGTCTACCAACAGTACAAATTAGGTGTGTTGACAAAAGGTCAATATGATTATCGTCGCAGCAAGATTTTGAAAGCCGTTGCGCGAAACTTTGGGCCCATTGAAAAAGTACTGTTTAAAGGCAAAAAGGCGCGGGAAGCTATGCGGATATCAAGAGCTGGTGGAGTCTCTAGCACAGTCGCATTACGCAAGAATACCCAGAGACTTGCAGCACTATCATCTGGAGCAGCACGAGGCGGTACGCTTCTTACAGCTGTTGGTATAGGCGTTTCCTGTCAACAGATCTCACAATCGAGTTCTATAGCGGAGAAAAACGAAATTTTCGCTGAGACGGTAGCGAGCGCTGTTGTTGGAATAGCAGCTGGTACTGCAATATCACTCGTTGTTGGTGTCGCTTCGATTGGTTGGTTTGTTGCACTAAGCATAGCAGCTGTCTCTGCAGGTATAGGTTATGTAGGTGGTAAAATGGGAGTCTATATATACAAGGAGAATATTCCCTATTTCAATCTTGTTTCGAAAACCGGTGTAGATAAAGTATGTTCTCAGTAGCTCAGACTCTTACTATCACTTTTTTTGTAGTGGGTATATTCATGGCCTTTTGGTTTGTGGTTGTCGGAGCAATATTATGTTTTGTTACTCCCAAAAGTATAAAAGAGTACGCATTTACCACAGATCATTATACCGAGGTAGAGCTGGCAGTCGCGTCGGGCTTTCATTTTTTTGCCTTAATACATGGTATCGCATTGATGACAGTGATCGTAATGCCTAAGATAGCGAAACGCAGAGGGCTAACAGGAATAAGATCTGTCTGTCCTCCTGGATTTGTCAGGATTTGCTATTGCTATATTGGCATTTTATGGACATCAACTATAACAACCATGTTGTGTTTCGTTTTGGTTATTGTGATTGATCAATTATTCCTCACAGCGACGTAGTTAATTGTTTCTAAGGGTAATTTTTATTATCAGTACTCTCGGGGTGAATAAAACATGCAGATTGTAGAGTGGGCATTCATATTGTTCTTTGCTTTTGGTGGTTTGCTTTTGGTGGTTTGCTTTTGGTGGTTTGCTATTTGTATGGTTTATATTGGTTGGCGGAGTTTTAACTTTTTTTACTCCAAAGAGAGTTATTCAATACGCGTTCTCCCCAAAGCATTACACAAGAGGAGAGCTTGCGCTAGTGAGAGGGTTTCACTTTGTAGCGCTAATACACGGCGTAGCTTTGCTCACTGCAGTCGCCTTTCCCAAATGGGCTAAAAAGCGGCGATTGACGGAAATACGCGCCGTATGTTCTCCAATCTTCATAAAGCTTTCCGTCACATATATATACGTCCTGTGGATTTTGACAGTTTCGGTTGTTGTTTGTTTGGTAATTATGAAGACTTTTAGCTGATTATGTTTAGTGCAATTAAAACCCTACTTGTCGTCTCTTTAGTCATTGGTTATTTGGTCATAGCTACGCATTGTTACTTCCAAGAGTGCAAAAAGTACCATTTGCAATAGATAACGATACCGAAATTGAGTGGGTTCAAGTTAGCTAGCCTTAGGGTGAAAAGTATGCAAGTTATAAAGTGGGCATTTATTCTGTTTTTTGTTTTTGGGGGATTACTATGTGTGTGGTTTATATTGATAGGAGGAGTCTTAACATTTTTCACACCAAAACGTGTCATTCATTATGCTTTCTCTCCCGAACATTTCACTAATGGCGAGCTAGCACTAGTCCGAGGGTTTCATTTCGTAGCCTTGATACATGGGGTTGCCCTGCTAACCGCTGTTACTTTTCCTAAGTGGGCGACAAAACGAAAATTGACGGAAATACGTTCAGTATGTTCACCTATCTTCATAAAGCTTTCGGTAACATACATATACGTACTTTGGACTCTCACTATTTTGACGGTGATTTGCTGTGTGACCGCGTTGAGTCTGATTTAGCTGCTGGAGCAGCAATGGTTAGTAGTCGAATAGGCTATATTGGTGTTGATGTTTACAAGCGTCGTTACTCTGATATCTCAGTAGTAGACGAGCTAAGGGTTTTAAAGTATGCAAGTAATTGATTGGGCCTTTCTTCTGTTTTTTGTTTTTAGTGGCATCCTATTTGTGTGGTTCATTTTGGTTGGTGGACTAATGACCTACTTTACTCCAAAAAGTGTCGTTGAATTTGCTTTCAACTCTAAACACTATACTCCTGTTGAACTTTCAGTTGTAAGAGGATTCCATTTTGTAGCGTTAATACATGGTGTTGCGCTGCTGACTGCTGTCACTTTTCCAAAATGGGCTACAAAGCGAAAACTGACACAAATACGAACGGTTTGCCCACGAATTTTTATTAACTTAAGTGTGGTTTATATCTACGTGTTGTGGAGCTTGATGATATTGATCATGATTTGCTGCGCAATCTGGGTATCGATGGCTTGATCTGAGCAGTTTCAAAGATCTAGTGACTCTCTTGTCACTAGATCACCGCGCATCTAATTACTCGTTGTCTTGTGCTCTTAACCTGAGCACTAAAGGATTCGTTATCGGCTCCCCAAGCTCCGGCAGTGGCCTTTGATTACTTTCCCCATATCCAATTTTAAACTTCACTCGGTTAAGGCAAACCTTATCGATGTGCTCGCTAAGCAGGTTGAAGGCTTCAAATCGAGGTGCTAAATGAGAGTGCTCTGCTTGGTAGCGTTGAATCTCGTTAGCGAGTAGGCCGTAGAATTTAGTCTCGCTGATCCCTTGATGCTTTAGTCCATTCTGTTCTAGCCATTCTGTATCAAGCCACGGGGAAATAAATCGAAGCACAGTGACGAAATGACCAGTCAGAAGGTCATGAACTAGATACTTGGCTGGTAGGCGTGTTAGGTTCTGTTTGATGTCATCATCGAGTGAGTCCAGTTCAGGGAGTTCTTCGTCCACCAACCTTAAGTCGCCATGAAAGTCTTTGATGATACAGCCTACCGGTTGATTGTTTTCAAGAGTCAGTGTCACATTTTGCCCGTGAGCGACGAGTCCAACACCATATTGGCACATCAAGTGATAGAGTGGGATGACGACATGGCGAAACAGTTGAGTTAGCCACTGTTCCTGTGAAAGGCCAGAGGCGTCAATCAACGCTAAGATACAGGCGTTTCCTTTGCCATCATCCTGCATTAATGTTGCCATCGACATCGGTCTTTGCGCTGAATTGATAACTGACTCCGCGCGCTCTCGCCAAATGCAGCCGAGCATTTCATTATATCGATAGGCGCCTTCGATTTGAGATTGATACGGGTGAGAAACAAAAATTCCCCCGAGTTCTTGCTGCACCTTAAGCCCCCGGGAGTTGAGCAGTGGGTCGCTGCTAGCAATATCTGCTAGCCAAGTCGATATGGCAGCACCTTGCTGAATATATTTACCTGGAATACCGCGATAGCAAGAGGTATTGAGAATGGTCACCGCTGTTTTAACATCGAATTTGGTTGCTGGGGATAGGGCGCTGAGCGTGCGTATGGACTGTTGGGGTTGCCATAGTGCTTGTGAGTAGCCTAGGTCGATAAACCGCCCGTCCTCAAAGTAGTCTTGGAATTGAATGCGGATAAAGCGTTGATATTGCCAAGGGTGTATAGCAATCATCAGGTAATCCGCTTCGTGACCTTTTGGTAGCTGTACATGCAAACTGTCATAATCACTCGGTGACATGGTGGCTTTGATCAAATCGTCAGCTGCTAGATCGTCACGAAACCCGCTGTGGCAAAGTGAATGGTGCACAGCCACATAACGCAGTTGAAAACCGATACCGGTTTCTGGTGAGTAACGTTGTAACTCATCTTCTCCCCAGCCTAATCGACCTTTATTGGCGATCAGTTTTGGGTGTGCATCGAGATAACGTTGTCTTTGGGTTTCATCGCAATTGATGATATCCGATGCGGTGACATGTTCAAGTATTTTGACGCGTTCCACTTCACTGAATAGGGTTTGATTCATTTCTTCTATGAGACCAGAAAGGTCGATGTCGTTTATTTTTATCGTCGCTTGAAGATCAATTAAAAACTCACTAATTGTTGGGTTATTTGAGTTTTCATTATTTATCGAATTAATAATAGGGTTATACATTCCCCAAATACTTTTTCTTGCATCAAACTGCCAGGTGACCTTATTTAAAACAAGTGTTATCCGCGCAATGTCTTTACTCATGGCGACCTCACGGTCGAACTCAAACATCTCTTCAAAATCAAGCTCGCTAAGTGCTTTGGCGATGAGCTTTTGATTTGCCTGATACCAGTACTTCTTTGTCATGATTGGCCCCTCTTTGTCATTATCTAATTGATAAATAGGTAGATATGGATGTGATTCGATTATGTAAATAATCTATTGACAAAATGATATGAGATCAACAATCATAACGATAATTATTATCATTTTCACAAAATTTGTTGTGTAGTTGTTGCTATGTGGATGCGCGGTGCCTTGCTTGCAGTAGGGCTAAATCAAACATTGTTATTGAGTTTATTGCCAGTGTTAGTGGCAGTAATCAGTATTGAAGACTCTAGAAATTCATGGTCTTTGATAATAGCTTTCCTGAATTTAAATATGCTGAGTTTCTTTATTGGCTCGGCATTTTGGCCAGGAAAAATTATTCGTCTTGGTTACTTGTCTAGCGCAACAATAACGATATTAGGCTACTTTCTATCGAATGCTTTGTTTGTGGTTTTGCTTTTAGGTGCAACCAATAGCGTCCAGGTTAGTATTGAGTCTCTCGTGCTGATTGGTGTGACTCGTTTATTTATGGGGTTCTTTTCAAGTGCGTTCATGCCGATTGCTCAAGGGAGCATGTATGCACAAACGTCATGTGAGCAAAGACAGTACAAGAAGCTATCCAAAATAAGTGGAGCTTTGACACTCGGACGATTGGCAGGACCGGGATTGGTTTTATTGCCAGTGGATTGGTTTTGGGTATTGGTGATACCTTTTCTGCCGATGTTTTGGAGCTTTTTTAAGCGCCCATCTATCTCTTTTACTGGTCAAGAAGCAGAGCTATCTACTGCACCTAACATCAAAGCTCTGTCGTTATTCTTATTGTCTCCGCCCTCTTTGATCGCGCCGTTTCTCATAGCGCTCTCAACCACCGCCTTGGTGGCGAGTTTTCAGCTCGCACTCGCTCCCGAGATGACATCACAAGTAGGTGACGCCGAGCAGGCGAGTGAGATGCTCGCTTTTTTGATGCTTGGGTTGTCGATGCTGCTGTTTATTCTGCAAGTTTGGGTTATGCCCCGTCTGGCGAGGTGGCTCAAGACTCGCCTTTTCATCATTGCCTTCGGTTTAGTGGTTTTCGGTTTTTTAGCGCTGGTTCCAGATCCTAATTTAATGAACTTAATCCTCGCAGGCTTAGCTCTCGCGCTATCGATAGCGGGTTTACCCCCTTGGTACAGCCAAGTTGCGTTTCGGCGTGGAGAGCCGAAGCGCAAGGTGTCTGTGACCAGTGGATTGCTGGCTCAAAGTCATTCATTGGGACATCTAGTAGGCACTGCCAGCGCTGCACTGTGCCTGAGCGTTGGCATCAATGCTCTCTATGCATCGAGCCTGTTCGCCCTCGTTATTTTGAGTCTGATGTGGGTCGTAGTATCGACATCTCGCTCGCTTTTAACCACCTCTATATCAGAAAGTAAAGGAACAACATGAACACTTTAGTGAGAAAGGGTCTTCCCCTCACCACATTGGCCATCTTGGTTCACAGTGCCGCTTATGCTTCACCAAAATCAGACCTAGAAACGGTGATTGTAACGGGCTCAAAAATCCAAAGCACGATCGCGGATTCTGCAACAACCATGTGGGTAATCGATCAAAAAGAACTCGAAAAGCAGATCAATGCGGGCGCTGACTTAAAAGGAGCCCTCGGAAGGCTGATTCCAGGTTTTGACTTTGGCAGTGGAAGTCGAACTAACTACTCACAGAACCTACGTGGGCGCTCAGCACTCGTGATGATTGATGGTGTATCGCTGAACTCAACGCGTGAGATCAGCCGCCAATTCGACAGTATTAACCCATTTAACATCGAGCGTGTTGAGGTGTTATCTGGTGCGACCGCATTATTTGGCGCGGGAGCATCGGGCGGTATCATCAATATCATTACCAAAAAAGGCGAGTCTGGAGAGTTAGGCGTTGAGGCTCGTATTGGCGGTGTCTCTGGCTTCAACAGTAGTGAAGATCTAACCAAACAGGCGGCAGTCGCCATTTCTGGCGGTAATGACATGGTAGCAGGTCGTCTTTCGGTCGCTTATGAAGGCAAAGGTGCTGCGTTTGATGGCGATGGCAACATGATTATGCCCGACATAACGCAAACAGACATGCAGTTCAACGATGCCGTTGATGTTATGGGCAATCTAGAGTTTCACTTTGATGAGCAACAGTCACTATCCCTGACAGCGCAATACTACGACAGTCAGCAAGATACTGAGTATGGCGCGTATTTGGGCCCTAATTTGGCGGGCATTATGGGCTTCCCTGAGTTCATTGAAATTCGAAAAGGCCTGAAGCTTGATGAACAGCCGTCGACAAAACGTACTTTTGTCAATGCACAGTATAAGCATGATGAGGTGCTGTCTCATGCGCTTTTGGCGCAGCTCTACTATCGCAGCGAAGAGCTAGGTTTTTTTCCATTCCCAGATACTCGAACACCTATGTATGGCGCTTCTCAGCAAGACACCAGCATTTTTGGTGGCAAGTTGATGCTACAAAAAGAGTGGCAAAACATGTCACTAAACTATGGTGGCGAGTACGCATCAGAGACATTTAGTGCAAAACAGCGTGTGTTTGATCTTGCGACCGCGATGGCATCGGGAGCAATGACGTTTGAGAAACTGCGCGAACATCAGCGTTATCCAGATATCGATACTCAAAACGCGGCACTGTTCGCCCAAGCTAATTGGCGTGTAGCCCCTGATTGGCTGTTAACCGGTGGGGTTCGCTATCAACAAACGCGATATGACGTCAGTGACTTTGTTGGCTTGTCGCAACAAGAGTATGTGGCTCAGGGCCTTATCTCTGGTGCGGATGCAATACCTGGCGGCAGTTCATCAACGGATGTTTGGCTACTCAATGTCGGTGGTGTTTATGACGTGTCAGATAGCCAGCAGCTATGGGCGAACTTTAGCCAAGGCTTCAATGTGCCAGATCCAGCAAAAGTTTATGGTAAAGGGACGTACGACTATACCTCTAACCCTGGTAGAGCGACCTTGGTTAATAGTGTCAATATTAACAACACTCCGTTACCCGGTGTAAAGACCAATTCGTTTGAGTTGGGCTGGCGTGCCGCGGGGGAGAGTTATCAAGCACAGGTAGCGGGTTACTATTCACTATCGGATAAGACTCAGAAGATCAATACTAGTGACATGACCTTAGATGTCGGCAATGAAGAGAGTCGTATTTATGGTATCGAAGGTCAGTTTGATTACTACTTCACACAAAACATCTATGCTGGTATTCAAGGGCAATGGATCCGCAGTGAAGAGAAAAACCAAGGCTCTTGGCAAGACATGTCAGTGCAGTTTGCTAGCCCGTCTAGTGCGGTGACGAGAGTGGGTTACGACAACCTAAATTATGGTGCGGAGCTGTTCTTGCAATCCTTGGCAGACTACGAGGACGCAGACAATAACAAGCTAGACGGATACCATTTGGCGGGCTTAACCGGTTACTACGCGCTCCCTGTAGGTCAAATTAATTTTGGTATCGAGAACCTATTTAACACGGTTTACGAAACGATTTGGAGTCAGCGAGCTCAGGTTCTATACGGAACGATTTCTGCCCCAGATCTATTTCGTTACAACGGTCAAGGTCGCACATTTGCGCTTAGCTACAGTGCGGAGTTTTAACCGTTATGTCGCTACAGTTCTCCAACCTCAATCTAGATATTCAGGGTAAAACCTTACTGAGCGACGTCAGTGGCACCTTCCCGAAAGGGGAGGTGACTGCATTGGTCGGTCCGAATGGTTCAGGGAAAAGTACGCTACTTTCTATTGTCAGTGGACTGCGCGCACCGACAAGCGGTGACGTGACGCTAGAAGGTGCTCCACTTTCTAGCCTCTCTAAACCACATCTCGCGCGTTCTTTGGCGTTATTGCCCCAACGAAACCCACTACCAGCCACCTTAACGGTGAAAGAGCTTGTTGCTTTCGGTCGTCACCCACATAAGCGCTGGTATCAGCGAAGTGATGATAAAGATCGAGCATTGATTGAGTGGGCCATGCAAGAGACCGAAGTCACTTGTTACCGAGATACGCCCCTGACGTCACTGTCTGGTGGTGAACTCCAACGCTGCTGGCTGGCCATGGTGCTGGCTCAGGATACGCCAATTCTCATGTTGGATGAGCCCACGTCATGGCTCGATATTGCTCATCAGATCAATCTACTCACCATCGTAAGGCGGCTTAATACTGATTATGGCAAAACCGTCGTTTGGGTATTGCACGATCTCAATCAAGCTAAGCTCTACAGTGATAATGCGATGCTGATTTCCGAGGGCAGCATGGTTGCGCAAGGTAAGGTCAGTGAGGTGTTGGCACCAAGCGTGATTTCCGACATTTACCACACACCGATTAAGCAGGTAAACGTTGATGGTCAGTTGATTTTGTGGCCGGAGGCGCAGCGATGAAAACGTTTTGGGTAGCGATAATAATGTTGGTCGCGACGTCGAGCCAAGCTCAAATCCCAAACCAGGTATGCTTGGCAACCTGTGTGAGTGTTGATAAGCCTAAGTTAAGGGTAGTAGCGCTGAATTGGAGCGTTGCTGAAATGTTGCTGACACTGGGCATTGAGCCCATAGGTGCGCCGCAAATCAATGGTTATAAAAAGTGGCAAACCAACCATCCTGCCATTGGTGATCATGTATTGGATATTGGCCGTCGCCAAGAGCCAAGTCTCGCTGCTATTGCTAGCTTGAAACCGGATCTGATAGTTGGTTATCAATTTCGTCATCAGCGGTTACTGCCGCAGCTTGAGCAAATCGCGCCTACCTTGCTTTACCGGCAATATGCGTCGAGTGATGAGAGATCGTTTAACTACTTTGATCAATCACTACGCGTGTTCAAAGCCATAGCGAAGGTGACTGGTAATAGTGAGCAGGGAGAGGTGATAGTCGAGGCGTTGTACCAAACGCTCGCCAAGCTTCGCCAGCGCCTGCAATATTCTCAACCAATCACCTATGCCAAGTTTGTTGGCATGGGCTACGGACTTCGGGTCTTCAGTGACAACAGTCTAGCAGGGCAAATCATTCGCCGTTTGGGGCTAAATTATCACTGGACTCAAGCTCTACCAGGTAAAGACTTTACCCATCTGACCATCGAGCAGCTGCCCCAGCTTAACAATAGCTTGGTTCTGTTAGCGGGCGATCAAGCCAATAGTGAGTACATCACGGCTTCTCCAGTGTGGAAGACTCTGCCTTTCGTTCGCGATCAACATATTGAGCCGGTAGAGCCGCTTTGGAGTTTTGGTGGTCCGGTATCCATTGAACGTATGGCTCGCGCTTTTACACAGGCAATCGAAGCGCATTCTCATAGCGCTAATCTAAAAAGCGTTCATTCACCAGATACTCATTCATTAGATACTCATTCGCCTGAAGGCAGTGCAGAACAATTCAGTGGGGCAGAGCATGGTTAAGACGTTTCTACCTCTTTTCGGATTATTGGTGCTGGCGTTGGTTGGATACCTAACGATCTTACCGTCTATTGGTGATCCCATGGTGGCGCAAGCCATGTTCGACAGTGTGTGGTTACCTACTGCACTGATGGCAATAATGATTGGTGCATTGCACGCAAGTTCCGGTCTGCTCATCCAGGTATCGCTTAATAATGAGTTTGCCTCACCTTCAACCTTAGGCATTGCATCGGGTGCGCTGCTTGGTGCGGTGCTGGCGCAAATACTATTCCCTCAGAGTGGCTTTGTTGTGGTCTGGGCGGGGGCGCTTGTTGGTGCCTTGCTGCTGTCGGGTATCGTAATGGCGGTGAGCCGTTTGGTTGGCGGTGGACAGCTGGCAATTATTTTAGTGGGCATGGCACTTGGGCTTGGAGCGGGCGCAGTGTCATCTGTGTTGCTACTTTATTTTGAAAATCAGACAGATGGATTGTTCCTGTGGGGTAGCGGGCAGGTGCTGCAAACCAGTATTTCTCCCGTTGCGACTTACTCCCCTATCATCGGTTTGTTGCTGCTCGCGACCTTATTGGTATTGCCAAAGCTGTCCCTGTTTTTGCTCGGTGACACACATGCATCGTCGTTAGGGGTAGCGGTGAGTCGATGGCGTTGGTGCATTCTTACACTGGCCATCGCGCAGGCGTCTCTGGCTACCGCACTCGTGGGTCTGGTGGCATTTGTAGGGCTTATGGCGCCGCATATCGCTCGAGCGCTGTATATGAGAGCAAATGAGAACCGCAGTATATGGTTGCTATGGCTTTTGTCTGTGTTGGTTGGCGCTAGCTTGGTGCTCATTGCTGAGTGGTGCTCTCGCGGTATGCTAGTGATAGGCTATCGATTACCTACCGGAGTGTTTACTGCCCTGATCGGCGCGCCATTTTTTATTTCACTCCTTTTACGTCGCCGTGGACAAGTCGCATCGGCAAGTGACCAACATGGTTTGACGCTGTCACCGTTTGTTCATTTAAAACCTAAGAAAACCTTGTTTCTGCTTACTTTAGCGTTTGTCTTTAGCGCGCACTTTTGGGGACATTCTAATCACTATTATGGTTCTAACGACGGTTTACTTGGCTATTGGGATAACTTACGCGTTCTACTAGCAAGTGTTGCCGGAGTCGGACTCGCTTGTGCGGGGGTGATATTGCAAACGCTATTTCGAAACCCGATGGCAAGTCCTGACATCTCCGGTGTGAGCGCTTTTTCAGTGTTGATCATTGCCTGTGTGCTGGTGGTCGAACCCAGCGCTTCGCAAATCGTACTGACGCTTGCTTCGTTGGCTGGTGCTGTGTTGGTGCTTGCTATGCTTTCTTGGGGCTTAAAACAGCAACTAAGTGTTGCTCAATTAGCACTATTTGGCATCGTGATCTCTGCGTTTGCCGGTACTGCGACCCATATTTTGCTTACCTTCGGCAGCAGTACTACCTCAGTGACCTTGATGTGGTTATCGGGCACTACCTACGGTGCATCTATCGACAAGCTTGTCCCATTTTTTGGGGTTGTGATTGGACTTTGCGTAGCGCTCATTCCTTTATTGCGCAGTTTGGATGTGCTCAGTCTTGGGGAGCAACTACCGGTGGCACTTGGCGTGCCTATCGCTAAACATCGTTTGTGGTTGCTGGCCATCGCTGCTGGGCTTACTGCTATCTCTATCGCTCATGTTGGCGCGATTAGTTTTGTGGGTCTTTTGGCTCCTCACTGCGCTCGAATGATGGGGCTATATCGACATCAACATCTTCTTCCCGCTGCTGCACTTATTGGTGCCACGTTAATGGTCTGGGCCGATGGCCTTGGACGCACCTTGACCGCCCCGAATGAAATTGCGGCGGGTTTGATGGTGTCAATTTTAGGCAGTGTCTATTTCCTAATTCTTATTTTAGTTGGCTACAGAAAATATCAATATGCACGAACTTAACTCCCTTTATCAGCGCGTTTCTTATCATGTTCATGAGATGCGCAAGCCTGCACCCGACAAGGTGCAAATGCAGGCCATACTGCAAGCTGCCATGAGCACTCCGGATCATGGTCGTTTACGCCCTTGGCATTTCTTGGTTGTTGAAAGCGACCACATTGTCAATTTAGTCAGCCATCTACGAGACGCCTGGCTAAGTCATGATGCCAAGGTCACAGCCGCACAAGCTAATCGACTGGCGGACTACCTTAGTCAGGCACCGAGTTTGGTGTTGATTTCGGCGCGCGTTCAAACACATAAAGAAGTGAGCCAACAAGATCAGATCCTGTCTGCGGCCGCAGCGTGTCAAATGACATTGCTGGCCGCAGATCGATTGGGCTTTGGTGGCGTGTGGTACTCCACGGATGCGGTTGAACTGCCGGGTGTTCGTGAAATTCTCGGTCTGAGTAGTGAGCATTATCCTGTCGGCTTTATGGTCTTTGGTACGCCGATTGAAGTGCGTCAGAAGCCAAGAGTGAACGTGAGCCAATACACCCAAGTGTGGCAAGCCCCCAATCAGTTAAGTGCATGGATGACGGAGAAATAAAATGGCACATACACTCAGTTTTCAATCGTTTTTCAATAGTCTTTTTGTTGATATGGATGGTCTGTTTATCGAAGCAGGGGTCATCGAGGCCGACATCGCGGGTAAATCGCAAAAATGCGCGTGTTTTTCGCTCTCTATCGGCACCCTGTGGCTACCGTTAAGCTACGTCTCTGCTAATGGTCGCCATCGATATACGCAAGAAATCTATCACGTTAATGATGGCTCAGTATCTGAGGTGTCTTTTCCTATTGCGGTGGATCTTGTGCTTGGTTCCTTCGAGATAGCAAGCTCAGAAAAGCGCGATCGCTTACTTCAGCGCATCGGCGATTCGAATAACTATATGCAACGCGCGTCAGCGTATAAGGCAAGACATGGCTCAGTCGCTGCGCCAGCTAAATTCATCGAGTCTGAACAAGCGCTGGTAGGTGGCCACAGTATGCACCCCAGTCCGAAAAGTTGCGCGCCACTGTCTCACAGCGAACAGGCCCACTTCTTACCTGAATTTGAAGCGGAGTTTGCTATTGAATGGTTTGCGGTGGCAAAAGATCAGCTTGTAGGCGAGGCGCAGGTCGAGACTTTTGAGCATCATTTGCAAACCTTGTTTGCTTTGTCAGTACCAGAAGAGAGCAGGGGGCTTGTGGCTGGCGATTATTTACCATATCCCATGCACCCTTTGCAGGCAAAGGCTTGGAGAGCGTCTCAAGAGGCTGAAGAGTTGAAAGGTGGTGTTGTTGATCTTCAGCTACAAAGTGGTGGCTGGCAAGCGACATCGTCTTGCCGTGCTATTTATCACCCAAATATGCCATGGATGCTGAAGGTCTCATTGCCCATCAAATTGACCAACTCACTGCGTCTTTTAACACCCCGAGAGGCAAGACGTGGCACGCTGTTTAGTCAATTGCTGAGCCATGAGGCTGGTCAGGAGCTAGTGCAAAGGCTGTCTTGTACCACGTTTATTGAAGAGCCCGCGTGGGTAACTATTTGCTCAAAGCAAGGACACGAACTGGATCTGCCATTAGTGAGTTTTCGTCATAATCCGTTTTATCAGTCGATTGCGGATCACGACAAAAATAGCCATGACACAACACTGGGACATCATCTTCTTGCGACTGCGAACCAGATTTGTGTCGAACAAAGTGAGCCTCAAGTCGTTACCTGGGTTAAGCAGGTGGCAGCAACGCAATCAATCACCTTAGAGCAGGCTGCGTGTTTATGGATGGGGCAGTTTATGCAGCATGTGATGGCGCCATTGTGTATCGCTCGCAGTGACTATGGGTTGGTCCTTCTTGCTCACCAGCAAAATATTGTACTTAAAATCGAAGGTGGACTGCCGTTTGGCATGATGTATCGGGACTGTCAGGGCAGTGGCATCACTGAGTTGGCATTGCAGCGCTTTTCCTCGGTGTTTGAAAGCGTTGATCCTGAGTACTTTATGGCGAGTGAACAAGTGAACCCGTATCTTGCTTATTATCTTATCGGCAATTCTTTGATGAATACGGTGTCTGCGATTGCCGCTGGTGGCTTAGTTACAGAAGAAAAATTGTATGAGGTGTGCCGAGAGCACTTGGCTCGACTGGCAGCGGCTCATCCTTTGGATCCCTCTTTCTATGACTATTTACTGGGTTCTCCGACTCTACGCTGGAAACGAAACTTCCTATGCTTCCTAGAAGAAAATAATGAAGCCACACTGACGAATCCTGCTGAGATTTATCGTGACATTACCAACCCACTTTTAGGGCAAAACCTGCCTAAGTGTACTAAGCCACTGCCCGATGGCAGTTACATCAGTGTTTATCAAACCCAGCACAATGAGTGGTCATTGGTTTCTGATTCGATTGAGCGCGGCCGAGTCAGTGCTAGCCTTTGCGATGATTTGGTGACGGTGACAATCGAAGCGAAACAAGACTTGGTGTGGTGGTCGGCCATAGAGCATGTTTTCTATCATTTCGATGCAGCGCAGATTGAGTGCCCAGATGCGCCGTCATCAGTGGGTGACGTTCTTGACAAGCAAGGTCTGCTTAGCCGCTCGGCATTTCTGCAACACGCGCCAATTTGGCACTATCCTGATTGCCAGCCGAGTGTGCAATTACAGCAGCTAACCGAGCACGGAATTCAATATCCAACCCGCCCCGACAAGCCGGAAGATGTGTTCTATCAGCGTTACCTCTACCGAGAGAAGCGAGTGGTGTGTTTTAGAAAAGCGCAGCTACCAAGAGATCTCAATGGTTTCCATCGCTGGCACAACGATCCTGTGATAGCGCCGGTTTGGGAGTTAAGCGGGTCTAAGCTGTCCCATCAGCAATACTTGAGCAAGATGGAAAGCGATCCTCACCAGTTCCCGGTCATCGGTGAGTTTGATGGCATCCCTTTTGGTTACTTCGAGATCTATTGGACTGCAGAAGATCGTCTAGGGCCATTTTATGATGTCGATGAGTTTGACCGCGGCGTTCATATGCTGTCCGCGAATTCACGTTTTCGAGGCTGGCGTTATTTCTCCGCTTGGTCGCGAAGCATCGTGCACTATTGCTTCTTGGCCAATCTCAACACTAAAAATGTGATGGGTGAACCTCGTGCAGATAATAAAAAAGTGTTGACACTGACAGAGCGAATAGGATTTGAACACCTTTTCGATTTTGATTTTCCACACAAAACAGCAGCGATGCTGCAATGTCGACGACAGCGCTTCTTTGATGCTTATGCCATTTAAGTGGATAAGAGAGTACGTATCAGGCTAGGAAAAAATACAATGAAAACAGTTGATTTTGATTTGGTTGGAGTAGGCATAGGTCCTTTCAACTTGAGTATCGCAGCGTTAGCTGCACCCAAGGCAGAGTTAAAAAGCCAATTTTTTGAACGTAAACCTGAATTTGCTTGGCATCCTGGGCTACTGCTCAATCACGCCAAGATGCAAACCTCGTTTTTAAAAGACTTGGTCACGGCCATAGACCCTACCAGCCCTTACACGTTTATGAATTACTTGGTGAAGAACCAAAAATTTTACCCTTTCACCGCGCGTGGTGATTTTATGATATCGAGGTTAGAGTTTTCCGATTACATGGCATGGACAGCCAAACAGCTCCCTAATACCCAATTCGGCACTGACATCAGTGAGGTGCGCTTTGCCGATGATCACTTTGTGATTACTGCAAATGGTGAGACGGTAACCAGCCGTCATTTGGTTGTTGGCACAGGGACGCAGCCTGCGGTGCCGGAGTGCGCGCAGGATAAGCTTAGCGATCACTGTTTCCATGCCCACGAAATGATGGTGCGTAAGCCAGATTTAACGGGCAAACGCATTGCAATCATCGGCGGTGGGCAAACAGGTGCGGATATCTTTCAGCATGTGTTTGCCGGTGATTTTGGTAAGCCGAGACAACTTGATTGGATGTCACGCCGTGCAAATCTAGAAGGGCTAGATGAAAGCTGTTTTAGCGACCAGTTTTTTATGCCGGATTATGTGAATCAGTTTTACTATCTCGACAAGGAGCGTCAAGCGCGTGAGGTGTCTCGCCAAAAGCTCACCAGTGATGGGATCACCGATGACTGTTTGTCGTCGATCTATCAGAGTTTGTATCACGACAAGTATGTGTTGAGAAATCCAAAGTGGTGGACAGTGCAGCCGCATCAAGAGCTTGTGGGGCTAGATTTGTCAGGTAAGCAACATCAGTTACGGCTTCGTCATGGCGTTACGGAACACGAGAAAGTACTTGAAGCTGACGTTGTGATTCTATGTACAGGCTTTAAGCGAGTGTTGGCACCCTGCCTTCAGGGCATTGCCGATAAGCTGCAATTGGATGAGTTTTCTAGACCGCTACTTAATTCTGAGTACGCAGCCCTTTGGAAGCAGCCTTGTGATAACAAGTTGTTTGTTGTGAATTCAGGTACTCATAACCATGGAATTATTGAACCACAATTGAGTCTTGCGGCGTGGCGAGCAGCGAAAATTCTCAATCATGCTAATGGCGATGAGCTGTATCATCATGGCGATAGTAGCAACGTGATGGAGTGGGGCTTAAACTCAGTTCAAGAGAACAGGGCTAAGGTCGCCGAGATGGATTTATCGAGTTAGTCGCCATGCAGATAACAAGCAGCCCCACAAGCTAATGCTTGTGGGGCTGCTTTTATTTAGTTAAATGTTGGATTAGTTAACGTGAGCGACCGCGTCTTTCACCAACTGACCAAGCTCTTCCCAACGACCTTCGTCGATAAGATTCGTTGGAACCATCCAAGTGCCGCCACATGCCAATACAGACTTGATAGATAGGTAGTTATCGACATTCTTCAGGCTTACACCACCTGTTGGCATAAATTTCACTGGATACACAGCTGTCAGCGCTTTTAGCATTCCCACACCACCAGATGGTTCTGCTGGGAAGAACTTCAATGTACGCAGACCCATTTCCATCGCTTGCTCAACTAGGCTTGGGTTATTAACACCCGGTACGATGGGTACGTTTTTGTCGATGCAGTATTGAACAGTGCGTGGGTTGAAGCCTGGGCTTACGATAAAATCGACGCCTGCTTCAATCGCTTGATCGACTTGCTCATTAGTAAGAACGGTACCTGCACCAATCAGCATCTCTGGGTATGCTTGACGCATCGCTGCAATCGCATCGGCTGCACATTCGGTGCGGAAGGTGATTTCTGCACATGGCATGCCGTTGTCTACGAGTGCTTTACCTAGAGGAAAAGCATCTTCAACTTTGTTGATGGCAATGACAGGAATTACTTTAAGGTTTGCTAGCTGTTCGTTTAGGGTTGTCATTTGTCTTTGTCCTACTAATCAAGAGTTGGCGTTGCTGTGTTAGGAATAATAGCACCGCGGTATTGAATGACTGTGCCTGCGACTTTGTGCCCCATAGCGGCTGAGCTGAATGCGTCGCCACCGGTTAGGCGCTTGGCAAGATAACCGGCGCTGAATGAGTCACCGGCGGCTGTGGTATCAATCACGGAGTCGACCGGCTTGGGTGCGACATACTCTGCGCGACCTTCGCTAAGTACAAGACACTCTTTTGCGCCGCGTTTAATGGCAATTTCGTTGACACCAGCGTGTTGAGTGCGCTCGATGCACTCCTCTAGGCATGTGTCGCCAAACAAGTCTTGGTCATCTTCGAAGGTAAGTAGTGCGGTGTCAGTAAAACCAAGCATCGCTAGGTACGTGCGCTGAGCGGCATCGCGGCTCGCCCAAAGCTTTGGACGATAGTTGTTGTCAAAGAAGACACTGCCACCTTTGGCTTTGAATTTCTCTAGGAAGCTAAACAGAGTGTCACGTCCAGAGTCGGTCAAAATAGCCAAGGTAATGCCGCTTAGGTAAACCGCATCGTAATCCATTAAAGATTCAACAAGAGATTGGCTTTCTGGTTGATCAAACACGAACTTGGCTGCTGCGTCGCTGCGCCAGTAGAAGAAGGTGCGCTCGCCAGTGTCATCTGTTTCGATGTGATAAAGGCCGGGCATTTTGTCGTTTAGGCGCAACACTTGGTCGGTATCGATACCTTCGTCCGACCATGCTTTAAGCATTTCAGATGAGAAAGGGTCGTTGCCTAGCGCGGTAATGTAGCTTACTGAAATGTTGTAATTTTTCGTCAAACGAGAAAGGTATAGCGCCGTGTTCAATGTATCACCACCGAAACTTTGCTTCAGTAGATCTTCTTTGCGTTGTAGCTCCACCATGCATTCGCCGATGATCGCTATTTTGTATTGGCTCATAGTTAAATATCCAGCTTGAGAGTAACCAGTTTCATTTGTTCTTAATGAAATGAAACTGGGCAGTAAGAGTCTGATTTAGTGTAACTAACTGATTCTTTTTATGATGGCATTACTGTGGTGGTATACCTACCACATTGACGTTGCTCTGAGAGGTCTTGATCGCAACAGCTCTAAGATCCCCCACGTCTTTCAAGAAACAAATAGATAACTAAATTTTATTTGAAACGTTGTTTTAATGTGTTCTAATTTACCAGCATAAATTGAAGTTATGGTAGTAATATTTCTACTCTAAGCGACTAAGTGTGATTTAGGTCGAGTTTCATCATTGCGGGTTCTTGAGCTCTGTGTGGGCGACGAAGCCATTGGAACTTATCACAGAAAATGAATAAGCCATGATGCATAAGGAGCGGTATGGAACTCATTGATGGTGCAATTGTTGTCGGTTACTTTGCTTTTGTGTTGTTCGCCGCCCTGGCGTTTAAGCGTTTTGCTACAGATAGTTCCGGCTTCATTCGTGGCGGTGGGGCAATGATGTGGTGGATGGCTGGAGCCACGGCTTTCATGACACAGTTTTCGGCTTGGACCTTTACGGGGGCTGCCGCTAAGGCCTTTGAAGATGGACTTACAGTATTGTTCATTTTTTGGGGCAATGCTTTGGGCTTTTTAGTGGCGGCTTGGTATTTTGCTGCTCGCTATCGCAAGATGCGTGTCGAAACTGCTATGGAAGCGATCAAGGTTCGGTTTGGGCGTGTATCTGAGCAAGTTTATACCTGGCTCTCTTTTCCTTTGACTATTATGTCCGCGGCGATCTGGTTAAACGGCTTAGCCCTTTTCGCTGCAGCGGTTTTTAACATTGATCTTGTGGTTACGATTGTTGGTGTTGGCCTATTGGTGACCTTCATTGCCGCGAGTGGCGGCTCCTGGACAGTATCGGCAACCAATGTCATTCAGCTCATTTTGCTGGTTGCGATTACCATGTCGGTTGGGGCTTTTGCTTTGCTTGAGGTCGGTGGCCCAGTGTCATTAATAAATAGCTATCCTGCTGATAATTACATGGGAGCAGACATTAGCTATTGGCAAATATTTTGGCTTTGGGTGGTGATGATGCTTCTCAAGCAAACGATTAGCGCGAATAACGCACTTTCTTGCTATCGTTTTTTGGTGACAACCAACGAGAGAGAAGCGAAAAAAGCAGCTATGTTCGCAGGTATCCTATTTATTTTTGGTCCAGTTATGTGGTTTGTTCCTCCCTGGGTAACCGCAGCGATGGGCGTGGATCTTATGGCGCACTATCCTAAGCTTGCTGAGAGTGCAAACAACGCCGCTTATGTTTATTACATTGATCATTTCCTACCCGCAGGAATGCTTGGTTTGGTACTTGCAGCAATGCTTGCGGCCACCATTGCTCCCATGACTACTGCTTTGAATCGAAATGCGGGCATTTTTGTGCGAAATGTTTATCAATCGGTGCTCAATCCTAAAGCAACAGAACAAAAGCAGTTATTTGTTGGCAAGGTTGCAACCGTGGTTAATGGCTTGCTCTGTATCTTGGCAGCTTTGCTGTTTGCGTCCATTAAGGAATATAGCTTCTTCGATATCATGATGCTATTTGGCGCGCTATTGCAAACGCCATTGGCGATCCCATCTTTGCTAGCACTTGTGACGTTAAAAACACCGGACTGGTCCGGTTGGGCAACGATTGCTGTTGGATTGGCAGTGTCGTTCTTTATGCAGTTTGTCTTCAATGTGGATTGGTTGTTGCCTTGGTTTGAAGCTACTAGCTTCACCAGTCGAGAGTCAGTTGACTTACTTGTTTCAATGACTCTGATCGCGCATATAGTGATAACCGGTGGCTTCTTTATCCTTACACGATGCTTCTATCGAGAAACTTCAGGTGAACGCGGGGATGAAATCGCGTTGCTAAAAGCGAACTTAGACACACCTATTAGCTTGTCTGAGGAGGCAAAAGTCGATACTCGGCAAGGCGCTTACCTTGGACGTATGTGTCAGATCTTAGGTGTTCTTGTGGCATCAATCGCGATAACAACAAATTCTATCTCCGATGCCTGCGTGTTCGTTTCAATCGGCTTAGCTATTTTGTTAGCGGGAGCGCACCTCTACCGGCAGCGAAATGTGCAGCCCTCCCCACAGGAGCCGATTACAGACTAGTTCTCCAGATTAGCCAGCTTGAAAATGCTGGCTTTCTTTTTGCCGAATCTTGAGAGTTAACTTTCGTCGACTATAGTTGATGTATGCCTACTGTTTAGGGAAGTAGTTCAGTGGGTTAGCTACGAAGGTCATAGATAATCAGCATCGATGGTCGTCAAACTTTCATCATTATTCGTGTCAAAGAATGGAGTCTTAAGTCAACAACGACAAGGACAATCTTAAGCAAGCCCTATCTCAGGCCTTTACGGCATCCCTTATACGCTTTTTCTACCATTACCTTCATTGTACTGATGTGTTGGTGGGCATTCGCTCCTTTTCTGCCCATTTTACTTTGGGCGCTGGTTCTAGCGATAGCCCTGTTTCCAGTGCGCAATTTCTTAAAGACTAAGTTTGGTTGGACAACTAAGCGAAGCTCAATTGCCATCGCTTTGATAGGGGTGTTGGTACTGGGTACACCTGTCGCTTTGGTGGGCAATTCACTCGCGGTTAAAACTCTGCAGACCTACCAAAGTTATGAGCAAGGTGATCTTCATATTCCAGCGCCTCCTCAAAAGGTGAAAGATTGGCCACTTATTGGTGAAGATGCTTATACAGCATGGAATGAGGCGGCGAGAGACTTGCCGAACTTTATCGATAAGTATCATCCACAGCTTAAAAATGCATCTGCCTGGTTTGTTGATAAAGCCAGCGGTGCCGCGGGGAGTGTGTTTTTGTTGATTGGTGCGGTAATTATTGCCGGCATCATGCTTGCCTAGGCTGAAGACGGCACTAAAGCAATGCTCCGGATATTTAATAGCTTTTCCGATGAACACAAAGGGCCTGAGCTGTATCATTTGACCACGGCAACCATTCGCCAAGTGGCAGTGGGCGTTATGGGTATCGCTTTTCTAACGGCAATCATTTTTGGCGCGGTAGTCGCACTTGCTGGTGTACCTGCCGCGGCGTTTTTTACTGTAATAGCGTTAGTTTTTGCGATTACGCAGTTACCCGTCACCATCATTGCCATTGCTGCGGTCGCTATGTTGTGGTCGAGTACCGATGGCTCAACCGTGCACAATACTATATTTTCCGTTTTGATTATCGCTGCTAGTTTAGTGGACAACATACTTAAACCTATGGTGCTTGGGCGAGGTTTAAGTGTCCCTATGCCTGTGGTACTCATTGGCGCTATCGGCGGTATGATGTCTGGCGGCATTCTCGGCATGTTTATCGGTGCAGCGTTTTTGACTGCGGGATATCAGGTATTCATGAAGTGGGTAGATGAAGAAAACGACGATGTGTCATCTGAGACCGAGCGAGATTCGTCTCAACATTAACCATTATTCGTCGGGGCGCTTCTTACTCAATAGTTGAAGTGCCTCGCATATTTATGTTAATTGGATGAAATTTAGCCAGGTTTGGCAAGGTGATTTTTGTGACTAATAATTGGCGTTGCTTGGTTTATTGTTTTGTTTACTGTCTAATGAGCGGAGGAATGACCAGGCTACGGTCTGTGATGGTAGTCATAAAGTCTAATTAACTTCTCTTTGCTGTCTCAGCGAATGATTGACTGTATATCGTTCTATCGTTACATTTCGTCACAATAAAAAACCAGTGGCATACTGCGGCGTAGATCGTAAATGCGACAAATCCCTCCCCCTACAAACCCGTTGTACCGCTGTTGTTTCTTGCATGGCGGTGGTTGTTATTAGTATCAGAATGTTAGGTGCACCATGAAGAAGTTGCTATTCGCTACTTTGTGTGGGGTATTGTCGCTGTCGTCCGTTGCCCAGCCGCTAAGGCTTGCCGGTAAGCCTGACGACGATAAACTCCATTTAACCTTATTAAAAGAGATCATTTCTCGTTCCGAGCAGTACTCTTCCATCGATTTTATCTACGCCAAAACAGGCGAACCTGCAGGGACTCGATTACTCGCTGATTTAGAAAGCGGCACGTTAGATGTGGTGTGGACTGCGACCAATCAGGACCTTGAAACGCGCTTTGACGCGATTCCATTTCCCATTTATCGCGGCATGTTGGGCATGCGTATCGGATTGGTAAGCACAGAGCGAACCAATAAGTTAGCCACGGTTAACTCTGTTGCCGATCTAAAGCGCTTATCACTTTGTTCAGGCAAAACGTGGGCCGATACCGAGATACTGGAAGCGAATGGACTATCTATCGCAAAATCGCTCAAGTACCCAAATATTTTCGACATGCTGGTTGCTGGCAATCGCTGCGATGCTTTTATGCGCGGTGTGATGGAGCCTTGGGCTGAAGTGAAATCTCACCCGCACCTTCCATTGGAGGTAGATGGAAACGTGATGCTTCGCTACAAGATGCCTTACCTTCTGTTTGTGCGTAAAGGCAATGATGCATTAAAGCAGCATCTCCATGACATCATGCTCGAAATCCATAATGAAGGGCTCTACGAGACTATGTTCTTTGCGGACAATGAGATCAAAGCTGCATTGCAACAAGCAAATTTGAGTGAGCGCGTGGTATTTGAGTTGGAAAATCCAAACGTCACCGCTGCAACGAAAGCCATCCCTGAGCACTTTTTCTTTGACCCTTTAGCTAAGTAACCACAGGTGTAACATGAACAAACTGACCAAAAAAATTATTCTTGTGGTGACACTTGTCATGACGCTGGTGACAGCGATTGCCTTGTCTGTCCAATATGTATTGACCAAGCAAAATGTGGAAGCGGATTTAGCGAAGGTTACCGAAGAAATCGAGCAGGAGCTGCAAGTTATCTTGCAAGAGCCGGTGTATGTGTATGACAAAGCGCTGATTGCCAGCATTCTTGAGGCATACATCAAGAATGACACTATCTCGAGCATCGTGGTTCGCGACCAAAATGGCAAAGAGATGAGTCAAATTCGCCAGCAGGCGGCTGAGTTTGAATCTCGCATTGATATTGAGTGGGATGCTTTGCCAATTGGCTCGGTTTCACTTGGTTTTAATAGTGAGCAAGCGCGCAATGAGCTAGACAATTTGATGCTCCGCTCGATGTTAATGTTCGGTACCTTGTATTTAGTGGTTATCGTCTCTCTTGGGTACATTATGGATCGCCTAGTTGTGACGCCCATCAAGGGGATGGCCAGCAGCATGAATGATATTGCCGCGGGTGGCGGCGATCTAACATCGAGAGTACAAGCAACCTCAAACGATGAAGTGAGCGACTTAGCAAAAGCCTTCAATCGCTTTGTTGAAACAGTGCAGGAGATCGTCATCGATACGGCTCGAACGACAGACAGCTTAAAGCAGAATGGCTCGGCTATTACAGCCGTGCGCACTTCAGTAAGTCAGCAAACTGAAAATCAGTTGGCGCTCACTCATGAAAGCCTGAGCAAGATTGAGCAGTTTAATCTGGCGACGAGTGAAATTGCAGCCAACACAGAGAACACTCTGTTCAAATCAAATGATGCTCTTTCTCTTGGGGCTTCAAGCGAACAAGCGATTACGCAGAATGTCTCAAATGTCGAAGATCTGTCCGCTAACCTTGAGACTGCTGCCGAGCGCGCCAACGCGCTTAAGAACCGAAGTGACGACATCGGCCGCGTCGTTGAAGTGATTAAAGCGATTGCTGAGCAAACCAATCTTCTGGCTCTAAACGCTGCCATTGAAGCGGCGCGAGCAGGTGAAAGTGGCCGCGGATTTGCCGTTGTTGCTGATGAGGTTCGCGCGCTTGCAAGCAAGACTCACGACTCTACCAGCGAAATAGAATCCATTATTGAAAGCCTGCAACAAGAGGCAACCGAGTCGTTTAACGCGACTCAAGAATCTAAGCAATTGGTGGAACTCACCAAAGTGAGCTCAGATGAAGCGCAGCTTGCGCTGACTAAGATGATTGAGGCTGTGACTAGCATCAACGCTATGGTTGATTCTGTCGCGAGTGCTTGTGAAGAGCAGTCCAATGTGAGCAATACCGTTGCAGGGGATATGCGCGAGCTTGATTCTAGCGCAGCAGATATGCGCAGTGTTAACAATGAACTACAAACCTTGGCTGAGGCCATTACCTTGAATACGACCGAGTTGGATAGTCAGATCCGTCGTTTTAGGTACTAATCACGATTGCGTATAACCAGTGAAAGTAGTAGTGAAGTGCTAGTCGACCTAGAAGTGATCGCAAATTGTCTATCTGTTTCATTCGTCGCTTTCTAATAGGGTTACTATCGCTACTGCTCATCTGTTGCAAGTGAGGTGATTATGGTGCGTAAAAAATGGAAAATTGTTTTTGAAAAAGAAGGTACAACGGTTGATCCAGTCTACTCACAAAAAGTAGTGATTTACGATGAAAAGGGGGATGTGTTAGGTACCTTTAAAGGTAGTTCGACGCCGAACCCTTATAAACCGCGAGAGCCCCAAATTAGCGGGCACGCTGCCTATCCATACATTCGTTCAGGAACATATAACATCAAACATGGCACACATAAAAATTTACCGGCATTAGTGGTAAACGATAATCAGTTTGTGCCAACAGTAAATAGTAATCCTAATTTTCCAGCTTATGGAAAAAAAGCTAATTACATTCATGTACACTGGGGGTACAAAACAACATGGAAAGGTTCTGCTGGTTGCCCAACAATTCATCCAGGACAATGGAAAGATTTTTTGTCCAAAGTTCCAAATGGTGCCGGAGATTTGGTTATTCGCTAGCTTTGGCGTTCTCTTTGTCTGCTATTGCAAATGATACTTCCATCTCAACAGAGTATACGAAGCTTTCGAAACGATACGATGCTTATTATCAGCAAGATAACTTCCAAGCTGCGTTTAGAGTGAGCCTAGAGCAATTGAAGATGGATCCGAGTGATGCTGTCGCGTTGATGAGGTTAGCACTCGTTGTTGATGGATCGTGTGATTTTGTAGAACCTCATTTTGCTCGCTTTGGCTCTATGGATAGATTCAAAGAAATAACGTTACTTGCCCAGCAAGTAATTGCCAAAGAGTGCAGGCTGAATTCTTGACCAAGTGTGAGCAATAATGAATGCCAATTACCGAGAATTGTACTGGCGGCAATTGGCGTTTCAAAAGCCTTTATAGTTGATGGGCATGGATTAATGCATTCATCTTTTCTTCCGCAGTCTTACTCGCTTCTTCGTAACTCATCGTTTCAGGAAAGTCACTGATAACTTCGTAGTAACACTTCAATTTAGGCTCGGTGCCAGAAGGGCGCACGATAACACGCGATTTATCCTCAAGGATGTAAATAAGTACATCACTGGTAGGTAAATTGACGTGCTCAGTCGTACCGTTGGCTAATAAGCGTGTTGAAGACTTAAGATCCTCAGTCACGGTGACCTTTTGCCCTGCAATCTGGGTTGGTGGTTGCTTCCGTAACTTGTCACCGATAGGTGGCGAATTCGGGTCGAGCGCAATGCTGCGCTGCGCATTGCAGTAGAAGCCATGATGTCGATACAAGTCTTCGAGCTTGTCCCAGATGGTTTTACCCTGCGCCTTTAGTTCACCCGTCAATTGTGCAAACGCAACCAGTGCCGATAGGCCATCTTTATCCCACACTTGATTTCCGATGGTATAGCCTAGTGCTTCCTCATAGGCGAATAGGAACGGATAGGCTTCGCTTTGCTGCTCCATGGCGATGTTGGTGAGCCATTTAAAGCCGGTGAGTGTTTGGTAGTATTGCGCGCCATGCGCTTTGGCTATCGCACTTAATAGTCTGGAAGACACAATCGTATTGCCGACCAACGCATTAGGCTGACTCTGCAGAAGGTAGTCGGCAAACAGCGCACCGACTTGGTCACCAGTTAGCATTTGATACTTGCCATCCTCACGTTTTACTGCGGCGGCGAAGCGATCAGCGTCTGGGTCATTCGCGCAGGCGATGTCCGCGTCATGCGCTTTGCCAAGCGCCATCACCATATCCATGGCGCCAGCTTCTTCCGGATTTGGGAAGTTGACGGTGGGGAAGGTGCCATCAGGCTCGTGCTGCTCCGCAACGCTAGCGACGCGCTTGAATCCGGCATCGGCGAGCAAGGTTTCCGCCATCTCGGCGCCAACACCGTGCATCGCGGTGTAGGCGATGGAAACGTCAGTGTGATTGCTACGTTTTAGCAATAGATTGCCATTCATGGCACTGCGATAGGATTGGTAGTATTCCTCTTCTAGCCATTTCAGCAGGCCTTGTTCGCTCGCTTGCTCTAAGGGCATTAAAGCGAGTGGCTTGATGGTGGCTTGGTCAATTTTACTTGCGATGCCAGCGTCATGGGGCGGAATGATTTGTGCACCATTTTCCCAGTAGACTTTGAAACCGTTATATTCTGGCGGATTATGGCTCGCTGTGACGACGACCGCTGCGGCGGCGTTAAATTTTTTCACGCCAAAAGCGACAATCGGCGTTGCCGCGACTTGGCTGGTCAAATAGACCTTAATACCCATTGCGGTGAGTACGCAGGCGGTATCGTGAGCAAACTGTTTTGAATCAATTCGACCATCATAGCCGACAATCACACCTCGCGTGTCCGCATCATCGACTTGCTCAAGCAGATATTGCCCAAGTCCTGTTGCGGTTTCTTGGATGACGAGTCGATTCATTCGATTTGGACCGGCGCCGACCTTACCTCTGAGACCTGCTGTACCAAAAGCTAGGCGGGCACTGAATCTATCTGTCAGCTGTTGTTGATTGTTACTATCGATAAGTTGCTGAAGCTCTTGACGAGTTTTTGGATCCGGATCTCGTGCTAACCATTGGGTGATTGCTGTGGCCATGGTGTTCTCCTTACCCGCAGTGAATGGGCAGATGTGGCATCTTTAATATTTATAATTGTAAATGACTCTTACTCTCATTTCTGCGGTGGCAATCGATTAAACTGTGTTTGATAAATATTAGTTCAATGAACGCCAGTCAGGTCTATGCGTTGAGGTGAAGCTAAAGAATTAAAGCAGTAGATAGTTGCGTCCACTTTCTATTTGAAACTTCAATTGTCAGTGCCTGGTGGTTTTGTCATCAAAGTCGGTGAGGAATTATACTGGGCTATCTGTTGACGTTGCCTTCTTGAATTGATCGAGAGAAGCGCTAAGTAAAAGGTAGAACATGGATCACGCAGCGATTCAAGCACTGACGTTGGCTTGTCCAACATGCAAGATTGAAGTGAAAAATGAACAGGGTCGCACTTGCACTCAGTGCCAGGTGAGCTTCAATAAAACCCCATTTTGTCCGGATTGCGATACTAAGCTGGATGCTATGAAAGCGTGTGGCAACGTCAGCTATTATTGCAATGCTTGCAGAATGCCTAAATCGCGTACTGCGATTCGATGGGCGTTGACTCCCACTTAAGCGTTTGCCTTTCTAATTTGAGTCGTAAGCGAAAGCCCAACAGCTAGGTTGGGCGTCAGTCGTTTCAATGTCAGCCCTAATAATGCTAGCGATTATTCGTCTGCGCGTGGCTCGTCATCGACGATGTCATTGCCAATATCGTCATTGTTATTGTCGTAATCAGACTCATCGTCGATAGACTCAGCTGCGGCTGCTTTTTTCCCATTGAGAGTATGGAATTTTTTTCGGTCTCGCGCCAAGTGGACATACTTGATCCAAGTTTTCTCAAGCTTACTCTCGGCTTGCTTTTCATCCGCGACGACTTGAAGGAAGTGGCGCTCCTCGTCCGACTCAGGTGCCAGCTCTCCACCTTCAAGTAAGTTCATCGTATCTCCGAAGCGGATCAATATCTCCTCTTCAGCAATGGTAAAGTCACCGGATTTTGCAAACCCACGTCGAAACCGCTTGTTGTCGTAGAACGGTCTCTTTCCTAGACGAAAATCTACATTAGACATAGCCACCCTCATAAAATGACGTTGATCATCGAACTCTGCCACAGTATAGACAGAGCTTTGGCATTTTTTGAAATTTTGCCAAACGATTTATTTTAGCGTTCGGTAAGTCGTTACTTTTACGCGAATATTTGAAGCTTAAATGACAATGTGATGAAGCTTTCCTTGCGAAGCACACACCTATTGAGTTCCGAAAATGGCTAATGTTGAAGCGATCATGGTTTACACTGGGAGCAAGTAATGGATTAAACGAGGCGCGAGAGTGACATCAACTCCGATATCAATGACCCATGAGCAGTACCAACGGGCTCGGCTAGCACGCGATGCGCGTTTTGACGGCGTGTTCTTTGTTGGCGTCAAAACAACAGGGATATTTTGCAGGCCGATATGTCCGGCTAATTTGCCCAAAGAGCAGAATGTGAGTTATTTCAAACACGCACACGCTGCGCTTGAAGCGGGTTATCGACCTTGTTTGCGCTGTCGTCCGGAGAGCGCCCCTAACTCATGGGCCTGGCTGGGTGCAGAGACGAGTTTTCGCCGTGCACTTACTCTTATTGAGCAAGGTGCCTTGAACCAATCGAGTTGTGAAGCGCTCAGTGAACGTTTAGGCATTAGTAGTCGCTATTTAAGGCAGTTATTTCAGACTCACCTCGGAATCGCCCCCAAAAAATATGCGCAATATCAGCAACTCATGTTCGCCAAACAGTTACTTCATCATAGTCAGCTATCAATCGCGGATATTGGCTTTGCGTGCGGATTTAATAGTGTGCGTCGTTTTAACGATGCGTTTAAAAAAACGTTAAAGTTAACGCCATCTCAACTGCGTCGCAGTGAGGGCAAAGTGACTGCTCGCAATGAGGTGTATTTAGCTTATCGCGGTGCTTATGATTGGCCCGCGATGTTGAGCTTTTTCCAAAAGCGCGCCATTCGTGATGTTGAGTATGTGACGGAGCAAAGCTATGAGCGCTACGTCGATATTGATGGAACGCTGGGCTGGTTCCGTTTGTTTGCCGATCTAGAGGGAAAGCAGTCAGTTAGAATAGAATTTGAGTTGGAACAGGTGACTCACCTTGCCAGTTTGTTGAGTGAAATCAAGCGTGTATTTGATCTTGATACTGATATTAACTCGGTCGAATCCCATCTGCGTTCGGTTGACGAAGGGCTTATTATAAAGCCTGGCCTTCGGTTACCGGGTGTACGATCATTGTGGGAAGCTGGGGCGAGAGCAGTGCTTGGACAGCAGGTGTCGGTAACAGCCGCCGTTGGTCAGCTCAATTTGCTGACGGAAACCCTAGATCAGCGCCTGTCTGGACAGCGAGTTTTTCCAACAGCCGAGAATGTAGCAGGCAAAGATCTCAGTTTCTTGCGCATGCCAGAAAGCCGAAAGGCGACTCTCTCTCGCTTAGCTAACTATCTTTGTGAACACCCTGATGACCATCCTGATAATTGGTTATCGATAAAAGGGATTGGGCCGTGGACCGTGAACTATGCCAAAATGCGGGGGCTGTCATCACCAGACTTATTGCTTAGCTCTGACTTAATCGTTAAAAAACATCTTATCAATCATAGTATAGTCAGTGCCGAACATACTGCGCCATGGGGCAGCTATGCCACACTGCACTGTTGGAGTCATTTTTCATGAAATATTACGCTGTGCTCGATAGTGAGCTAGGGCCGATCACAGTCCAAGTTAACGATGAAGGTGTATTGGGGATCTGGTTTGAGCAACATACGACTCGCCCTGATGAGCTGGGCACACACAACCCCACTCACCCTCTTTTAGTTCAAACAGCATGTGAACTCAAACAATACTTCGCTGGTGAGCGCCAAACGTTCACGTTACCACTTGCACCTGTTGGAACCGAATTTCAACGTAAAGTATGGCAAGCACTTTGCGCGATACCATATGGTGAAGCCATTAGTTATCAAGAGTTGGCTAATCGAATTGGTAATCCTAAAGCGGTGAGAGCTGTAGGAACGGCAAATGGAAAAAATCCGCTGTCTATTGTCGTCCCTTGCCATCGAGTCGTTGGCAAAAATGGCAAGCTGTCTGGGTATGCAGGGGGCGTTGAGCGAAAACTTAGATTGCTGAATTTAGAATCTGTAAT
The DNA here is from genome assembly GCF_036245475.1 of Vibrio sp. 10N. Classification (NCBI taxonomy): domain Bacteria; kingdom Pseudomonadati; phylum Pseudomonadota; class Gammaproteobacteria; order Vibrionales; family Vibrionaceae; genus Vibrio; species Vibrio sp. 10N. Next base: position 1,358,180 of record NZ_BTPM01000002.1, on the reverse strand, counting down.
GCTTTGATTCTAATCAGACTTATGAATCTGACAGGATTTTATTCATTTGAGCGATCGGTTTCGCACTCTCTGTGCGCCACAAGGTGCAACTAATTTCACTTTATGGTTGCGTAATTTATCACTATTCCTAGTATGAAAATGCCCTTAATTGCAAATTGCATAGATATTTGCAATTTGCAAAAGAGATATGAACGCTATTTACATGAAATTGGTGTAGATTTAGCCAAAATCAACAAAAAAACGTATTTTAAAAGTTGGCACGCATACTGCATTACTAAGAGTGACCCTTTTTAAGCCGAGGGTCACCTAGCCAACTGACGTTGTTAGTGAACCTATTTTGTTCACACTTGTATATAGCCAGTCACACGTATTTTGTGGCTGGCTTTTTTTATTTCTGGGCTTTATCGCCAGTTGTCCTTTCTGACTTGGGTTGTTACTCGTTCACCCTGAATACAACCTTGTGAAACAAGGCTTCCAATTTAAACAATGTCTCCCAGGGACTGACTTGTCTCTTCTTGGCAACCCTCATAGCAGCTTGGTTTTCGTGGACATACTGCGCCTCGAGAGCAAATCAATCGTGCGTCGCCTTCTATACCACGCTCCACCCAGTTGATATTCAGTATCTTGGCAACGGTTTGCAGATCTTTCTTTATGTGACGTGGAATAGCGACACTACCACCGCCGGCAACACAGGATTGTTTTAACTCACTGGCGATGTCGAGAGCGTTACCACCTTGAGCATCAATAGCAGGGTTGAGATCTATACCAGCACAAAGCACGCGATTGTTACCCGCCGGATCGGTCATGTTGATGGATTCACAACAATAGATCCTTGGCTCATTTCCGACATTCAAAATCGAGATTTGTGCTGATGAACCATTTTGCGGCTCAGACAGTCGTCTAAATACAGCCCAATGCTGACAGGGATCGTTAACCATCCGCATATTTCCCCACGGAAGCGGAATACCATTTCCGCGGTAGACCGCTTTAAGTTTTCCGGGGCCGTAGGCATCGAAGTAGTGCCAGTGTGGGTAGGGCGATACGACGGTCATACGGCGCATAGCTACCGATGGGGAAACGCCGACACGTTTGTGAACATCAATCTCATAACCACTGCGGTCAAGGAGTTGTCTAAATGGAACTTTAGGACAAAGCAGGGCGCCAGCAAAAAAGCTGGATTCAAAATCGCGCCATGCTTGCAATATGTCTTGCGAGTTTAATGCTGAAGAGGACTGAGGTTGAGTGCTATCGTCCCAAGTATTTTGATTACCCACACTGAGCACACTTTTTAACCCCTCATCGCGGTGTAAAATTCGATGTCCAATATACACGGCTAAGTCGTATTTTAGTCGCGTTGGGTAGGCTTTGAGGATCTCGTTGAGGTAGATGGTGCCTGGTGGTTCGAAAAACGATGTCACTAATTGTTTGGCGTTTACCCCAAGCTCGTCCACCACATCTTTTGGTGTCCGGTTTACCCATTGCACGCGCAGCCCCAAATCGCTAGCAATATCGATGAGATCTTCAATTGAGAGATTAAGTCGTTTCAAGCCAACGTCTTCTGCGGCACGTTCAAGGTCGGGAAAGTGGTTCTGCAGGCTTTCCTGATGTGCACGTATCAACAAGTGGGCAAATTGACGACCCGTGATCCCCGTTTGCGACAGCATTTCGGGAATGGCTATCTGCAAAATGTCATTCGAGAACAGAAAGCTCGGCTCTAGTGCCATACCGCTGATGCCACCACGGTTGCCTTTTACCGGGGTAATTTCATCTGGCTCCGGCTCATTGTCGAGAAACCAAGCTGGGTCCTTTTGAAATACCTCGGCGATAACTTCTAACATATCGATACTTGGAACACGTTTGCCGCGCTCAATCATGGAAAGATACGAGACAGAAGGTGCGTACTCAGGATTGACGCGAATACAGCGTGCAGACAAATCCTCCATAGTTAAATGGTTGCGTTTGCGTAAGTTACGTACTTTGGTGCCCAAAAAATGGGACTGGCGGATCAGACTTTTTGACACTGGCATTTTGTAAAATTCACACTGTAAAATTTTTGTTGTGAAATTGTAGTAAAAAACACGCTAGTCTACAAAGTATACAAATCACAAAACGAATATAAATTTAAACGTCCGTTTGGATTAAATACTCTAAACTGGATTAGCAGCTGCAAGAGGGAAAGACTATGAACATGCTGACATTCGATAAAACAGAACTTCATAAGAACCATTCAACCTTTATCGCAGAAGCCGTGTTCGCTGTCGAAATGGTGAAAGCTGATGAGCAGATGGAAAAGCAAAAGATGGCCAAGCAGCTGCTAGACACTTTGTTTCCACTCGAAAAAGGTTCTCATGAGGATGTCGTGAGCTACGAAATTGACTATCGCCATGTACAAGCCTACTTCAAAAATGGTGAGCATACGGGTCTAAAGCGCGCTAAGCATTTTGTCGCTTATCTAGGAGACAAGTGTTCACCAGAAGGGATTCTACTTCGTGATGAAAGCGGCACGCATTTAGAGGTGACAATAGGACGTCGAAAAGGCACGGGTAATTTGGAGCTGGTGGAAATTGAAGATATTCAGCTTGAAACGTGTACTACGTTCGGTCAATCAGAAAACTGTCACGCGTCAGGCATTCGTCACTGGGTCAGCCTTGTGAAAGGTGATGGGCAGGGTCGCCCGCGCGCGTGCAGTGAAGATAAAGAATACACGGCAAAAAATGGAGATGACTACACACTAGGATTCAGCTTCGCATTTTAATTCACGCTAGCACGTTTATTATTACCGTATTTTCCTTTGGTAGTATTGCCCCGCCTTTATGGTGGGGCGTTTTTTTAGAAGGGCATAACCCGGTTTCGGCCGGAGCGTTTAGCGTCATAAAGCTGCTTATCTGCGCGATCAACCAATGAGGCATAGCTGTCGCCCGCAACAAATTCCGCCACACCAAAAGAGGCGGTAATGTTCGCAATTTTTTGCCCGTTCTTACGATCTTTGATGGTCATCTTTTCAATGGCTAAGCGCAATGCGTCGGCCATCTGTCTTGCCACTCGTAGCGATTTGTTCGGCACAACCAGTGCAAACTCCTCCCCGCCAAAACGATACGCAGTAATGCCACCACGACAGGCCTGTTTCAGACGCTGCGAAATGCCTTTCAAAATGGTGTCACCGAACAGGTGCCCCATTTCGTCATTGAATTTCTTGAAGTGGTCGATATCTAACAAAATCAAACTAAGCGGCTGCTTGGCTTCGCAAAACATAGTTAGATCTGCGTCAAAAGCGCCACGATTGTATAGCGTCGTGAGGCTGTCAAACATTGCATTACATTGTACCTTGGCCAGCTGGGACTTGAGTCTGCTGATCTCATCACTGGCATTTTTTAATTGGCCGTGAATAAAATCGGTTGAGTGTCTTATCTCACTGGCTTCGTCAACGAGCTGCTTGATAAGCGGCATGACTTCATCAAGCGTAGGTGCACGTTCCGCATCGAGGCTTGATGATAAGCCGTCAAAGCTGTGCTCAAGGGCTTGTGAAAACTCGTTGGTATCACTTAATGCATCACTCATCGAACTCGACATTTCGGTCACAATCGCTTCTAGGTTTTCCTTTAATCCATTAAGGTCAACTTCGGCTTTGTCTGCAATGTGGTTTCGGTAAAGTGAAGCGGAGTTTACAGGGGGTAAAACGTCGTAATCTTTGAGTATGGCGTCCATGTCAGCATTTAACTCAGGGATAGTCTGATCAACATACGTGTACCACAACGCGTAATTAGCCGGCGTTGCAGGTACATGATGTTTGACCATCAACGGAACTGCTTTTTTCAGATTGGCAGCTGATTTCTGAAAATCATTTTTTTTCATAGTCCCTTAAGTGTCCTTGGCTCATTCTGATAATTGCTATCATTTCTTGTAGTTATTTTTACTGTACAGCCGTTTAATTATCTAATGAGATGAGTAAATTGTCACTTTTGGATCCTTAGTTTTTGAAAATAGACACTAAAAAAGACGTGATCTTGCTTCCGCAACAGCATTCTTATGAATGCCGTTGCGTTCTGTGATTACCATTTGGGCACCTTAAAAGGCTATCTGCTGAGTTTGTTTATGCGGCGTGTTCGGCGCTTAACCATGGCTTCTTTGACGACATGGTCAAACAGTGGGGCAAATAAATTAGCAAATAAAATTGCCAGCATAATCCCCTCCGGGTAGGCAGGGTTGAGCACACGAATAAAAATGGTCATAACACCGATTAATACGCCATAAGCCAGTTTTCCCGTGTCAGTGAACGCTGCGGATACCGGATCCGTTGCCATAAAGAAGGTACCAAACGCCACACCACCAATGACGAAGTGCCACCATATTGGCATGGAGAACATGGGGTTGGTGTCGGAGCCAATCAGGTTGAGTAGCGTTGCTGTGAGCGTTAACCCTATGAGTACCCCAAGGACGATACGCCAAGAGGCGATCCCTATTGCGATCAGAAATACCCCTGCCAGTAAGATGAATAGAGTTGACACTTCACCCATGGAGCCGGGGAGGTTGCCCAAAAACGCATCACTCCACGCCAATGTTTCGCCTGACATGTTATTAACCAGTGCACTTTGCCCCCCTTCATACCATTGACTCAAAGGCGTAGCGCCGGAGTAGCCGTCAGCTGCGACCCACACGGTGCCCCCTGACATTTGTGCAGGGTAGGCAAAATACAGAAAGGCTCGGCCGGCCAGAGCAGGGTTTAGGAAATTACGACCTGTACCGCCAAACACTTCTTTTGCGACCACAATACCGAAGGTGATACCGAGAGCCGCTTGCCATAAAGGAATGGTGGGCGGCAAGATGAGAGCAAACAAGATTGAGCTAACAAAGAACCCTTCGTTCACTTCGTGTTTGCGCACTATCGAGAACAATACCTCCCAAAAACCCCCAACAATAAACACGGTTGCGTACACTGGCAGAAAGTAGAGCGCACCATAGAACATCTCGCTTCCCCATCCAGCAGATGCCAGTGCTTGCGGTGAGCCAAACGCTTGAGACAGTCGCCAGCTTTGTTCAACAACCGGTGCGAGCTGCTCAAGTGTGTAGGTGGCAGTGAGTGCTGCGGTAGCTTGGTTACCAATATTGTACATGCCCCAAAACATCGCTGGGAACACAGCTAACCACACCATGATCATGATGCGTTTTAAGTCGATGCTGTCTCTTAAATGAGTGCGGCCTTTGGTGACATGGCCTGGTGTATAAAAAAGGGTGGCGACAGCTTCATATAGTGGATAGTAGGTTTGGTACTTTCCTCCCGGTTCAAAGTGTGGGGCGAGATTATCGAGTGTTTTTTTGAGTGCCATAACGCATGCCTCTTCTAACTTACACACAGTTATTACGTGTGTATTTCGCGAACCGTCCACTCATTGACTAAGCTAACAGGCGCGGCTGTACGTATGTGTAGGGAATGTAAACGTTAAACGCACCGAATAAAGTGAGACAAAGATGACCACCAAACGAGGATTATATTGGTTTTATAACGACTTCCGGCTCCATGACAATGCACTGCTTGCCAAAGCCGCGCGTGAGGTTGAAACACTCCACTGCTTATTTTTTCCCGAACTGAAAACTCAATTTGAGCGGCGCTTTCTTCCTATCGAGATCAACAATGAGCCCAAACAACATTTTGCGATGCAAGCCGTAGGAGAGCTGAACCAATCATTAATGCAAATCGGGCAGGTGCTCCACAAGTTGCGGGCAGACAGCTTGGGCGAAGCAGCGGAGCAGTTGTCCGAATTGGTCAATCGCTATGGCATCACTGACCTGTTTGTTGCTCAAACAGCCAGTTGGTATGTAGATACTGTGGTTGAACATGTGTCTCGGAACTATCCTCGGTTGAACGTACACAGGGGGCAAAGCCACAGTCTGCACAGCGAAAGTACACTGCCGTTTGACCTCACCGATCTGCCGGCTAGCTTCTCCAAGTTTCGAAAGCTCATTGAAAAGCAGCCAATTGTATTACCGGGCAGCACAGTCACTGAGCTGCCTCCTCCGATTAACAATCGCCAAGGTCTTCCCGCTGCCTATGGATGCTTCGAGCAGGCGCTGGATCTAGGGGATGGTATTCGCGGTGGCGAACTTGCTGGGCTGGCTCATGTGCGCGGCTACTTTGAAACCGACGCGGCGTTAACCTACAAACAAACGCGCAACGCATTAGATGACTGGCAAAGCTCTACTAAATTTTCACTGTGGCTCGCCAATGGCAATGTGTCGCCAAGGTCGATAGTCAGTCAACTGCATCGTTTTGAAAGGCGGTTCGGTGCTAACGAATCCACTTATTGGATCTTATTTGAACTACTCTGGCGCGAATACTTCCATTGGTATGCGCGGTGTCATGGGGTGCGGCTATTTGCTTTTTCAGGCATTAAACGCTCACCACCGCTGACCTCGTTTTATGCTCAGCGCTTTAGACAATGGGTTAACGGTACGACGCCATATCCCATCGTTAATGCCTGTATGCGTCAGCTCAAGCAGACGGGGTACATGTCGAATCGCGGTCGTCAATTGGTCGCTAGTTGCTTGGTTCATGAGTTGGCGATCGATTGGCGTTATGGCGCCAACTACTTTCAACATACTCTGATTGATTACGATGTCGGCTCCAATTGGGGAAATTGGCAATACCTTGCGGGCGTCGGTGCAGATCCTCGCGGACATAGGCGATTCGACTTACAGAAACAGGCACAACTCTATGATCCTGATGAAGTTTTTACTCGTAAATGGGAAGGTGGTGAAATATCCATGAACATCGACGCTGTTGATATGGTGGATTGGCCGCTCGATAAAGAATAACGGGTGCTGACGGTATTAGCGAAGCCTCACCATCATGAAGCAGAGAGGAGAGTAGCGATGACGTATCACACGGTTCGGCTCGTGTTGGGTGATCAGCTTAACTTACAGCATTCTTGGTTCTCGCAAGTTGATAAGGGGGTGTTGTACCTCATTGCGGAACTAAAGCAAGAGTCAGACTATGTCACTCACCATATCCAAAAACAAGTGGCGTTTTTCCTTGCTATGGAATCTTTTGCCACATCACTGACGGATTTGGGGCACCAGGTAGAGCACTTGACCCTCGACGATAGCGCTGAGTTTGAATCGCTCGATGAGCTGGTAGCCCTAAAATGTCGTCACTATGGCGCTGAACAGTTTCAGTATCAGCGCCCTGACGAGTGGCGTTTACTGGAACAACTTCGCCATCTCACACTTCCCAATATCACTATCAACGAAGTCGATACGGAGCACTTTCTGCTGCCTTTTTCTGAGATTAATGAGCTGTTTCCCAAAGGCCGAGCGATCGTCATGGACCATTTTTATCGCAAGATGCGCAGAAGACATGGCATGTTAATGGCGAACGAAGATAAACCTCTAGGTGGTAAATGGAGCTTTGATGCCGATAATCGGAACAAACTAAAAATTAATGACCTAAATGACCTGCCAGCGCCATTGATGTTCGCGAATTCAACGGCCAGCGTGATTGATCGTTTGGTGCGCCATGACATCAGGTCGATTGGTGAAGTTGGGCAACAATTACTCTGGCCGGTAAACCGAGAGCAATCATTGAATTTGCTTGCCCACTTTTGCCAAGTTTGTTTGCCAAATTTTGGACGTTTTCAAGATGCAATGACGGCGGAGCACGAGTCAATGTGGAGTCTCTATCACTGCCGCTTGTCGTTCTCTCTTAATAGTAAAATGCTGTCGCCATTAGAGGTGCTTTATGCGGTCATTGACACTTACTCTGCATCCGACGGTGTGATCAGCTTGGCGCAAGTTGAAGGTTTCGTTCGACAGATACTTGGCTGGCGAGAGTACATTCGCGGTATGTACTGGAGCAACATGCCCGAATACAAACGAAAAAATGCGCTTGAGGCAGGCAGAGCTTTACCGAAATTCTATTGGACGGGTGAAACCAAAATGCGCTGTATGCAACACGCGATTTCCCAATCGCTGGAATACGCTTATGCCCACCACATTCAAAGACTCATGGTTACTGGCAATTTTGCGCTGCTTACTGAAATCGACCCAGATCAAGTGGAGGCGTGGTATCTCGGTATTTATGTGGATGCGATAGAGTGGGTAGAGATGCCAAACACTCGCGGAATGGCTTTGTATGCCGACGGCGGACAGATTGCGACCAAGCCTTATTGCTCAAGCGGGGGCTACATCAACAAAATGAGCGACTATTGTGGCGGATGCTATTACAACGTTAAGGAGCGAAGTGGTGAGCAAGCGTGCCCATTTAATGGTTTTTACTGGCGCTTTATGCACAAACATCGTGAACGATTGGCGAGAAACCCGCGCGTCGCGATGATTTACCGAACTTGGGATAGGATGGCACCAGAAGTTCAGGACGAACATCTGACGACCGCAGAAGCCAATTTGGCCCGAATCAATGAGTTGTGAAGGAGTGTAAAATGGCGGCGGAATCGAGACATATCCTTATTGTTGGTGGATCGGGTGGAATAGGTTGGGCGCTCTGCAAAGCATTGTTGGCGTTGCCGGATGTCAAATTGATAGCGACGTATCATCGACACATTCCTAGTGAGGCGGAACAGTATCGCGACATTGATTGGTTGCCATTGGACGTGTCGGATCCACAGCAATACCCAAGATTGGTCAGCGGGCTTAATGACGCGCTATCAGAGCAAAGCACTGCCGATGGTGCCCGTCTTGACTGGGTGGTAAATTGCGTGGGGTTGTTGTCTATTAATGGACAGCTCCCTGAGAAAAATCTGAAATCGATTGACCCTCAGCACTTTGCGCAATCTATCCAAATTAATACTTTGCCTACCTTGTTACTCGCTCAGCATCTCCAACCTCTTTTGAGGCGGTCCTCTCTTCCCCGTTTTGCCACGATCTCGGCTCGGGTTGGCAGTATTGGCGATAATGGTTTAGGGGGGTGGTATAGTTACCGCTGCTCTAAGGCGGCGCTGAATATGGCAATAAAAAATATTAGCATTGAGTGGGGGCGTTTAATGCCTAATTCATGTACCGTGGCACTCCATCCGGGAACCACTGATACGCCGCTGTCTAAGCCATTTCAAACTAATGTGCCAGCGCACAAGCTGTTTTCCGCCGACAAAACGGCCTCACTATTGAAGCGCGTTTTAATATCCCTTGAGCGTGCTAATAACGGACAGTTTTTAGCCTTTGATGGGTCACTTATCGAGTGGTAGACGGTGTCGATTCGAAGCGCAGCGCTTCGAGCAATACTTGACTTGGTCCCAGCAGCGTTGCCATTTCTTTCTCCAGTTAAATGGACGATGGCAAACCGGACACTCTTTGCTCGGTAGAGGGGTTTTCTTGGGCATCATCGTTCTCGCCGTATGGGTAGTAGTGGTATACGAAATTCACGCCATGAACAGGACAAATGTGACGATGATTCCGTGGTTACGATAGCAATATTGAGATATTCAGTGGTTTATTATCTATTCTTTACACAGCAGTGATGATAAAGGTTAAGACTCATGCAACTCGATATTTATCAGGTGAACGCATTTACCGCCGAGCCATTTAAGGGCAATCCCGCAGGGGTTTGCATAACGCAGCAGCCATTGCCAGCGTCATTAATGTTGAATATCGCCAAAGAAATGGCGATATCGGAAACGGCATTTTTATCTCTTAATGACAGCCGCTTGCGTTGGTTCACGCCGCAGGTAGAGGTGGCCCTTTGTGGTCATGGTACGTTGGCTACGGTCAACGTTTTGGACGAGCTTGGGTTGCTTGGTGATGAAGGAGAGTTTACGTTTCACACCTTGTCAGGAGAGCTGTCTGCGAAAAAAGTAGGGGCGCGCATTTCGATGGACTTTCCGTTGTATCCCCCTCTACCAAGTTCAGCAATGTCAACAGAGAGACTGGCCGCGTTGGGATTGCGCAGCGATGATATTGAGTTTTATGGTGAGGTTGAAGGCGGTAAAGACTTTCTGGTACTGAAAAGTGAAGAGTGTTTACATCACTTAACCCCTAACTTTAATGCGTTGCTTGAATCTGATGGTCGTGCCGTGATTGCGACCGCCCAGTCGTCACGGAGCGATGTGGATTTTATCGCGCGCTATTTTGCTCCTTGGGTTGGGGTTAACGAAGATCCTGTGACGGGGTCGGCCTATTGTGCGCTGGCACCGTATTGGGCAGAAAAGCTTGGTAAGTGCTCGCTTGTCGGTTACCAAGACTCGGAGCGTGGTGGTTATGTTGGGATGATGGTGAGCAGTGAGCGTATTGAGTTGTGCGGGCAGGCTTTGACGTTTATTCGCGGCACCATTGACGTATGATACTTTCTTAACGCGTTGATTTTCGCTAGTCTTTGCGTTTTGATGCCGACATAAATCTGGAGATTTTATGATTGAACACCAACAAGAGCGACAGCGCTTTGTCGTGGCAAAAGAAGGTCATGAGAGTGTGCTGGAGTACAAATTAAACGGCAACGCGATAAACTTTACCCGCACTTACGTACCCGATGTATTTCGTGGTCAAGGAATAGCAAAGCAACTGGTTGATAAAGGACTGGAGTGGGCACGTTCACAGCATTTTGATATCGAAGCTGACTGCTGGTATGTGGCGAAGTTTTTAGACTAACTGTTTTTGGGTCTGCGAGTCGCCAATGACGATTCGCAGACCGTGTTTCTTATTGGTTATCGATTTGGATCAAAAGGATACGGATCGAGCCCATTACTCACTCCATCACTGTCGCTATCGTTGTAGATACCATCAACGGGCGATTGTCCCCATTGCTCCAGTGAGCGGTTAATCGCTTTCGATACCGAGACGTTGTCAAAGTATATCGTTCTCGCGTCACGTATTTCGGTGTACATACCTAGCTTGGTATAGCCGTTGTTGCCAACCAGCAACGTTTTTCCTGAACGATCCAGTTTCAACTCTCCATTTACCCAGATCATCACACGACCATCGGCGTCCAATGACTTTTTGAAATAGACACGTATGTCAGTCCAAGTGTCTTGAGGCGCAATGCCCAGGTCGACCGTTGGGTAGTTAGGAGCGTGATAGGTCAGCTTGAAATCGCCATTGTTACTCAAGCGAATAGCCCCGTGCGGTCCGGAGCCGAACGATTTCCATTGAGTCACGATAATGGAGTACTTAGTGATGTTTTGCCAAGACGCGTCAGGTCGAATGCTGGCGCTGTAGTAATGGTCATCTCCAGGTGCAAAATTGTAGTCGCTGTTCATAAAGGCAATTTCGCTGCGATATGCCGGGGGCTCACCGAAAAACTTGAGTACGTGTTCGCCAGTTCTGGCCCATGGCACGTTCTCGACTTGATAATAGTGATAACTGGCTGGTTCTTGAGTCAATGAATCATAGCTACTTGAAAAAGAGGGCGTAAGCGTTTGATTGAGGCCGGATTGTGGCTCGCCATTCTCGAAGCCTGCGGTGTAAATAGGGGCTGCATCCTCAATAGGGGTCGTGCGATCGATTTGCACGCTGACCCACTCTGGCTCGGAAAGATTGAAGCCGTCGTCGACGCGATAACTGAACTCATCTAAACCAACGAAATCTTGAGAAGGTGTATAGAGCACTTTACCTTCTACGATACTGATGGTGCCGTAATTCGGTTGTTCGGCCAAAACGATAGCGAGTGGATCATTTTCAGGATCATTGTCATTGGCGAGTACGTCGCACAGTAGCTGCTGATTCTCTGCTCCAGTGCATTGGTCTGGCTGAGTGTTGGTGGTGAGATTTTCCCAACGTGTAGGATCGAGTGGATAATCATCATCAACATCCAGTACGCCATCATTGTCGTCATCAAGGTCGCGATTGTCTCCAATGCCATCGTTGTCAGAGTCTTTGGTCTCAGTTGGATCATTAGGAAATGCATCTTCGGCGTCCACGACGCCATCACCATCGGAGTCTTTGGATAATGGGGAGAGATCGAACTGAATCTTATCAACACGAACAGAACCATCTCGAGAGAACAGGGTGAATGTGTGCTCGCCCGCAGTCAGGTAGAGTGTCTGAGGTTGGGTTTGCTCAAAGTTTCGTACTATTCCTGTACTTGATAGGAAAGGCATTTCGATTAATACCTCATCCCCTTCACGCAGCTCTACAGTACGAGTTGTTGTTGATTTTGACCCAAGCCACGCTGACACTTCATAGTAGCCGGAGTCTGGGACATTGACGGTATAGTTCATCCATTCATTGCGACCAAACCAGCCAACATGAACTTTTCCGTCATGATTGGAGAAATCTACACCTTCATTTCGATAGTTTTTTGAGCCTAGATTATCTGCCTCACGATCCCAGTAGGCGACATCTTGCCCACCTAAATCGAAGTCCTCTGCCTCAACGATGGTTGGAAGCTCATGATAGGGTAGTACCCATTTAGTTGGATCCCAGGGGAAAACATCCAAACTGTCACTGACGCCGTCTCCGTCTGTATCGGTAGCCAGCGCACTCGTTGATGCGCAGGTTAGCGCAACGGCGAAGGCCAGTGAACGGATTTTTATTGTTGTGGGCATAACGCCACTCCTTAATCTTCTAGCAAGCGGAACATCACCGCTAAATGGTATTTAGCGGTGGCGAATCTAATTAGGAGTGCACTCTTCTTCAACATAGCGAAGTTAGCTTGTATATCAAACTGGGTTTATATTGGCAGGCTGAATGATTGCGCATGGATTGTAGAAAGTTTTCTGGTTCATGGGCGCTATATCTTTGAAGTGCCTTAAAACGCACGTTTTCGTTAGCAGTGCCCTGTGTTTCGGGTGGTTATGCGGCCTTGTTGGAAAGTTGAGTCGCTAGAGTCATGGCGTAGATGCGGCAACACTTTGATTTCGCTTCCACAGTTGAGTGTACCGGTTTGCAAATGGATTGCTGAGTGAAAGTTTGTTGCTGTTTTCCAGTTTCTTTAATTGAATTGCCTATTATATCAGTGGCTTAATTTCGGCGTTTTTCACGTATTTTACGCTTAGGTAATATGTTGTAATTTGGAACAAAAATCTCCCCCTTCACTGCTAGTGCAGGTAATACCAGTTTGATATCCTAACAGTTAGTAACTGGTTTGGAGAGAAGTAGCATGAGGCGGATGAAATGGGCACTGCTTGTACCCGCATTATTACTCGTAGGATGTAGCAAACCTGAAATGGATGTCACCGATGAAGCGTTCACTGCCCACCATGCAGAGCAAGTGGTCATTGTTCATGGGTTGGCTCGCAGCGCTTGGTCGATGCAAAACATGTCCAATGGCATTGCTGAGCAAGGCTATCAAGTGTGTGTGGTCGACTATCCAACACTCCGTCAGCCAATTGAAAATACCTTAGCAAAAAGTGCCGATGAGCTCTCCCGTTGTATCTCGGAATTCAAAGCGTCTAGGCAGTCGGCAGATAGCCAAGCACTGATGAATAGTGCTGCCGATCGTGTTTCAACCAGTCATCCTGTGACCAATCATGCCAAGATTCATTTTGTTGGTCACTCACTTGGTGGTCTGGTCATTCGTTCTTATCTTGCCCAACATCCAGACTTTGTTCACTCTGAGCAAATGGGCAATGTGGTCTTTGTTGGTACCCCTAATCATGGCAGTGATGTCGCTGACTTCTTTTCTGATACTTGGATGCTCTCCTTGGTCGGGGGGACTGCAGAGTCTCTGACAACCAGCCCTGAGAGCTTTCCAAATCGGCTCCCTCTCCCTAATTACAATTTTGGTGTGATTGCTGGAACACAAAGCTACCCAGTATTTAATGGCATGTTTGCAAAGACCAATGATGGCTTAGTCTCGGTAGAATCAACCAAGCTAAAAGGGATGCAGGACTTTATTGAAGTGGACATTAAACATGACAGGCTACGCCGCGATCCGCACGTCACAGGGTTGATTGTGCAGTTTTTGCAATCGGGGCACTTTGAGCCTGCCAGTGAGTAGTTCAAACCAAAAGCGTTCGCCTATATAGATCTGCTGGCTTGCTTTATGCCGCAGGTCGAACACCATAGGGCAGCCGCTTAAAGAGTTTCGGGTCCGACGATACATTGGGGCCGATGTAGGGTGGATTCCAGTCAAGCAGCATGATCGCCAGTACGTTGCGATGTTCACCATAGGCGAAGTCAAAATCACCAGATACCGAAGGAATCATGCCATGTTTTTTATCGATAGCGCGGGCGATCGCCGCACGGGTCTTTTTAACGACAGGATCATCATCGAGCCCTGCGAGTAAGAAGCTGATCCCGACTTCGGCGATAATATCTTCTTTAGTGTGTTTGATGATGTCGTCGATGTTGCGGCGAAAGTAGTCATAAATCCATTGGTGTTCTTGCTCGCTCACGGGCCTTTGATAGTAACCCGAATCCGCCAATATGATATGTGTCATACCATAGAGTTTGTTGCCAAACTGCTGATTGGTTAAACGGTAATCTTCACGGTCTGGGTAGGTTGTTTTAAAAGCCTGGGTAAATTCTGCGACCAAATCTTGTTCACCGATCTGCCTTAGCCAGTACGCTTGGTTGGCGAGTTGCGCAGCCCAAGCCGTAATCATCTGTTTGTCTGTCAGTACGCTGTTGAAATCATAGCTACGAAGTATTTGGCGGAGCTTTTTGTCTGCTTTATGAGTGACGCCATATTCTTGCAACCTAGCGAGGTACCTGAGAAGGTCTAATCCCATGTAGAAATAATCAGGATTGTCTTTGGTTGCAGCATAGCGACGTTGGCTTCGTTCATCTTTGCCTTTTTTGTATTCTTTGAGGCGAGCAAGCGAATGCTGACGAATCGCTTTGGGTGTGGTGACTTCAGCGGCCATTTTATTTAATCGATCAGTGACGTTAGCAAGGTCGACCAAAATAGCGGTATGGTATTTCTCTTCTTGTGTCTGGCGATACATACGTAGCCCAAAGTGCCCTTGTTTATATGGCGAGAGAGAAAATAGCCCGGATTCGTAGGTGTCTTTGACCACGTTAGCGTAAGCCTGAAGTTGATGCTGGCTAGGAGAATTGTTTAGATCAAAGATACTAGCACCTGTAACCAAAAAGGCACTCAGAATTAAAACCAGTATTCTTTTATTCAGTCGCATAGCGCTCTCCTTCCGCTTCAAGATCGTCCAAGTGTAGGAACAAACCGACAGTCGTTTGTAATGGTTTGGTCAGAGTTATTGGTGTCTTGAATGGCTGATGTCAAAAATGTTAATGAGTGATTATTTTCACCCCTTCTTATTGGCTTGATGAATGAATGGTCGGTGTTGTATTTTTGGTGTGTATTTATACAGTAAATTCGTGCTATTTCTTTGCTGGTCTTTGCATTCCTTGACTATGCTATGAAGGCGAGGCACGGAGATTGTCTCGTAGAACAAGGCTTTAGTAAGGAGTTTTCACAATGAAGTCATTAGTGGTTTTCGTGCTTAGCACGGTTTGTTCGTTTTTTGCTTTGGCTGACGATGCGGGTGAGCCTGGCAATATCTGTTTAACTGAAGCGGGGTTAGTGGTGACGACTCACCTTGATACCTGTCCTAAAAACATGAAGAAATTGTAACCTGTATGAACCAGCAATTGCTGGTTCACTTTCTTGTTTAATATTCCCTTGCCTCAAAAATCTAATAAATCGATTTTCTAATCATTACTTTTAAATCTAATTCTATTTTGTTTTTTCAACTTCAAATATACCACAGTAAAATACCCAAGTATTTTACTGTGGTATATTTTTCAGAGAAGAAAAGACGAATTAATTAGCTGCTTTGTTATCTATTCGATACTGCGTTGGGTTGGGTGTTGTTCTAGTTTTGCTATATATAGGTCGCTAAAGCTATAAAAAACGCCACCTTTTAACAGTAATGGATCAAAACTGATCATGTTATTTATCTTTATTATCTTTTGGTTAACAATTGGCTTTTTGAAATTAGAAGACTTTATGATTTTGAGACATTGAGCATGACTATTTGTTCAAAATATTGATTCAGGCTATTTCATTATTTAAGTTTGGTAGTAAGTTAATAATCAACAAACAACGAAATATATTCGGTCGATAACATAAATAAATGTTACATCGTAAGTAACATTTAATATGTCGCTCGCAGGATTATTGTACTTGTTTGATACCAGTCAGAATGAAAGGCCACGGTGGCCTACGTATTTACCAGAAGGATGCTTGCTGAAATTTTGCGGTTTGAGAGTAGACAGTGCAATCAGACTAGCAAGAGGGATGCGCAGAATAGTTATGCTAAAAAATCTATTTAACAAACTTGGGATCGAACTTTGGTTCTCTGCCCACCTTGCTTACGGCTTTGTACAGCTCGTTTTCATTCCGATTGTCATGCCAGCTTTCGTTGCAGAGCGTACAGGCAGCTTTGCGAATGCTGGTCTTGCAATGGGCTTCTTTGGTGTGGCGGGTCTTGCTGCTCCTGTGATTGGATTGCTTGCAGACAAATTTAAAGCACACCGCCTAGCTCAGTTCTTGGGTATGGTGGCATATATCATTGCTGGCTTCTGCTACATTGCCGCGGGCACGGATTTCAATATCATGGCCATTGGTTCAGTGTTCTTTGGTTTAGGTTCAGCAACTCTGCTTATGCTTAACCCTGTATTTATTGCGTTTGCAGGCTACGACAACAAGACGGAAGCGCTGAAATTGGGTCGTATGGCGCAAGCAGCGATCATCGGTACCTTGCTTGGCGGTGGCGCATTGGCTGCACTGACAGATGGTGGCTTTGGTTATGAAACAAGCTTCTACACTATGATGGCAACGGTTGCAGTACTGTCAGTAATTACTTTCCTAACCAATAAAGAGGCAGGTCAGCGCGTACTAGACACGGCGGAAGCTCGTGAAAAAGCGGCCGCGGAAGAAGCGCAAGAAAAAGTGAATCTTCTTAAAGTGATTTTCTCTAAGTTTGGTTTGTTCCTATTTGCAGTGGCAGCACTGTGTGCTGGGCAAGGTGCGTTCCAAGCTCAGTTCCCGAACCTGATGAAAAACGCCTTTACTGTATCGGAAGCGCTATCGGCAACCAGCCTGTCTATCTCTGCGGTACTTGGCTTGATTGTCGTTGTTGCGGCAGAACGCTTCTCGGCTAAATTTGGTCCTACAGCACTGTTTAAGCTTTGTACTGTAGCATCAATTGTTGTAATTGCTGCGCTTTACTTCATCGCAGAGCTACAGTTTATCCCAACCGTTATTCTGCCAGTGGCATTGGTAATTATTTACCTTCAGGGTATCACTGTTACTGACATGTGTTCTCCAGCGGTTGCCTCACGCCTTACTCGTGTTGGCGCGGGTTATACTCAAGGTCTAATGATGTTCTTTATCTCTATCGGTTTTGCAACTGGTAGTGCGATCAGCGGCTTCACGGTTGAAGAGTTCAGTTGGAGTGCATTGCCAGTGGCTATTGGTGTATTGACGGCGGTAGCATTTGTTGCGATTTGGATTGTGACACGTGAGAAGCTATCAAGTGGTCACTCAGCTGATACTAAGCATGCGTAATTCTGCATGACTTAAATACTGAAAAAGGAGCGTTTATGCTCCTTTTTTTGTGTCTGCAGATCAGGGATGAGGCGATTAGAAACTTTGCCAAATGGCGGTGATGCCACTTAGTGAGCAGAGTGCCAGTGCTGCTAAACGGACTTTCTCTTTTGGTAGCGATGCGGTGGTGAGTTTCGCTAATTGATAGCCAAGCCAAGCTGCAGGGATCAATGGCACCGTGATAAACAGATGGTGTGTGGTAAGAAAGCCAATTGGTGCTTGCACTACGAGCGAGATAAACGAGCTAAAGACAAAAAACGCCGATAAGTTTCCCCGTAGCTGATTGGCTTCTTGATGCTGGAGTAGTAATGCCATCGGAGGGCCGCCGATGCCACTGCTGGTACCAAAGAAGCCAGAGAAAAAGCCTGCAATGCTCATTCTGATTGGCGTTGGCTCGATACGCACCGGAAGTAAGCTAACAATAACGGCAAAGACTACCAGTAGCCCTAGCCACAATGAGAGTACTTGTGTCGACACATAAAGCAGTAGCGCTGCACCAGCGATGGAACCAGGAACACGTCCGATGATGGCCATTTTAAGTCCGCCGATGGCTATACTGCTGCGGTGCTTCATCGCATTGAGTAAAGAGATGAACAGCGCAACCAAGCAGATGGGAGCAGGAACGTAATCTGGAGATACCTGAAACAATAACGGCGCGGCGACAATCGCCAGACCAAACCCGATAGCGGTTTGCACGTAGGAGCCAACAAAAATCAGCAGCATTGCGATAAGTGAGGTGTGGCTGAACCAATCAGCGAACATGAATTGTCCTTTTCAAACAACAGAGCGAGAAGTGGCTATTGTACCCGCAACTTGGTGCAAGAGGCACTGTGAGTTGATGAGAAATCTTGCTTTGTGAGAACAGTGATGGTTGGAGGCCAATATGCGCTATATTTTATTGGTAAGCTGTAGGAAAATGATATAAAAAAAGGGGAGCTAATGCTCTAATGCCGTTCACTTAAGGTGAGCGGCATTGTTTTTTCTCGGGTATCGGCTTGGCTTTTTCTTCACTACCCTTGGGAAGGATCTTTCCCGCCTAGGCTCAAGTATTAGGCTCTCGCTCATTGAGTAGAAGTTTTGGAGTTGCCTCGGTATTGCTCCTGGTGACGAGTATGGAAGCCCCACTATCAGGCGCATGATGTGAGCTAATGCTCCATTGAAGCTAAGTTGGTATGGTAAGTAGTCGCCATTCAATGTGTTACACATCTGAACCATTTGATACCTGACTAAGTTGTATGTCAGTAATATCCCCCAGAGTTCTTGTTTAACGAGCTCTGGGAGTCGGCTGCGCAGCGTAAGGCGATTCCCTAGCATATATTGTTTTTGCTCCCTGTAGCCGAGTTCAATTTCCCAACGATACCCATATAAACCTACAATATCTGCTTTTGGATAAAGCATAGGGTCAAGCATTGAAGTGAGAACATCGTATTGCTTGCCGTCTTTGACTCTCGTGATTAAACGTACAACAACCTCTTGTCCTAACTTCGGCCATTTCTTACGCGCTTGCGGATTGCTCTTCAGCTTTATTAGTTTGTCTTGTCGGCCAAGAGACTGAACGACCTCATAATTTAGACCTTTCTTCATCGGGATAAGCCAATGTCGATTGAGCCCCTGTGAGCTCCATGCATCCAGTAAACCAAGAGAGTAAAAGCCTTTATCGAAGAGCGTTAAGCTATTATCAGGCGTTGTTTCTATGAGTTGTTCTGCTAACTTCATTTCATTGACGCTATAACAGTCAAAGGCACTGCCTGTGATTAAATGACTGCTTAATTCCATCTGACATACCATGCGAACCTGTGGATACTGCGTTTCTATACCGTCTCGATTGGTGGGCTTGGCAAAAGCGCTAGCGTTATCTTCCGTGTCTTCAGTGCGCCACAAGACCCCGTCGACACCTAACAACGTAAGCCCATTCCAATTTGGAAGGTTAGCGTGTGCGAACCAATGGCTTTGAGTACACTCAAAAAGAGCTTTAGCGGCAGATTCACCGAGACTTTTTCTGCGCTGTGTTAGTGCGCTTGGAGCAACAAACGGCTTACCCGAACGGTCAACAATGTCGAGCATATTTACGATATCAGCCATAGACTTGTCGTTATAGATAGCCATTCCAACTAACAGCCATGCCATCGATTCCAAAGTCAGTTTTCGTTTTCTAAGGGTGACAGTATCTGTCAGTTCATAGGCTTCTTTGATGAGTTCAATAGGTAAGAGGTCTGCGAGAGTTTCAACTTGATTTGGTTTGTAGTTGTTGATGATGTCGAGGGCTTGAGAAACGTGCATAAAAAAATCCGATAAACAGGGTCTATCGGATTTTTACACACTGGTGGGATCATTCAATTGATCTGCCGATTAATGTTTAACTGATCGGCATTAGAGCTAATGCTCCCCAATAAAATATAAAGCAACGAAAAGGTTAAATAGAGGTTTGTCGCAATATATTCCCTACAAACACTCAATCAGAGTTTTCCATCCCTGTGCATAGTAGCTCTGCTGCGACCACACCAGTACTGAATGTGATCCCCGCCATTAAGAGCACAACTGCATACTTACTTGCGATAATACATAACCCTAAGGTGTTGATAATTTTATCCATTTTACTTCTCCTTTAATCAGGAAGCGTTATTGACTAACGATATTTTACGCCAGCACAGAGAAGTAAATTGCGAGACAACGCTACTAATAATGAAGATAACGTCACTATGTTCTGTAAAAATCGAGTGCGTCATAGAATTACAACTGCTTACAAACTAAACGATTTGTAATAATTTTATTGAGTGCGTTACTAATGTTTTATTTAGTGCGTTCCAGTCAGATAAATTTAATTATTTTTGGTGTGAATGTCTAATGAAATGCAATAAAAAAGGCGATACTTCTGAGTATCGCCTGACGGTAAAATTGCAGGTTTATGGCTGCTGACGAGTAGGAGCGAGAACTATCTCTCGAATACACACGTTTTGAGGTTGCGCATAGGCGAATTCAACCGCTCTAGCGACGTCATCTGCAGCAAGCACGCCACCCATGACCTCTTTCCATTGGTCATATCCATCTTTGATTTCTTGAGAAGTGGTGTGTGACAGCAGTTCCGTCTCGACAGCACCCGGTGCGATGGTAACAACGCGTACGTCTGACTCAGCGACTTCTTCACGTACATTTTCTGAAATGGCATGTACCGCAAACTTGGTGCCGCAGTAAGCAGCATGATTGCCAAAAGTTTTACGACCAGCGATAGAGCTGATGTTGATGATGGTCCCCGTGTTACGTGCTTTCATTGGGGCCAATACCGCTTGCATGCCATTGAGAAGGCCAAGCACATTCACATCAAACATGGTCTTCCATTCTGACGCATCTTGACTATCGATCTGTCCCAGCAGCATGACTCCCGCGTTATTGATGAGCGCATCTGCAGGGCCGAAGGCTTGCTCTGCTTTTTGAATCGCAGCTTCGAAAGTGGCTTTGTCGGTAATGTCCACTTTTTCACACAATACGTTGGGTAATTGCAGTGCTTCCAGTTTATCAACGCGACGCGCGAGTAGTAGTAGCGGGTGGCCTGCAGCACTTAGACGGCGCGCAATGGCCTCACCAATACCAGAGCTGGCACCTGTAATAACAACGAGCTTTTTCATGTGTTCACCTTAACTATCGTTTGGACTTCTTTGTGAAGTTGCTGACTAGTTTAGTAAATTTATTATTGTTGATATATGGAGATTTAATGAAAACAGTGTTGTTATATAGCAACAAAAAAGTCGGTTGAATTTGTTCTTATACTGTATTCAGTTGCTTACAGAAAATAGCGCGGATACTGAATCTTCATGGTGAGATTTTTCGTTGGAACCATGGAGGCTAAGGGGTAGAATCTGCCTCCCGCAGCAGATGCCGATCAAGAGGCACAAGAGGAAAAACTGATGTATAAGTGGTTATTGGTTTTGTTTATGGTTATCGCGTTGCCAGCGCAATCACAAGCTTTTGAGCTTGAGAAAGTCACGGTGGTTGATCGGGTTGAAGTAAAAAAATCTCTTAGAAGAATGTATCTGATGGATGGCGATGTTGTGGTTCGCGAGTATCGGATTGCATTGGGTAAGAGCCCGCGCGGTCACAAAATTCAAGAAGGTGACAATCGCACCCCTGAGGGAAAGTATTATCTAGATTTTGTTATGGATGATTCGGCCTTCTATCGTTCAATGCACATCAGTTATCCCAACCTAAGAGACAGAAAACGTGCAGATAGCCTGGGTGTGAGTCCAGGTGGCAACATTAAGATCCATGGCCTAAAAAACGGTGATCACCGTGCCCCTCAGTTTGTGCAGAGCTTTGATTGGACCAATGGCTGCATCGCGATTACCAATGAGGAGATGGATGAACTTGTGTCTTTGGTAAAAATTGGCACCCCAATCTATATTCGCTGGTAACTAAGAGCGAATCACTTCACAAAGCAAGTGCTCTGGATAGCAGAGCACTTGTCTTCATTAACCGAACCTAGTAACGATAAGTCATGCCCAGGCTGATGCCGTAGCCTTGATTGAGCACGTCCACTTGAAGATCGTCTGTCACTTTCACGTTCTTTCTCGCGTAATGTTCACTGAAACCGCTTAAATCCACAGTTAGATGTTCACTGAAAGAATAAGCGGCACCCAGGCGATAACGCATATCTTCCCCGCCAAATGTATCAATCGCTTCATCGATGCTTACACCACCACGCAGCGCCAAATTACCAATTCTGTACTCCATCGATGTTGCATAACGTTTGCTATGACGAGATCCCTTGAGTAGTTGGATAGGATCGCTGTAATCAGCATAAGTCACACCTTGTCCATCCCAACGCGACAAGCTGAAGGTGTTATGCCAAGACCAGTTGTCAGTGATTGCGATGGTGCCGTAGACGCTGGTTATGGATGGCAGGTCAAACTGAATATTACTGTCCCCGAAATCGCTCGCTAGTCTATGTGTAGCTGCCAGTGTTAACCACGAGTTAGCTTGCCATGTGACGCTTAGCGCACCGCTCCAACCATTGGTATTTCCTTCTGTCGTTTCTAGGCTGCATTTGCCCCAGAAATTGCAGTCATTGCGTTCAAGAAGGTAGTCAGCGTATTGATACTCGACAGTCACACCGAGACTCACATCCCCCATTTTGTACGCTACGCTTGGGGCAAAGGAGACCACAATAGGGCGCACACGGGCTTGATCCAAGATACGCAGGTTAAGTGGCGGAGGAAGTTTGAACTCTGAAATAGAAATATCCGCTGCGGTGCGGCTGTAGGCGGCCAAACCGACATACCAGTTTGATTCTAGGGGTATCACTAAGAAGCCAGCCGGAATGGGGTTGGCTTTGGAGTAAGCGGATTTGGTTCCCAAAATGTCGTAATCGGTGTCCACTTGGTAGCGAGTCACACTCGCCGTTACCGTAGTTGACTTTAACTGCGTCATACTTGATGGCGCTGTCGCCAAAATACTGGCGTCGACCGCAGATGCACCGTTTGCACTGGCAAGAGCACTGTTAGAGGTGGACGATTCCCAAAAATTAAGCCCAGTAGCGCTTGAAATTGGCGTTAGCATTAACGTCGACAAGCCAACAGAGGCCGTGATTGCAACACGTTGTGTGAAAGACATGTTCGTAATGGGTGAGTGAAAAGGACGCATAGTTTAGCACGTTGATTTTTCGCCAATGGACAGATATGTGTGAACAAAGATGTCAATCTGTGGGCAAATTGCTTCAGTGAACCTGTCACGAAAACACTAAATAACGTGAACATTGGCTAACTGTTTGATTGCTATGAAGCTCGTTGTCCCCGAGGTCTTTTGCTGTGAGTAGACGCAGGTGATTTTCGGGCGGTTGAATTGTTGACCGGGTGTCAGACTTTTCTTGTCTGGGTGGTTTGGTGTGAATAGTTGTTTTGAAGGAGCGATAGCCGGGGAAATAGAAATGTTTAATTGGGGGGGGGAGCATAAACATGCTTCCTCCAGCTATCGCAATTCGATTTATTTAAGGAACTGACAAGTTTTGGCTAGTTGAATTAGCGCTTCAGTTTGCCAGCGAGGACGCCGTTTTTGATTGGCTATCTGGTTCAAGTAATAGGTTGTCAATGGGTGTGCTGGCTTTGCTTGGCGATTGGTTTTCATTTGGGGGCTCCGGCTGTACTTGTCTTTGAACATGTGCCTAGTATGAGTTTTTATAGGGAAACTAAAAACAGATCGATTAGAGGTAGTTTGGTGCCTTAATTGGAGTTTTGTATCGACTTAATCGCCAAAAACTTCATTTATAGCTAAAATGAGGAACGCCCCTTTTCATTTGGAGTACCTATTATTGGAATCTATTAACCTGTATCGCTATTATCAGCGCCTGTTAGACTTGGAACTGGGCAAAGAGTACGCGGTGACTTTAGGACAGGTGTCAGAGATGCTGTTCGCCAGCCCTCGCCACACTAGATCAATCCTCAAAATGATGACTGAAAAGCGCTGGATATCTTGGATCCCAAGAGTTGGGCGCAATCAACGCTCAACGCTAATTCGTACGATAAATGATGAAGAGGTCAAACGAGATGTGGCATCGGGCTGGGTGAAGTCGAGTCAATACGATAAGGCGTTAGAATTTCTGGATCATGACCAAGTTGCGTTTGGCCAATTGTTGCGACAAAACGCCGGTGCGCAGGTTTCTGAAGGCAAAGTGAGAGTGCAGTTGACTTACAACCGTCCATTTACTGTGTTATCGCCGAGTCGGCCACATCGCAACAGTGAGCGGTTTTTGATTCGTCAGGTACACGCTGGGTTAGTGACGCTAAATGAGCAAGGAGACGTTGTCGCGGATATTGCTCATCATTGGGAGGCTGAGCAAAACTTTCACGTCTGGCGATTCTACCTTCGCCCATCGGTTTATTTCCACAATGGCAGCCGCGTGGACGCACAAGCGGTGTCGGAAAGTTTAGCTTACGCACAAACGTTGCCTTACTTTCGAAATGAGCTGGATCATGTGGTGAGTATCGTAGCGGTGGGAGAGAATACTCTCGAGGTAACGTTGGCGCGGCAAGACAAAGGGTTTGCAGCACTGCTTACCGACCTTAAATATTCCATTGAACCGAGTGAGTCATTTAACTCGGCATCGAACTCTACACCAAAGCCTGTGATAGGCTGCGGCGTATTTTCGTTGGCTGAACATACACCGGACAAAATGGAACTGACCGCCAATGAACGCTACCACGGCTTGCGAGCTTTGACTGATCAGGTATCGATATGGTCGCTTAAGAAGGATCTGTTTTCGGAACAATCCTCCGGTTGCAATCATACGGTCACCGACCGTGTGGGCCATGAAGCAACACCCATAATTTCACATCCAGAGCTCGACTATTTAGCGGGCGAAGGTAAAAGTGAGGTGAGTACAGATTCAAGAGCTCGTATCGAACATGGGTGTATGTTCATGATTTTTAATCAGCGTAATACCAATCTGAATCATGAGCAACGTCGTTGGTTAAGCCACACTCTTAGTGGAGAACAAATTTGGAAGCAACTGCAACGGGATGACCAGAAGTTTGGCGCTCAAAATGCGACCAACTTCTTCCCTTTTTGGCAGCCGATTAAACGTCTGAGCTCTAAGACTGTAATGCTACCCGATACGCTGAATATTGCTTTCTATCATCACCCTGGGATCACTCGTGGTGCTAAGGCGATGAAGCGGCTTCTACAACAGCAAGGGGTAGAGGTAATCCTGAATGACTATAGCTTTGATGAGTTTATTGATAAGTCATTCAACCAAGGGTTTGAAGAAGAGTTAGTGCTGAGTAGTCTCAACCTCGATGACAATTATCAGGTTTCGGCGCTCTTATTCTTTTTAAGTGATCCTGTTCTTCATACAACGATTGGTGAAGATCTGAGTGCTTGGCTCATTAAAGAGATCAACCAGATCCGTGCTCATTGCGAGGCCAAAGATTATCTTACTGAGCTAGAGCCATTTGGTTCTATGTTGATCCATGAAGGGGTGATAAGCCCAATGTTCCACCATAGGCAAACATTGAGCTTTGAAGGTGTGATAAAAGGCGTTGAGATCACCTCTTGGGGTTGGCCTCAGTTGCGTGATGTTTGGTCTGCTGGCTGAGTAGGGAGAGACTCAGACTCATGCAGGTGCTGCGTGATGATTTTTTGGTTTTCGGTCGTCGTTTCAAGAGATTCGGCGGTTTTATGAATCGCCGACGCCATTTTGGAAACGTTGCGTGTCGCGTTCAAGATGGTACCTTGCATTGGGCGCAGCAATAACCAGTATGCCGCCACTAATGCCAATACAATGGACAGCACTAACAGTGCTAACAGTAGTAGTACGTTAAAACGAACATCATAAGCGAACTTTTTTGTGCTGTTGGCGATGGAGTTCTGAGACTGTTCTAGCGCTCCAGGCAGCGCCGCCAGAGACGATTTGGACATCTCGGTTAACTCATTAATGTTATCCATAGTATCGACTAACACTTGACGCTGCTCTTCGTTCAGACTTTCATTTTGTGACAGTAGAGTCAGCGACGTTGCTAGGTTATCAATAGCAACACTGGAGCGGTTTATTGACTGTTCGATGCCGTCGAGATCCAACATCATATTTATGTTTACGAGAGGCTGTTCAGCCTCATTATCAGACGTTTGAGCGGTGCTGGCTGTCGCTACAGCGTCATCGCTGGCTGCGAATGTGGTGGCAACCGGAAGTAAGGAGGCAAGGGTGAGTAATAATAGAGTTCTCATTGGCATCTCAATAGGCAGTTCGGACTAAGTTATATTGGCTATAAGTTAGTGCAGATTGCGCCCAGATACCAATTAAGGTTTTGTATCTTATCTAGATTTCTATTTGGTATTCATTGTTGTTTAGTATCTATAGTTGATTAGTATAAATGGCTATTTAGTGACTTCCACAGCGGAGCGAGACTTAGCCCATGTCGTTAGGGCGATGCCTGACAAAATTAATGCAGTTGCCAGCAATGACAGGTAAGACGGCGCTTCTGCTAGCAACCCCCATCCAAGAAACATCGCGATTGCAGGCACGCTCAGTTGCATCAATGATGCTTGCAGTACGTCTATGCTCGGTAGCAGACGATACCAAAGATAATAACCGAGCCCAGAAGCGATGACGCCAGAAAGCAGGGCATATAAGATGCCGGATACAGAGAATGTACTCGGTGAAGTGAACAACACCTGGCTAAATATCGCCAAAGCTAAAACCATCACACTGGCGACGATGAAACCTTGCTTCGTTGCCAGAATTGGTGAACTCACTTGCTTACCCAGTAACGTAAAACCACTCCAACAGAGCCCAGAGGCCAGCATAAGACTTGCTCCTAACCAGGATGGCTGAGCAGCCCCCGGTAGCAGTAGCAAGATAAAACCG
This sequence comes from Vibrio sp. 10N, assembly GCF_036245475.1. NCBI lineage: Bacteria > Pseudomonadati > Pseudomonadota > Gammaproteobacteria > Vibrionales > Vibrionaceae > Vibrio > Vibrio sp. 10N. The sequence goes on along the minus strand of NZ_BTPM01000002.1, from coordinate 1,331,385 downwards.
CCAACGGCGACGAACATGCCGAGCATTTCGAGTGGGGTGAGTGTATGTCCGGTAAGTCGATGGTGGATGATAAGCGCAAACTGTACGGTACCGAATAAGATCAGGGCCCCGGTGCCAGTATCTAAAGTAATGTACGCTAGAGAAAAGAGTAGCGCATAACCAAACAAAGTAGCCCCTAGTGCTAAAGATTGTTTCAATGGAATCGACGCACTTAGTGTTTGAGGTATTTGCCGACGAGCAATCAAGGTGCTAAGAACAATAAGTGTCGCGGCTCCGCTGACAAGTCGAATTGAAGTAAAACTCACCGGGTCGATAGCATCACTGCCAAGTGCTAGGCGACACAGTAGTGAGTTGAATGCAAAAGCCGTCATTGCGGCAAAGGAAAGGGTAACAGTGCTATTCATGGTCACGGCCTATCAAAATCTGTAGTAAATCCTAACTCGTTGCCAACATTAGCTAAACAGAGAATTGTTCATAAGATATATTACTCAGATGAGTATCGTCGATCCTCTCTCAATCACAATGGAAAACGCAATGGATGTACAAGTAGTAAAAGTGGCCGCAGAGCATGATCACGCGCTGTGTGATGTGATCAAAAAGGTTGGTGCAGAATATGGTGCGATTGGTGATGGTTTTGGTCCATCCGATCCTGAAGTGTTGGCGATGAGTGAGCACTACCATGAAAAAGCGGGAAGCCTCTATTTGGTTGCTTTAGTGGATGGCGAAGTGGTCGGTGGCGGTGGTATCGCTCCGTTTGGTGAGCACGCTGGGGTTTGTGAGTTGAAGAAGCTATTTTTGCTGCCGAAAAGTCGCGGACTTGGATTGGGGAAAAAGCTCACGGAGCAATGTCTGGCGTTCGCTAAGCAGCAGGGCTACCAAAGCTGTTACCTTGATACGCTAAGTTCAATGGCGGCGGCTATCAAGCTTTATGAGCTTGCTGGCTTTGAGCACCTGTCGAAACCTTATCCGGGTACGTTGCACAATGGCTGTGATGTGTGGATGCTGAAAACGCTATAGAAACGAGACTCTCCGTCTCCCATTTCTAATTAACTTTTCTTTTGGGCCGCCAGTGTTTCCAACCAATGCTGGTGGTAGGCATCGAGCTGCTTCTTAACAAACAGACCTGTGAGCCAGCGAAAACCACCGCGTTGCGTTGACTCGGTGACAATGTGACACCCTTGGGTACAAGGAGTAATCAGCCAAGCGTGGTACATATCGACCCCACCTGTTTTCCCTCGCCACGCAATACGTTCAAACGGCTCGTACTCAACGACGGTGCATTCAAACCGCATGGTCTTCGTCACCCAGATAAATACGGTCCCTTTGTGTAGCTCATTGCTGTCACCTTTTACAATCTGCACTAGTGTCTTACGATGCTGCCAGTTCGGCCAACAGGGGGCGCGAACAATCCAAGACCACACCTGCTCACAGTCTGTCGGCACAATTTTCTCGTTTCTCACATGAACCGGCGCATTTTTGGGGTGAAAGTACTCGGGCCATTGTATTTGCTTTAACTCTTTCATAATCATCTCGCATGGTGTTGCGGGGATGTTTTAACTATATACGCGCTTTGCGAAGTAAGCTTAGTTTCTCATCATCCAGAGTTTGTAGGGAAGTCAGGGAGAGGTCTTAGTTCATCAAGACTCTCTACTTCTTTGACTTCCTTAATTGAAGTAACGGTTTTAAGTGCTGAGATAAAAAGGTATAGCTTATTGGGTTCAATAAAAAAGTAGTACGGTGACATATGATCGTAGTACACGGACTGTCGTGTCTCAGTCGGGAAGTGAGGATGGATCGACATGTACCAAGATTTACGATGGTATTTGAATGAGACAACTTCATGGAAATGGAAAGAGCTATACACGGTTTGTCTTTTAAACTGAGTAAACTTAGGTGCCATTAAAGCGAATGCCGCTCCACCCGCAAAAGCCAATGGGCCAATCGCGAAAAAGGCGATGACACATGCAATACATCCTATCCAAGCTGCTTTTCGGGTGGCAGAGTAGAATATCTCATGTGCGTTGTCCGTAGTGCCAATCCGCACTCCGTGTTTCGTGAGTTCAAAGTCATAGGTTTGAGGTTTGAGCGTAGTAGAGTAACTAAAGAGGCAGATGAGAAGCCATAAAGTGGTGGAAAATAACGCAAAGCCTATTGATACATCGTTAATATATAAATACAAACCAGCAGAAATAGATAGACAGACAAAAAATCCGATAATAATATAGTCGCTAGTCACACGTCTAGGGGTTACTGTCCATGTAAAAATTGATTCGGCTTCGTTTAATCTTTTTTGTCTGGCACTGTCTTTTTGATTAGTTATATTGAATTGTCTTAGTTTATTTATCTTGAAGTTTGGGCTGTACATTGCTTGCTCTCTAATGATTGGGTTTGAATTGATTGGATAAGCCTTTATTTAAATCATCGATCTCACTTCGGCTAATAAACGAGGTGACATCTTTGAAGCTGTGAACCTCCTTGGCGGTTATAATATTAAAGTTGGTTTTTAGATAAGTGATAAGTTGGTAAAGCTTTCTGGGTTCGATAAATAACTCTTGAGGGCAGCGGTAAGCATAATGTATTTCCCAGTCTTTCTCTGCAGGGTAATTGGTGTGGATAGAAATTCGCCACTCCTGTCGATAAAAGAGAAAGTCTATATACCTATGTATTGGGAAATAGAAATGTCTTCTGGTTTTGTGAAGTTTACTATATTTTGGAGCCAGCAAGGAAAATGCAGCTCCCCCTAAAAATGCCATGGGACCAATTGAAAATAGAGCTATAATACAGATTAAAATGCCAAGTCGAGCCAGTGATCTAGTTATGGAGTATATTCTATCTGGTATATTTTCATGTACAGAGGCATATATGCCATGACTGCTGAGGCTAAAATTATATGTCTTGGGTTGATTGATGATGTGGTGTAAAAAGTATACTAGGAGTGTTCCCCAGCTAGTGAATGCCATACCATAGAGAATAGCGTACTCATGGTCTTTGAAAGCAATGATTATCCCAATGATAATAAAGACTACTAAAAAAATAAACTCTCCAATTAGTTCCAGTTTTCTTCTTGGAGGAGTTGTTGTCCAACAATATATTACTAGTGAGTCTTTTACTTTAGCTGCTGCTTGTTCTTGCTTTGCTAGTTTTATATTTGGTTCTTCGCATTTTACTAGGTTCACTGGAAAGCCCTTTATTTTATAATGATGTGATTTCTATTTTTATAATTGTTCATGCCCTTCGACGAGATCATAGATTGGGAAAAGTTCGCAATTTTGAGAGACATCAACGACCTCTCTAACGGAGGTAACACTCTTTAATGCTGTTACAAGTAAGTAGAGTTTGCGTGGCTCAATGTAAAACTCGACTGGGGAGGCATGGTTGTAGTAAACGGAGTATCGGGTTTCTGTTGGATAATGGGGTCTGATGGATAGACGCCACGCTTCACGATGGTATCTCAATGATACAGTGCGATGGAGAAAGAAATCTTTTCGAATAGTACGTCTACGAAACTGAGTGAATTTCGGAGCCATTAAAGCAAATGCGGCACCACCGGCGAAAGCCAATGGGCCAATAGCAAAAAAGGCAATGACGCATGCAACACACCCAACCCAAGCGGCTTTACGGGTTGCTGAGTAAAATATTTCGTGTGCGTTGTCCGTGATACCTATTCTGACACCGAGTTTCGTAAGCTCAAAACGATATATTTGAGGTTTTAGCATCGTAAAGTGAGGAAAGATACAAACGAGTATAAGTCCAACTGTAATAAATAGTAGTAATACAGTTGGGGCATCATTCAAAAACATATACACGGCAGCAAAGGCGGGAATACATAGAAAAAAACCAACTAAAATATAATCGCTTGTTACTCGCTCTGGAATTACCACCCATGTGAGTATTGAATTTGCTTCGTTTAATGCTTCTTGCTTGGTAATGTTATTCCCTAGAATTTTGTTGTACATTATATTCTCGCTAATGTGGCGTCTTGTATTTGAGCAGAGGGTTTCTTCGCTAGGAATAATGGTGCCCTTCATTTTTCTGCTTGGCACTCAATTTTTCAAATTCCTCATAAGAAAGGAAATTTCTAACCTCCTCGAAGCTATATGACTCTGCCGAAGTGATAAGATTAGAGTTGAACTTTAAGTATGTTATTAACTGATACAGCTTCCTCGGCTCAATATAAAGGTCTTGAAGAGAGCGGTGAGCTGATATCATATTCCAGTCTTGTTCCATTGGATAGTTAGGCTGTGTAGAAACACGCCATTGCTTCCGGTAGTAACGAAAGTCAATATAACGGTGAACTAAGAATAAATGGTGATGAACGGGTTTTTTAAACTGAGTAAATTTTGGCGCCGCTAAGGCAAATGCCGCTCCTCCAACAAAAGCTAAAGGTCCAATGGTAAGAAAAGCGACAATACACAGAAAACATCCGAACCATGCAGCGTATCGAGTAGATCTATAAATGAATTCAGGTGCGTTATCGTGAATCGAAAAACGTATACCAAACTCAGTTAGTTCAAATTCGTAGGTTCTTGGTTGATTTTCTGCATAACGGAAGAGTAGGGTTAATGAGATGCCAAAAACGAAAAATAGAAAAGCGGGAATTAGTCTCAATTCATCTCCTGAGAAAGCCATGATCAGGCTTAGTATAAAAAATATTAGCAATAAGATAGCTTCGAAGAGTACTGCTACAGTCAATCTTGGGGGCGTAACTTTCCAGCGGTATATCGCTTTCGCTGTCTTTAACTTTGTGAAACGGTTATCAATATAATTTTGACTTAATTCCATTGCATCGGTTGCTCCTGCTAATTATCGCTGGTGTGTTATTGACAGTGGAGTTGACGTATAAGCCGAGCTCGAAGGTACGCCTGTTCATTAAGCATGTATTTTAACCGTGGTGTCCATTGAAACAGGGAGAATGCCAAACTCAGTGTGGTTCTTTCCGAGTATTGGATGCCTCCGCTACTGATGATTATCACCAATTCGCCCGGCTGGTTTTTCCCATTTCGAACTGTAAAATAGCTTAAATATCGAACGATGTTAGCACAGTGTAGGTAGTAATATACGTTAGGTTTTATAAAGTACGAAGTGCCTCTTAGGGACTAGTACTTTTTATTCTTCTTAGTGCTTATTCTTGTGTACTATCTCTAGTTTATTTAATTAAGTTCATTTAAAGGTCGTACATGAATAATAGAGTGATTCATAGTGTTTATTATTACTCGTGTTCATCGACGAAGTTATGGATAGGAAAAAGTTCGCAATTTTGAGAGACACCAACCACCTCCTTAACCGAGGTAACACTCTTTAATGCTGTTACTAGTAAGTAGAGTTTGCGTGGCTCAATGTAAAAATCGAAAGGGGAAGCATGATTGTAGTAAACGGAGTATCGGGTTTCTGTTGGATAATGGGGTCTGATGGATAGACGCCAAGCTTCACGATAGTACCTCAATGATACAGCGCTATGGAGAAAGAAATTCTTTCGAATAGTACATCTGCGAAACTGAGTGAATTTCGGAGCCATTAGAGCAAATGCTGCGCCACCAGCAAAAGCCAATGGGCCAATCGCGAAAAAGGCGATGACACATGCTATACACCCTATCCAAGCGGCTTTGCGGGTGGCGGAGTAGAAGAACTCTGGTGCGTTGTCTGTCTTTGCTATTCGAATGCCGTATTCAGTCAGTTCAAAACGATAGGTGCAAGGTTGGAACATAGTAAATAGAGAAGATATAGGTATGAGTGAGCAAGATAGAGTGATAAACAGCACTATCCATATTGATGCGTTATTAATAAACATGTACAGGCCTACAAAAACTGCAACACAAACGAAAAATCCGACAAAGATGTAATCGTAGGTTGCGCGGACAGGAGTTACTGTCCAGGAGAAAATCGGTTTGGCTTCTTCAAGCGCCATCAGTTTACTATCTATAGTTTCAGTTTCAGTTTCAGTTTCAGTTTCAGTTTCAGTTTCAGTTGCAGTTGCAGTTGCAGTTGCTAGGTCGGAATCATCATTTGCGTTTAAAGTCATTACTCTATCTCTCGAGATAAATATATTGTATCTTAACTGTCAATTTCTGGGCTATTTGAAATTAGCACTGAAGATATTCTAATCAAGAAGAAGTCTTACCTTTTTCTCTTTGAGAAAATTCCGAACGTAAATTATGACGAAACATTCAAATCTATTACTCTCTGAGGTCATCAAGGGTATATACCTCTCTAAATTCAACAACATTGGTTGCCAATTTTATGTAGGTGATGAGTTGATATAGTTTTCGGGGTTGAATATAGAATTCATACCGGCTGCGGTGAGCGAGGTATGCGTTAAAATCAGAGCCGTCATCACAACGTGGATTGGTAGAAATATTCCAATCTCGGCGTAGATATTTAAAGTTAATGTTGCTGTCTATCAAAAACGCGTCATGACGAGTGACTTTGCGTACTTTGGTAAATTTCGGAGCCATTAATGCGCCAGCAGCGGCGCCAGCAAAGGCGAGCGGTCCAATTACCAGAAAGGCTGCAATACATACGACGCAGCCAATCCAGCCCGATATTCGTATCGCGGAATAAAAGGCTTCATTGACATTGCATTTAATGGTCATTCGTACGCCATAGTGTGTAAGTTCATAGTGATAGGTGGATGGTTTGTGAACTGCATAACGGAAATACAGAGCTAGGGCGTTACCGCCAAAGAAAAACACACCAGCACCGTACCAATGTACCTCTTTAGCTTCCATTATCTGGCTTAATACAATGATTAAGCTAACGGTGGTGCATATCAACGAAATGACAGCTTCTGTCACCCATAACCACTTATATCTGGGTGGCGTAACTGTCCAGAAATAGATAGCTGGTGCTTTAATAAGGCGCTGCGTCTTTTCATCAACGGTTAAAAAGTGACTAGGTTGTTGAGTGCGAATGACCCCAGCGTTAGCTGTGTAACTTGAAGTGACAGGGCTATTGAGTCGTTTTATGTTCATGGTCATTGCTTTCTGATTTTTGGAAGTCGTCCCAACAGAAGATCCGTCTGAGGTCTTCTTGGGTGTAAACCTCTCGGGATTCGACAACGTTGGTTGCCATTTTTAGATGCGTGATAAGCTGATAGAGCTTTCTTGGTTGAATGTAGAACTCATGTCGACTTCGGTGTTCTATATAGGTATGCCAGTCTAACCCCTCAGGGGAGTATGGGTGGGTGGAAATACTCCAATCTCGGCGTAGGTATTTAAAGTTAATGTTGTTGTCTATCAAAAACGCGTCATGACGAGTGACTTTGCGTACTTGGGTAAATTTCGGAGCCATTAATGCGCCAGCGGCGGCGCCAGCAAAGGCGAGTGGCCCAATCACCAGAAAGGCTACAATACATACGACGCAGCCAATCCAGCCCGATATTCGTATCGCGGAATAAAAGGCTTCATTGACATTGCATCTAATGGCCATTCGTACGCCATAGTGTGTAAGTTCATAATGATAGGTAGATGGTTTGTGGACGGTGTGATGAAAGTACATAGAAAAAGCGATCCCAAACAGAAACAGGAACAAAGCTGCAAACAAAAGGAACATGTCATCCTTGATTATAAAAGACTGCAAAAAGTAAAGGCTTGCGATTGTATATACTAATAAATAGACCGCCTCCGTCCCCCAAGTCCACCTAGGTCTATTAGGGGTAACGGTCCAGCTATAGAAGGCAGGTGCTTTGGCTAGGCGATTTGTTTTCTCGTCAACGGTCAAGTCGTAGCAGGCGGCTTGCTGGAAAGATGACATTATGATTCACCTACTATGATCAGGGCATTATCATGCTTAGGTGGGTGTTCATTGTGTGCTACTGTAATATGTTCGTGATCACTTAGTGTGATTAAGTAGCTCAGGTTCTGGTCGTGTTCATAACACAGCTGCATGATGGCTCTATGCGATGAACTGTAGACGCGAAACTGATAGTAACGATGTTGTTTTTGCCGTATGTACTCCCCTAGAGCAATTTGACCACCGCTTTTTAAGCTCAGAGCCATGGGAGGCGAATCGTCTGGAATCAGTATCTTAACAATGCTGTACTCTGGGCGTATGGGGGCGCGATTTGGATAAGTGGGATAGTCGGGAGCATATGTGTAGTGAACTTGAACAAGTTCTACCTTAGGTTGCAATAGCAGTTTGTAGTAGTTATACAGCTCTTGTTTCGGGCCCCAGTTCTTTGGGTTGGTTCCCCAACTGCTATGGAGTAACCACTTTTGCAGTGGGCTCTTCTCGAGCATGATGAGCGCAAAGCTAGCTACTAGTATTACTATGGGGGCCCAAAACATAGTCGATGCAATTAACGAGGTAACGAGCGTCGAATAGCTGATATTTAAGATAAATGCTCGCACAAAATAGGTACCAAAAGCCAATGACTGCGCGCCAAATGCTGTTCCCCTTGTAAAAAAAAGTGCTTTTGTCAAGGTAGGAACATCACCATCGGAGATTCGTATTGTATCCCGATAAGCATCAATCGCTCCAGCAAGTGCACCGGCTACCGAGCCGACGGCTAATCCTCTCGTGAGCATTTTGATGCTTAATTTAGATGCGGAGTTTTTGTAGCTCTGAGTAATATCTCTTAGACTCTCTTGAAGCATGCCTTTTGAGCTACGACTCAATGAATACTTAGCTGCAGCCTCGGTCACCGCGCCAATTGCCGATAATGTCCATAAAGCGCTCACTCCAGTGTCTTGCATCGCTTTTTTGTGGGCTTGGCTGCCATTTGGTAGCGTGTTTAACTGGTCTAGATTCAGGGTAAGGTTAAGTAGGTTTAAGCCGACGATGGCAGCATTCAACCCTCCAACTGAGTTATAGTTGTGACTGATGTTCGCTTTAGTTTTTTTGTAAGTAGAGGAAAAAATTTGTTTGGCCTGTTCCATCACTCTGTTTCGAAACTGAGTCGCGCGATCGTTGTTAACTATAGTGACGAACTCGCTATTTTTCAACGAGTTAACGAACTTTTGTTCTCGCTTTAATTGCTCTCTCCAGAACTTCTCCCACTGCCCACGCCGCATTACTTTTTGATCAAAAAGGGCCTTATTACGTTCGATGTTGTCACGGATCTGAGCGCGTGCGTCTTGCATTAGTCGCGGGTATTCACGATTGATTTTTAAGGTAAATTGGTTGACGGTAGCGCCCCATAGAGACATTAGAATGAGTCGCTTGGGTGATGAGCCTTTGGATGTTGTAATAGGGAAGATTGCAAGTAGTAGACGTTCAAAGGCATCCGAAATTGAACTGGTAACCGATGCCTTAAGTGCCTCGAAAACCATTTGAGTAGACTGATTGAGTTTGTTGATCAGTTCTAGCTCGCGAACCTCGGGTATTTCAATCCAGCTTGTAAAGTTATTGGCTATGTTGAGAATATCTGAAACTTGAGAGAAACCAACAAAAATTGGATCATATTCAAAGTGCTGTTTGACGGCGGCTGCTAAATGTTGGCTACCGCCATATGGCGCTAAAGAAAGTAGATTTTTTTCGTTAAGAATACGTTGTATCGGTTGTTGGTATTTTTCTCTGTGTTGAGCGGCGGCGGTCAAAGATGATACCACCAAATCCGTCAACTCAAGGTAATGTGACATACCTTGACGGGTTTGATTATCTATACCCATAGAGATTGGGTCGATATCGAGTTCACGGATGAGTGCGCAGAGTAAGTCGATATGGAGAGCGAGTTGAGCGTCAACCTTTTCAAATTGCTGGTAATAGCCGCGAGAGAACTGATTGAGCCGGGCCCAGTCCACACTGCTGGCGAGCGATTGTTTGGCTTGCCATTTAGAAAAAAGACGATCATCAGGGGTATAGTTCCATTTCGTCGATAGTTTTTCACGTGCTTTTGTGGTCATTTGCATCTTATATGGACTGACGTTTGGTCTAGTTTTCGCCAATAGCTCTTCTGCGTATTTCGCGCCAAAGTAGTCGTTGAGGTCTTGCTCAAAATCAATATAGTTGTCTAGTGATACTGTACTAGGAAACTGCTTCTCCTCGAGCTGTACATGGGCAATGTTGCGTACAACCTCCGCCATATGTAACTTATGTTGAGTTTGTTCATCCCCTTCGGTGATAGCGAGATAATTGCTGATATCGTTGAGAATGGGGTAGGTCAGGTCTTGAAGGTCGGAATAAGGGTCATCTAGGGCAACGACTAACTTGTCTGGGGTTGTTGCATTGGCTAACCACTGTGCTGAGTCGAAGGCGGGTTTTACATGATTCAGTGGGTGGTCAGATTGTCCCGATGCGGACGACGAGCTGTGAGCGAATTGATGTTCTACATGATTATCCGCGAGTGAATCTAAACCTTCTTCGTTGCTGGTATGCTTTTGAGGGGCTTGCTGACAGCGGATCCGACGCATAAACCGAGCTCGAAGATGCGCCTGTTCACTGAGCGTGCTTTTAATTCTCGGTGTCCATTGAAACAGGGAAAACGCGAGACTTAGTGTCGTTCCTTCAGGATAGTGAATGCCACCGTTACTGATGACTGCGCCATTTATCTGGTGTTCTTTGAGTTCTTTGGTAGTTTCGTCAAACACATAGACCCAGCCATCTCGGAGTTGACGGGTAATTTTGGGCAACACTCGATTAAGCTTATCTTGTGCGTATGGCGCAGGTGGTGGATTGGAGAGAAACTCGGTGTCGTAAGCATAACGAATCGGGATAATTGAAATAGGCAGAGCGACTTCTTCTGGTTCGTTCTGGGGGCTTGCTGCAGTGTTCGTTTGCTCCAGTGCATGATTGGATTTAGATGCGCTATTTTCGGTCTTAGAACCTCGGTTACTGTTTTTTGATGAATCGCTTTGGGGTGAACTGCTTTGAGATGGAAAGTTTGATGACGACTCGGACTTAGACTCACTTTGCTTAGATTCAGACGTCTTTGTTTTATTGCCAGAGCTTGATGAGGCGGCAGGTGATTTGCCGGCATTGCCGATGAATACATTTGCGCTGCCTGCAACAATCTGTCCGCCATGTGCCGTTCCGTCTCCCATGCGCGCTGCGGGTTTGCCATCGATAAATACGGAAGAAGAGCCTTCTTTAATTGTGTCTGGAGGACCAACGCAAATCAGTTTGTCACCTTTGCGGGCGGCAGGCATACCATTGATGGTGATGCTGGACGAGCCAGCCGCAACGGGCCCTCCTATGTGGGAGACTTTAGCTGTGGTTTCTGGACACTGGTGATGGTCACCGATTCGCGCGGCGGGCTTTCCCATTTCGAACTCTAAAATAGACTAAATATCGAGCGATGCTAGCACGGTGTAGGTAGCCATATAACTTAGGTTGCATAAAGTGCGAAGCGCCTCTTAGGGACTAGTACTTTTGATTCATTTTCTGCAAAGCTTGAACGCAAGCTTATGGCATTAAATGTGTCAGTATCTTCATGTTATCGACATATAGCTTTCGTCAAATTGGCATTGAAGTGTCACTTAAACTCGCAACACTGGTGGAGCACAATGACTCAATAGGAAGCTCACTATGCCTGCGTCGCTAGCAAGGAATGTAAAGACTCGACTATTACCGCTTCTCTCGGACACTAAGTTCAATAGCACTACACCTCAACGGTTTACCAACTCCGAAACCCTTTATAACCCGACGTTGAAAGATACGATCACGACATTACGCTCCTATCTCAATCTCGATAAAATCCTAAATTTTCAAGTTCCGGATATTCCGGTGGAAACCATGTGTTCTCAGGCGGTAAGTGCGGAGACCCGCGATTGCGTCTACCGGTTAGGGCATTCTTCAGTACTTATGAAAGTCGATAAGCTCTCCATCTTGACTGATCCTGTATTGGGCAATCGAGCTTCTCCGCTAGAATGGGCTGGCCCTAAGCGTTATCACCATTTACCTATTTCGGTGAGTGACTTGCCATTCATCGATGTGTGCTTGATAAGTCACGATCATTACGACCATTTGGATAAGCAAACCATCAAACAGCTTCACAGCAAGGTCGGCGCGTTTTTGGTGCCGAAATGTGTGGCGAGTCATTTGATAGAGTGGGGCGTACCAGATGACAAGATCGTTGAGTTTGATTGGTGGCAGTCGATGGTGGTGAGTGGGGTTCGGTTCGCATTTGCGCCGACGCAGCATTTTTCCGGGCGCTCGTTTAAACAGCGCGACAGTTCACTGTGGGGAAGCTGGGCTATTTTAGGGCAAGGATCTAAGATCTATTTCAGTGGTGATTCGGGGTATTTCGACGGATTCAAGCAAATTGGTGAGCGTTACGGACCTTTTGATCTGACGCTTATGGAAACCGGAGCCTACGATGAGAATTGGGCTGACATTCATATGTTTCCAGAGCAAAGTGTTCAAGCGCACTTGGATGTCCAAGGGGCGGTGATGCTGCCTATCCACAACACTACGTTTGATCTCTCTTTCCATGTTTGGAATGACCCGCTGCTGAGAGCGGAGAAAGAAGCAAAGCGTTTGGGAGTCGATTTCCTATGTCCCAAGATTGGCGAAAAGGTGTTACTTAGTGAGTTGGAAGTGAGTAACCAAGAGCGCTGGTGGGAAGAAGAAAAGGCTCACAATGTGTGAGCCTTTGGGGTAGTAGGGGGTCTATCTTTACAGGGCAAATAGGAGATTACTAAGCCGACGCCTCGGTTTGATTGCCAGCGGTTTGCTTGTTGCGCATACCTAGAACAATCGTCAGACCAAACGCGATAGCGAAAGACATTGCCATACCTGCGATGTAGTAGCCGATGTTCTCTGGACGAATTGAGATGATACCTGGCAGACCAGCTGCGCCTAGTGCTTGTGCTTTCACGTTAAACATAGTGATGAAAGCACTTGAGATTGCCGCACCGATGATAGCGGCGATGAACGGGTAGCGCAGTTTTAGGTTAACACCAAACATTGCTGGCTCTGTGATACCCAATAGCGCTGTCACGCCAGAAGGCATGGCAATCCCTTTAAGCTTGATATCTTTAGTGGTAAAGCCTACCGCTAGTGCTGCACCGCCCTGCGCAATGTTAGACATTGCCGCGATAGGGAAAATGAACGTACCACCGGTGATTGCGATATCGGCCAGAAGCTGGGTCTCGATAGCAATAAAGCTGTGGTGCATACCAGTAATAACAAACGGTGCGTAGATGAAGCCAAATAGCGCACCACCGACAAAACCTGCTGAGTCATATAGCCAGTTAAGACCATCACCAAGTAGGAAGCCAATATCACGAGTGAATGGACCGACAACCGTAAAGGTTAAGAAGCCAGTGATAAAGATGGCAAGCATCGGCGTTAGTAAGTTATCTAATACAGATGGAATAAACTTGCGCAGACCATTTTCCACTTTAGCAAGGATGAACGCGGACACGAGCACAGGTAACACGGATCCTTGGTAACCGACTTTTTGGATCTCAAAGCCTAAGATGTTCCAAGTTGGGATCGTGCCCGATACCGCTGCGCCGCCAAAGCCCCAGCCGTTAAGTAGGTCTGGGTGAACCATCAACATACCAAGAGCTGCGCCAAGGAACGGGTTACCGCCAAATTTCTTCGAAGCTGAGAATGCGAGCAAAACAGGTAAGTAAACAAATGGTGCGTTCGCAAAAGTGTTAATCATGCTGGCCAGATCGGCAAGGCCTGGGTTGGCTTCAATCAGCGACTGCCCTTCAATAAACAGGCCAGGTGCGGTCAGCAGGTTAAAGATACCCATCAATAGACCGCCGGCCACAATGGCAGGGATGATAGGAACAAAGATGTCCGACAAGCCCTTTACTGCTCGCTGCAGTAAGTTTTGCTTTTGGGCACCCGCAGAAGCCACGTCCTTGGTGGACATTTCAGACATGCCAGTCAGTTTAGCGAGTTCTGCGTAAACTTGGTTAACGATGCCAGAGCCGAAAATGATCTGATACTGACCAGCGACTTTGAACTGTCCTTTCACGCCTTCTAGATCGTCGATGGCTTTTTCTTGGATCAGCGATTCATCTTTTACAGCGAGGCGTAAGCGAGTAGCGCAGTGTGCCAAGGCAGAGAGGTTGTCCTTTCCCCCAAGCAGCGCGAGTAGTTGTTTGGCTATGACTGGATAGTTCATAACGAGCTCCGGTTACATTTTGTGCGTTATTATCTAATGTTGTTCTCAATAACGTGTGTTGAATACATTTTTGGGAACGTTTGCAAGATCGAATCATAAGCATGTTCGAATTAGAGTCAAAAGATAAAGTCCCACAATGTGATTACGATCATCTCTTGCCTCGTAAGGCTCGATAAGAGTGTGCGCTCTGTAAGAATTTTGGGCGAAATGAGTCAATAAGCAAGTTGTTGATTGGCAGTTAGGCTTATTCAGGAGCCATTTTTCATGGTATTCTTTGCAAACATTCCCATAAATATCGGACATTTACCCCATGGCAAGCTTACATGATGTCGCTAAACTCGCTGGCGTTTCCAAATCTACTGTATCTCGAGTTGTGAACAACGAGTATGGGGTAAAGCAAGCGACAAAAGATAAGGTTCAAAAGGCCATTGATGAGCTGGGCTATCAAACAAACCTAGTGGCGAAGGAACTTAAGTCACAAAAGACCAATTTGATTGGGGTGATTGTCCCAAGGGTCGCGTCAAGCGCCACCTCACAAGGGGTCGACGGTTTAAGTCGTGTGTTCGATAATGCAGGTAAGCAGGTATTGCTTGCCAGTACGCAGCAATCTTTTCAAAAAGAAATTGAGTTCATCCGTCTTTTTAACCAAAAGCGTGTCGAGGGTATCATCTTGTATGCAACCCACTTAGACGAAGAGTTGGTTGAGGTGATTTTGCAGTCCGCTGCACCTGTGGTGCTGGTGGGTCAGGATGGCTCTTTGTTTAATATTCCGAGTATTGTACATGATGATTTTCGAGTCGGATTTGAGGCTGGAAATCGTTTAATATCATCGGGTTGTAGTCATATTGGCTTTATCGGAGTGGCCAGTTCAGATATTGCGGTGGATAAACTTCGTTACCAAGGCCTTGAGCAAGCGCTGCAATTTAAACGTAAAGGAGAGCCACTATTTCATAGTCGCGGTGAATTTACGATTGAGTCGGGCTATCAACAAGCGAAACAACTGTTGGCCGAGCATGCCGACTTAGATGGCGTGTTTTGTGCGACCGACCGCATTGCGATTGGAGCGGTAAAGGCGATTCAAGAACTTGGCTTGACTGCCGGTTCGGATATTAAAGTGCTAGGGGTGGGTAATGATGAGCTTGGCTCTGTGTCGTCACCAAGTATTTCTACTTTTAACTATCCTTTTGATAAGGCAGGTGAAAGTGCCGCGAAGCTACTGATGGATTTGCTTAGTGGTGAACCTGCTATGATGAGTAAAATTGTTCTTACTTTCCAAACTATCGATCGTGAAACCTGCTAGTTGCTTACCCCTCAATTGACAGCACTACCGCCTCTTTGCCTAGATATTTGCGTTACTATGAGTTGGGGGACAGGATGTGTTTCAGGTCACAAAACCAGCTGCTCACCATGAATGCTCTTGTATCAGTTCGGTTTTGTAACTAGTATTGCAAACGTTCCCAGAAAAGAATTCTCAGTATTAAGGTGATTAGCCAACATGTTCTCAGTTAGCGATCTTGTAACAATGCTCGGTGGTCAAGCCAATATCACGCGTGTGTTATCCCCCAACAAACAGTTGGTGATTGAAGTGAATGACCTAGCGCTTATTCATGACTCTTTGCCACCCTACAGCTTAGAGGAGGTGCTGGGGAAGCCACAACTCACGTTCTCCATGCCAGATAATTTTGATGAGGCAAGTTTACTAGAATTTGGCTGTGTGATTGCGGAGCAGCAAAAGCTACTCGCTGTTGAGTCAAGTCAGCCAGCAGCTTGTGAACATCGCCCTACTTGGCACGTTTCACCTCCTAGAGGATTGTTGAATGACCCAAACGGCTTTATTTATCATCAGGGGCAATATCATCTTTTCTATCAGTGGTACCCACACGGCTGTGTTCATAAAGATAAATACTGGGCGCATCTAACAAGTCGTGATTTGATCAATTGGGATTGGCAACCGCTGGCGTTAACACCATCAGATTGGTTCGACAGTCATGGAGTGTTTTCGGGTCATGCATTGAGCCAGGGTGAACAATTGATGTTGTTCTATACGGGCAACACCCGAATTGGCAATCAACGCGATCGCCATACCACCCAGTGCTTGGCAGTCTCCGATGACGGTATCCACTTCAAGAAATTGGGCCCAGTTATTCCTGAGCTACCTGACGGTGTCACGCCGCATATTCGCGATCCAAAAATTGTTCGACATGGCGACTATTGGCTGATGTTACTCGGTGCTCAAACCACAGATCTAAAAGGTCGATTAGCCGTTTATCGTTCGCAGGATCTTGTTGAATGGGAGTTTGTTGCCCTATGCGGTGATGAGATGGGTGATTTTGGCTATATGTGGGAGTGCCCGGATCTGTTTGAACTGGGTGGAGAGCATTTTGCTGTTGTTGGACCTCAGGGTATTGAATCGGAAAGTGCTGTTCATACGATTCCTCATCATAACGGCTATACCAAAGCGGAGTTAGATGAAGAAGGTAAAATCACCTTGTCTGAATTTGGAAATCTCGACAAAGGTTTTGACTTTTACGCGCCGCAAACCCTGTTAACCGTCGATGGTCGACGCGTCCTTTCGGGCTGGATGGGATTGCCAGATGAAATCGATCATCCTTCCACAGATAATGGTTGGGTGCATCAATTGACCGCGTTGCGTGAACTTAGCAACAAAGGTGGTCGATTGACTCAAATGCCAATTGCGGAAATAGAGACTTTGTATCAAGACAAACAATGTTTTAGCCTTGATAACACCAGCTATCAGCAACTTAACAATAAAGCGTTTGATATGAGTGTTGAGCTAGAGTGGGGAAGCGAGTTGAGGTTACACGCTAAAGAAGGCCAGTACGTTTCGATTCGATTAGATGAAGCAACTCGTACATTGCTTTTAGATAGAACTCACACCTTGATCCGCGAAGGAGACACACAGCGTGAAGTAGCTTTAACGAGTGATAAAGTGGCATTGCGTATTCTATCTGATGAGTCCTCATTGGAGATCTTTGTTAATGGTGGTGAGCAAGTACTGACGAGTCGAGTGTTTACCGATAAAGATGCAACAGCCATTGAGCTTGTTGGTGGTTTAGCAAACTTTGAGCTTTTCCCTCTAAGCGCAGCAAGTGCCCCATTCATAGTTAGCTAGTTATTGCCACTGTATATTAAAAAGCCCTGAACTGTCGTTGATAGTTCAGGGCTTTATTGTTTATGGCATGACTGTTGCTGATTTTAGTAATGCGGTCACTTGGTCAAGTGAATCAAAGATATAGTCGGCACTTTCTACCACGTCTTTCTGTGGCGACACTATGTCGGGAATCATCGCGGCGTAGCATCCGGCAGCTTTACCAGAACGCATCCCATTGTTTGAGTCCTCAAGTACCAAGCAATCTTTAGCCGTCAGTCCAAGTCTCTCATAGGCCATGATGTAGCAATCTGGCTCCGGTTTGCCGTTGGCGACATCTTCTGCTGTGATAACAAGATCGAACTGGTTTAGGTAGTCGGTATTGCTAAAGTTTAATTTGGTCTCAGTTAGGGCAGATGAAGTAACGAGTGCGAGTGTCAGTTGTTGGGCTTTGGCTTCGGTAAATAGTGTGTGGAAACCCTCTTTAAACGCAACTCCAGCTTTACGAACTTTGTGGTAATACGTGTCTCGGATTGTTTTGTATTCAGCTAGGTCAAAGCCTTCCCCAAAATGTTCTGCGAGCATTCTTTCACAGTCCGGGTCTTGAACCCCAATAAACCGCTGATAAAACTCGTCGGTTAAATCAAACCCCATTGTTTCGGCGGCATACTGCCAGCTAACTTTGTATACCGCTTCTGTGTCAAAAATGAGCCCATCCATATCGAACAGTAGTGCTTTGAACATTGCCATGCTCCTTTTTGTTTCACGTTATTTTAATCTCGTTACTTTGTCAGAAGTCCTTTGAAATTGAAATGTCAAAACTGTAATTTAATTACAAATTAAGGCTGTTTAGTCGACTTATTGCTCGAATTGTAGTCGTAGATAGTTCTATTGAATGGGTTTGAGTGCTGTGATTTACATAATATGTGATTTACATCACTAACTATTTGTGGGTGTCTTGGTATTAAAAGGTGATCAAAGTCACCAGTGAATGAAATTTATTCTCAACAAAGTTGCTGTGTAATTTATTAACGGCCAAATAATGTGAAGTTGATCACTCTTATTTTTGCCCGGGTTGCCATTGGTAGTGATGCATGTCACAAAAAGGGGCGTTATGCTGACTTTTGGAAATCCTGTGTTACTTTTTAATGGACTTTTGAATAAACATTTTAGTCCATTGGACACATTTTCTGATAACGAGGCTGACCTTATGCTATCTCCTGAAGCAAAAATCAAAGTACAAAACTTTGGTCGTTTCCTCTCCAACATGGTAATGCCAAACATTGGTGCATTTATCGCTTGGGGTTTGATTACGGCACTATTTATTCCAACCGGATGGATCCCTAATGAAACATTAGGTTCAATGGTTGGCCCTATGATCACTTACCTTCTGCCACTGCTGATTGGTTACACGGGTGGTAAGATGGTCGCTGGCGATCGCGGTGCGGTTGTTGGTGCAATCACCACAATGGGAGTGATTGTTGGTACTGACATCCCAATGTTTATGGGGGCGATGATTGTTGGTCCTCTAGGCGGTCTAGCAATTAAGAAATTCGACCAAGCGGTTGAAGGCAAAGTGAAGAGCGGCTTCGAGATGTTGGTGAACAACTTCTCTGCCGGTATCGTTGGTATGCTTTGTGCCATCCTTGCTTTCCTTGTGATTGGTCCAGCAGTGAAAGTGCTATCAACTGCGCTAGCAGCTGGTGTTGGCATGATGGTTAGCGCAGGTCTTCTGCCTCTTACTTCTATCTTTGTTGAACCTGCGAAAATTCTATTCCTAAATAACGCAATCAACCACGGTATCTTCTCACCACTGGGTATCCAACAAGCAGAAGAGATGGGTAAATCTATCTTCTTCTTGATTGAAGCAAACCCAGGTCCTGGTCTAGGTCTTCTACTTGCTTACATGTTCTTCGGTCGTGGTAATGCAAAAGAGTCAGCTCCGGGTGCAGCGATTATCCACTTCTTCGGTGGTATCCACGAAATCTACTTCCCATACGTTCTGATGAACCCACGTCTAATCATCGCTGTTATTGCTGGTGGTATGACAGGTGTGTTCACTCTAACTATGTTCGATGCAGGTCTAGTATCTCCGGCATCACCAGGTTCTATCTTCGCGATTCTACTGATGACACCTAAGTCTGCATTTGTTGGTGTGATTCTGTCAGTCATTGCTTCTGCGACGGTAACTTTCTTTGTAGCGTCTCTACTAATGAAAACGTCTAAACAAGACGATGAAGAAGAGTCACTAGAAAAAGCAGCAAGCCAAATGGCGAACATGAAAGCGGCTTCTAAAGGTCAAGCTGGTGCAGCTCTGGAACTAGCGACAGTGCGCAAAATCATCGTAGCGTGTGACGCGGGTATGGGCTCAAGTGCAATGGGTGCAAGCATGCTTCGTAAAAAAGTAGAAGCAGCAGGCCTTGGCATTGAAGTGACTAACCTTGCGATCAACAACTTACCTGATGGCGCTGACATTGTGATTACTCACAAAGACCTAACCGACCGTGCTCGTACTCATGCAGCGGATGCACACCACATCTCGCTAGGTAACTTCCTAGACGGTGCTCTGTACGATGGTCTAGTTGCAGACTTGGTTAATGCACAACAAGCGGGTGCTGAGCCAAAAAAGCCTGAAGCACCAGCAGACACTAGCTCAAGCAATGAAGAAGGAACGCTTAAGCTATCAAATGAAAATATCTTCTTGGGCATGGAAGTGAAGACCAAAGAAGAAGTTATCAAGTTTGCTGGTGAGCAACTCGTAAAACTTGGTTATGTAGAACCGCAATATGTGGAAGGCATGTTGGCTCGTGAAGAGTTGGTTTCTACTTACCTAGGTGAGTCGATTGCAGTACCTCACGGCACTATTGAAGCAAAACAGTTCGTTAACAAGACAGGTATCGTGTTCTGTCAGTTCCCTGACGGTGTTCAGTGGGGCGAAGACGAAGATGATGTCGCTAAGATGGTGATTGGTATCGCGGCGCAAGGTGATGAACACATTCAGGTTATCACGGCGATTACGAATTCACTTGATGACGACGAAGCTGTCGAATGTTTGAAGTCTACCACTAATGTTGAAGATGTCCTTCGCATCCTAAGTGGTAAGTAGCAGAAATGGTGATAATCACCTTGGCTTTGAGTCATAGCTCCTAAGTGAAACGAGACCAACAGCCCCCTTGTTGGTCTCATTTTTGATTTTTTCTTTTTCTTTTTTTAATGAGTTATTTAGGAAGACGTCTTATGAAAGCATTACATTTTGGCGCAGGTAATATCGGTCGTGGCTTTATCGGAAAACTACTCGCAGATGCAGGCATTCACGTAACATTTGCTGATGTAAACGAAACCGTGGTTAACGCTCTGATTGAACGTCAGTCCTACCCTGTAAAAATTGTTGGTGAAGATGTAGTAGTAGAAGAAGTGACGAATGTTACTGCAGTCAACTCAACCAGCAGCGACATCATTGATCTTATCGCTGACGTAGAGTTGGTGACGACAGCCGTTGGTCCAACAGTACTGAAGATCATCTCTAAATCAGTCGCACAAGGTATTGAAAAGCGTGCAGCGAATGGCAATACCACGCCGCTTAACATCATCGCATGTGAAAACATGGTACGTGGCACTAGTCAGCTAAAAGCGATGATCTTTGAGCACCTTTCTGAAGATGTTCAAGCATTTGCAGAGGCGAACATTGGCTTCGTTGATTCTGCAGTAGACCGAATCGTACCGCCAGCAGAAGAGGGTGAAACGGATCCTCTTGCGGTAACCGTTGAAACGTTCAGTGAATGGATCGTCGATCAAACTCAGTTTGTTGGTGACATCCCAGCGATTCAAGGTATGGAGTGCACTGATAACCTAATGGCATTCGTTGAGCGTAAATTGTTCACGCTTAACACCGGTCACCTAATCACCGCTTACCTAGGTGTACTGGCTGGCCACGAAACCATCAAAGACTCTATTGAAGATGCTGCGATTCTTGCGGACGTAACAGCGGCCATGCAGGAAAGCGGTGAAGTATTGATCCGCCGTTACGGTTTTGATGCAGATGCGCATGCGGCTTACATTCAAAAAATTCTCGGTCGTTTTGCAAACCCATACTTGCGCGATGAAGTGGATCGTGTTGGTCGTCAGCCAATCCGTAAGCTAAGCCCACAAGATCGCTTGATTAAGCCTCTTAACGGTACGCTAGAGTATGGATTGCCAAATAGTTACTTATTAAAAGGTATTGCAGCAGCATTCCTTTACAAAAACGACGATGACCCACAAGCGGTTGAGCTTCAAGCGATGTTTGCAGAACAAGGATTTGAAAAAACATTGGCTCATTATTCAGAGCTGAATGTTGATTCAGAAATTGTTACACTAGCGCACGAAGCGTATTTAGCGCTCAAATGATTCAAGCTGTTGGTGCCACGCAAGTGGCACCCTTTGTTTTAAGAGATGTTATGCCACTGCACCCGCCTAATGAAACTGAACTATTAGAAGCGCTATCTGAAGCGAAGGACGCGAGCGCGTGTCTTATGGCTGCTTATGATGCCATTGACGACACCCTAGATACCCTTATCAATAGTATCTTTCATAAAGACGACTATGCAGTGAAGTATGTTGTCGACCCTCTTCTTACCAGTGATGGTCCTCTAGGCGACATTCTAGTACGCGCTAAATTGCTGCTTGGGCTAGGTGTCATTTCCAAGCAAGTATTTGATGATATTGATATCTTTGTCACACTCCGAGAATGGACTAAGCATCAAGAAAACAAAGTGAGTTTTACTGAAGTCGACGTATTGTTCGAGCTCAATAAAATCAGTGCTATCCAGAAAATGATGCCTATCGAATACGATGAGAGCATGACGGCAGGACTGGATGAAGTCATGTTAGAAATGTTCTTAGAGCGACACTATCAACGAGTTAAGTCGACGATCATCCTCGCGATCACCGAGATGGTCGAAACCTTATGTAGAGACAACCCACTTGTCTAACTTATATTAGCCCCGTCGCGTCACTGCTATGGGGCTTTTTATTGGTCTATTCCCTCCCTTCTTTGACTCATAAGTTTCAGTTTCGTTCTGCCTTTCCATACAGATAAGTTTCGAATCGAAATTTAAGCATTCAAAATTACAGCACTTAATTGCTGTCTTACAAATAAAACAGCCATTTCCTTGCGCAATAACTTACGTTGTGAAATAATTTTTGCATCAGTTAAGTTTTGAAGCGAAAGTTAAAGTGAGAAAACGTAATACTCAGGTTCGACGTCATTCCATTGCCCAGCTAGTACAAGAGCGAGGCGAAGTCAGTGTTGAGGAGCTGTCTGCTCTGTTTGATACCTCTGAAGTTACGATTCGAAAAGATCTCACTTCGCTAGAAAAAAATGGCCAGTTGTTGCGCCGCTATGGTGGTGCGGTATCACTTCCACAAGAGGCGGTCGACGAAGTGCTCAATGAGTCGGTAGCGACTTCAGAAGCTAAAGAGAAGATCGCTGAAGCTGCTACGGCGTTGATTAACGACCATTACCGCATTGTGATTGACTGCGGTAGCACGACAGGTGCTTTGGTTTCTCGCTTGGGGAGTAAGAAAGGTTTGGTTGTGATGACGAATTCACTTTCCCTTGCCAATGCGATCAACGAGCTGGAAAACGAACCAACACTTCTAATGACCGGTGGAACCTGGGACGCCCATTCCGAGTCTTTCCAAGGCAAAGTCGCCGAATCCGTTCTGCGTTCTTACGATTTTGACCAACTGTTTATCGGCGCAGATGGCGTCGACTTAGCTCGCGGCACAACGACGTTCAATGAGTTAATTGGACTAAGTAATGTGATGGCAGAAGTGGCTCGTGAAGTGGTGGTCATGATTGAATCCGAGAAAATTGGCCGAAAAATTCCTAACCTAGAATTAGGGTGGGACGCGATTGATGTACTGGTGACCGATCAAGGCTTAACAACAGAGCAAAAGGCTCAAATTGAATCCAATAGCGTAAAGGTAATTTGCGCTTAAACGAATTATCCCTCTTCTATTGACTTGCTTGCGTTCATTGAGGGAAACAGAAACTAAAAAATGGAGAATTGATATGTGTGGAATCGTAGGTGCGGTAGCGCAACGAGACGTAGCGGAAATTTTGGTAGAGGGTCTACGCCGTCTGGAGTACCGTGGATATGATTCAGCGGGTGTAGCCGTTGTTGATGCAAATCTGGAGCTTAAACGCGTTCGTCGTCTAGGTAAGGTACAAGAGCTTGCTGATGCAGTCGATGCACAAGATGTGACTGGCGGTACGGGTATCGCTCACACTCGCTGGGCAACGCACGGTGAACCTTCTGAAGCAAACGCTCACCCACACGTATCTGGCGATATTGCTGTTGTTCACAACGGTATCATCGAAAATCACGAAGAGCTGCGTGCCCTGCTTCAAGAGCGCGGTTATGTATTCCAATCTCAAACGGATACTGAAGTTATCGCTCACCTAGTCGAGTGGGAGTGTCAAACATCAGACACTTTGGTTGAAGCATTACAAAAAACTGCTGCGCAACTAGACGGTGCCTACGGTACAGTTGTTGTTGATCGTAAAGATCCAAGCCGCATCGTTGCTGCGCGCTCTGGTAGCCCAATCGTTATCGGTTTTGGTGTTGGCGAAAACTTCCTAGCTTCTGACCAGCTTGCACTTCTTAGTGTAACTCGCCGCTTCATGTACCTAGAGGAAGGCGATGTTGCTGAGATCACTCGCCGTGAAGTTAAGGTTCTTGATGTTGAAGGTAACCCAGTAGAGCGTGAAATCACAGAATCTAACGCAGAACATGACGCGGGTGACAAAGGCCAATATCGCCACTTTATGCAAAAAGAGATCTACGAGCAGCCACGCGCACTGATCAACACAATGGAAGGTCGTATTACTGACAAAGCAGTAGTGACTGAAGCGATCGGTGTCAACGCGGTTGATATCCTTAAGAAGGTTGAGCACGTACAGATCATCGCATGTGGTACTTCCTACAACTCTGGTATGGCGGCTCGATACTGGTTTGAATCGATGGCTGGTGTGAGCTGTGATGTAGAGATCGCATCTGAGTTCCGCTACCGTGACTTCGTTGTACGCCCAAACAGCCTACTTGTGACGCTTTCACAATCTGGTGAAACTGCCGATACTCTAGCAGCACTGCGTCTTGCGAAAGAGAAAGGCTACATGTCTGCAATGACTATCTGTAACGTAGCGGGCTCCTCTTTGGTTCGTGAATCTGACTTTGCATTCATGACTCGCGCAGGGACAGAAATCGGTGTTGCTTCAACCAAAGCTTTCACCACTCAGCTAGCTGCAATGCTGATGATGGTGGTGTCTATCGCTCGCCTTCAAGGTCGCATGACCGAAGAGCGCGAAGCAGAAATCGTGAAATCACTGCACGAGCTTCCAGCTAACATCGAGAAGGCGCTAGCGTTTGATAAAGAAATTGAAGCTCTAGCAACAGACTTCGCTGACAAGCACCACACACTATTCTTAGGTCGTGGCGAATACTACCCAATCGCGATGGAAGCGTCTCTCAAACTCAAAGAGATCTCCTACATCCACGCTGAAGCGTACGCAGCAGGTGAGCTTAAGCACGGCCCTCTAGCGCTTATCGATGCGGACATGCCAGTCGTTGTTGTCGCACCAACCAACGATCTGCTTGAGAAGCTGAAGTCAAATATCGAAGAAGTACGCGCACGTGGCGGTCTGCTGTATGTTTTCGCAGACGAGAAAGCGGGTTTTGAAGGTGATGAGAACATGAAGATCATCCAAATGCCTCATGTAGACGACATCATCGCACCAATCTACTACACAGTGCCAATGCAGCTACTGTCTTACCACGTAGCATTAATCAAAGGTACTGACGTTGACCAACCTCGTAACTTGGCGAAAGCGGTGACGGTTGAGTAAGTGAACGCTCAGTAGCGCTATATGTTGTCGGCGAAAAATAAAGATTAGAGCTCGACAGTAGAGTTTTAAACGCTGACATTGAAGCTGAGAACGTTTAAAGCCCGGTTTGGTTGATTGATACCTGACTGGGCTTTTGTTATGGAAAAATCAAAAAGTGCTGTAAAGAAAAGTGTCGGCGGACAATAAAGATTGATCTGTTTTGAGTAATGTCAGGTCAGGAGAGACGGATTTGCTAACACCCTTCTGCCCCAAAGTTATTTAGGTTCGAAGATCATCCCTCTTGCGTTTTTACCAATTAACCTTAGCTAAAGTTATTCGAATAGTATCATCTAAATTTAGGTGACCAAATTCATTGCATCACTACACCTGCTCGTTCTACTCTCTTATGGATGAGAGTCTCAGTAATATCCTTATCATTTAACTTCTATGTGTCAGATAGCGAGCTTAAATACGGCGTAAAAAAACTAAGTTAAAAACCGAGATTAGTTAGCAAAACCGTGTTCTATATCCTTAACTTTAAAAAAGGTTTGTGAGTTAAGGCTGAGAGCATGACTGAGAAAAAACAAAGCAGTGAAAATCAAACGAAAAAAGAATCACCGCGACAGGTTTCTACACATCCAAATGACGCTAAATCCAAAAAGAAAAAACGGGCAAAGCGTCGACTTTTTAATACATTAAGATATCAAGTAGGCGTTCCGCCGACACTTGCTCTCATATTACCTTCTCTATCCAACGCCAGTGATGATAGTGGCGATGACGGTAATATCGCAGAAAGTCATGCTCTAACCCAAAAAGCGACTGGACCTCACGAAAATACACAAGCTCCTGATTCAGAGACGCCCACGTCACCCTCTAGCGAGCATCAAGAGCTAGCAGCAAACAGTGATGATATAGAAAGCGGTCATACACACGCATTACCGAGTAGGCACCTTGCTCTCCATCACTACCCAATGCATGCATACACTTCTCATCATATTGCGAGTCAATCTGGTACGTCATCGTCGGCTAGAGACAACCATGTTGACGGAATTGCCCCTTTTTCTGTACCCACCGAAAAAACACAACAGACTGATAAAGTACATAAATCGCCTCACTTCAATTCCGCACCGAAAATGTCGGAACAATCTCATGCAGTAAAAGAGGATGATGCCATTTTTCATGGAAAGATGGTGGCAACAGATGCTGATGGAGACACGCTAAGCTACGTAATATCAAAGCCTATCGATGGTTTGACGTTTCATTCTGATGGCAGCTACACCTTTGACCCTAGTCATGGCGCTTATCAACACTTAGCGCAAGGCGCGACAGAAGTTGTTAGTACCACTGTGCTCGTGACGGACAGTATGGGTGGTACGCACAGTGAACAACTTCAATTTACGGTAACGGGTACCAATGATGCTCCAAAAGTAACAGGGCAATTTACGGGCGCTTTAAAAGAGGATCTTAATGTTGATAGCTCGGGGTTAATGCATGTCCACGGTAAAGTAGACGTGGTGGATGTTGACCAAGCGGAGTCTCACACTCTTTCTGAAGTTGTTCAGGGTAAATTTGGCGTATTGGACATTGATTCAAATGGTCATTGGCACTATCAAGTCGATAATTCCTTGCCAGCCATTCAACAGCTTGCTTCAGGGAACATCATTACCGAGCAAATAACGATTCATACGGCAGACCAAACCCCGCAACTAATCGAAATTGTTATTGGTGGCACGGCTGATTCTGCGGTTATTTCCGGTGTAGATTCTGGGTCGGTTAAAGAAGACTTGAATGTCGTTAATGGCAGTGTCAAAACGTCGGGCGATTTATCGGTAATTGATAGCGATCAGGGGCAGAACCACTTCTTGTCACAAGTGTTAGTAGGACAATTTGGCACGTTGACAATAGAGGCGAATGGTCACTGGCAGTATGAAGCGAACAATCAGCAAACTGCAATACAGGAACTTGCTAAGGGCACTCATTTGAGTGAAACCTTTACGGTTTCGTCTGTAGACGGCACCGCGCACAATATTGATGTTCAGATCGATGGCACTAACGATTTACCCGTGATGACAGTACAATCGCAGTCGCTGAAAGAAGATGGCGCAGTCTTCCACGGTCAAATGGTGGCAACCGACACTGACCATGATTTGCTAACCTATACCACCTCAAATCCAATTGATGGCCTGACGTTCAACCCAGATGGCAGCTATACGTTCGATCCAAGTCATGCTTCCTATCAGCATCTAGCAAAAGGGGACACCCAAGTCGTTACCACTATGGTTTCAGTGACGGATACCGCAGGCGGCACGCATCGAGAAGAGCTTAAGTTCACCATCACAGGCACCAACGATTTACCAGTGATGGCTGGTCAATCACAGTCAGTGAAAGAGGACGGTGCAGTCTTCCAAGGTCAAATGGTGGCAACCGATGTAGACCAAGACCTGCTCACTTACACTACGTCAAATCCAATTGATGGCCTGACGTTCAATTCGGATGGTAGCTACACGTTCGATCCAAGTCATTCGTCGTTTCAGCATTTGGCAAAAGGGGACACCCAAGTCGTTACCACTATGGTCACCGTGACCGATACGGCTGGTAGCACGCATCGAGAACAGCTTAAGTTCACCATCACAGGCACCAATGACTTGCCAGTGATGGCTGGCCAATCACAATCAGTGAAAGAGGACGGTGCGGTATTTCACGGTCAAATGGTGGCGACCGATGTTGATAAAGATTTGCTCACTTACACCACTTCCAATCTAATTGATGGCCTGACATTCAATCCAGATGGCAGCTATACGTTCGATCCAAGTCATTCGTCGTATCAGCATTTGGCAAAAGGGGACACCCAAGTCGTTACCACTATGGTCATCGTGACGGATACCGCAGGCGGCGCGCATCGAGAACAGCTTAAGTTCACCATCACAGGCACCAACGACTTGCCTGTGATGGCTGGTCAATCACAATCAGTAAAAGAAGATGGCGCAGTCTTCCACGGTCAAATGGTAGCAACCGATATTGACCAAGACCTGCTCACTTACACTACGTCAAATCCAATTGATGGCCTGACATTCAACCCAGACGGCAGCTACACGTTCGATCCAAGTCATTCCTCCTATCAGCATCTAGCAAAAGGTGACACCCAAGTCGTTACCACTATGGTTTCAGTGACGGATACCGCAGGCGGCACGCATCGAGAACAGCTTAAGTTCACCATCACAGGCACCAACGACTTGCCCGTGATGGTTGGCCAATCACAGTCAGTGAAAGAAGATGGCGCAGTCTTTCAAGGTCAAATGGTAGCAACCGATATTGACCATGATTTGCTCACTTACACCACTTCCAATCCAATTGATGGCCTGACATTCAATCCAGATGGCAGCTACACGTTCGATCCAAGTCATTCGTCGTATCAGCACTTGGCAAAAGGGGACACCCAAGTTCTCACCACCATGGTTACAGTGACGGATACCGCAGGCGGCACGCATCGAGAAGAGCTTAAGTTCACCATCACAGGCACCAACGACTTGCCTGTGATGGCTGGTCAATCACAATCAGTGAAAGAGGACGGTGCAGTCTTCCACGGTCAAATGGTAGCAACCGATATTGACCAAGACCTGCTCACTTACACTACGTCAAATCCAATTGATGGCCTGACGTTCAATCCGGATGGCAGCTACACGTTCGATCCAAGTCATTCGTCGTATCAGCATTTGGCAAAAGGTGATACCCAAGTCGTTACCACTATGGTTACAGTGACGGATACCGCAGGCGGCACGCATCGCGAACAGCTTGAGTTCACCATCACAGGCACCAACGACTTGCCAATGATGGCTGGTCAATCGCAATCAGTAAAAGAAGATGGTGCGGTTTTCCAAGGCCAAATGGTGGCAACCGATGTAGAACACGATTTGCTCACTTACACCACTTCCAATCCAATTGATGGCCTAACATTCAACCCAGATGGCAGTTACACGTTCGACCCAAGCCATTCGTCCTATCAGCATTTGGCAAAAGGGGATACCCAAGTTGTGACCACCATGGTTACCGTGACCGATACGGCTGGGGGCTCTCATCGAGAAGAGCTGAAATTCACCATCACAGGCACCAATGATTTACCAATGATGGCTGGTCAATCACAATCCGTGAAAGAAGATGGCGCAGTGTTCCACGGTCAAATGGTGGCAACCGATATTGACCAAGACCTGCTCACTTACACCACTTCCAATCCAATTGATGGCCTAACATTCAACCCAGATGGCAGTTACACGTTCGACCCAAGCCATTCCTCCTATCAGCATTTGGCAAAAGGTGACACCCAAGTTGTGACCACCAAGGTTACAGTAACCGATACGGCTGGTAGCACGCATCGAGAAGAGCTTAAGTTCACCATCACAGGCACCAATGATTTACCAATGATGGCTGGTCAATCACAATCCGTGAAAGAAGATGGCGCAGTGTTCCACGGTCAAATGGTGGCAACCGATATTGACCAAGACCTGCTCACTTACACCACTTCCAATCCAATTGATGGCCTAACATTCAACCCAGATGGCAGTTACACGTTCGACCCAAGCCATTCCTCCTATCAGCATTTGGCAAAAGGTGACACCCAAGTTGTGACCACCAAGGTTACAGTAACCGATACGGCTGGTAGCACGCATCGAGAAGAGCTTAAGTTCACCATCACAGGCACCAACGACTTACCAGTGATGACTGGTCAGTCACAATCAGTGAAAGAAGATGGTGCAGTCTTCCAAGGTCAAATGGTGGCAACCGATACTGACAATGATTTGCTCACTTACACCACTTCCAATCCAATTGATGGCCTGACATTCAATCCAGATGGCAGCTACACGTTCGATCCAAGTCATTCGTCGTATCAGCACTTGGCAAAAGGTGACACCCAAGTCGTGACCACCATGGTTACCGTGACCGATACGGCTGGGGGCTCTCATCGAGAAGAGCTGAAATTCACCATCACAGGCACCAATGATTTACCAATGATGGCTGGTCAATCACAATCCGTGAAAGAGGATGGTGCAGTCTTCCAAGGTCAAATGGTGGCAACCGATGTAGACCAAGACCTGCTCACTTACACTACGTCAAATCCAATTGATGGCCTGACGTTCAATCCGGATGGTAGCTACACGTTCGATCCAAGTCATTCGTCGTATCAGCATTTGGCAAAAGGGGACACCCAAGTCGTTACCACTATGGTCACCGTGACCGATACGGCTGGTAGCACGCATCGAGAACAGCTTAAGTTCACCATCACAGGCACCAATGACTTGCCAGTGATGGCTGGCCAATCACAATCACTGAATGAAGACGGTGTGGTATTTCACGGTCAAATGGTGGCAACCGATGTTGATCGCGATTTGCTCACTTACACCACTTCCAATCCAATTGATGGCCTGACATTCAATCCAGATGGCAGCTATACGTTCGATCCAAGTCATTCGTCGTATCAGCATCTAGCAAAAGGGGACACCCAAGTTCTCACCACCATGGTCACCGTGACGGATACCGCAGGCGGCTCACATCGAGAACAGCTCAAATTCACCGTCACAGGCACCAACGATTTGCCAGTGATGGCTGGCCAATCACAATCAGTAAAAGAAGATGGCGCCGTCTTCCACGGTCAAATGGTAGCAACCGACACTGACCATGATTTGCTAACCTATACCACCTCAAATCCAATTGATGGTTTGACGTTTAATCCAGATGGCAGCTATACGTTTGACCCAAGCCACGCCTCGTATCAGCATTTGGCGGTTGGCGATACACAAACTGTGAAAACCACGGTCATTGTGACTGATACTGCCGGTGGGCAAGCTCAAAAAGAGCTATCTTTTGTTATCGAAGGAACCAATGATAAACCTTCAGTGATGCCAATCACTGCTCAGTTCCATGAAGATCAGTCACAGCATCTTGATATTAATTTGTTGTCCCATGCTCAAGATATCGATGGTGATGCGCTAAGCGTGGGTAGTTTGTTCCAAGTTAAGGTGAATGGTCATATAGAAAGGCTTCCGGATGGCTTTGGCATAGTTAATGGCCATCTGCAGGTTGATCCATCCAGTTCTACATTCCAGCATCTTGCGCAAGGCGAGGTTGCGACGTTTGAACTGAGTTACAAAGTCACGGATAGCCACGGGGCTTTAACACCTCAAAGTGTCATTGTAAAAATAGTCGGTACCGATGATAAGGCGCAGCTGGTTTCGAGTTCGATAAATATCGGTGAAGCTGCTGCCGAGCACACCTATCACGGCACCTCTATTAAAGGGGCGCTTCAACTGACGGATATCGATACGACCGACAACCCTCAGTTCGTCGATATGATCTATCAATCTAGTTCTAGATTGGGAGCGCTCGCGCTGCGTGCAGATGGGCACTACGAGTACTTTCTTCAAGGCAATTATGTGGGAACTGCTAATGCTCAAAAAACGGTAGCAGCATTGAAACCCGGTGAGAGTATCACTGAAACTTTTAATGTGAAGACCGCCGATGGGCAGACGAAACCTGTCACCGTGACGATTCATGGTGAAGAAGATAGCGCCCAGATTGTTGTTAATTACGGTACGACAGACAATCACTTACACGAAGACTCGATGACCTCTCCAGCATACCCTACAGAGCTCTTTGCAACGGGTATCGTCAAGGCCATTGACCCTGATCATGATGATGACCAATTGAAGCCTCAAACGTTAGTGTCGACCCACGGAGGTCACTTCACTGTGACAGAAACGGGCATGTGGCAGTACCACATTGACAACAGCTTGCCTACAATTCAGCAGTTAGGTAAGGGAGAGAGCTTTCAAGAGCAATTTACCGTTGAATCAAAAGATGGCTCTGCGCAAAAAGTCATTACTGTGACGGTACATGGTACCAATGATGATCCTGAAGTTTCCTCGACAGTGACATTGCCGCCTGGTCATGAAGACAAGCCTTATATCATCAGTAGTGCAGCCTTGCTTGCCAACGCATCGGATGTTGATGCTAACGATGCAGGTCATCTATCAGTCGCCAGCCTTGTCGCACTTAAGGCTGACGGTTCTTCCGCTGGCACTATTACAGATAATCACAATGGTTCGTTCACATTTACCCCAGAACTCAACTATAACGGGCCAGTGCGTTTTAGCTACGAAGTCCATGATGGTCATGGTGGAAGCGCCGTCACCTCTGCGAGCGCTTCGCTCAAACCAGTGTCAGATAACGCACAAATAAGCTACGCATCGACCGACCATCATTTGGCAGGAGTGACCGAAGACAGAGGCTATATCGATACTCATGATAAGCTTCACTTTGAAGGCAAACTCGACATCGTTGATCCTGACCAAGGAGAAGCGATGTTTGATATTAACTATGGTCCGCAAACCTATACCGGTATAGGTTATGATACCAAGCTTGGCGGCCATATTTTGTTGATGCGAGATGGCCACTATACCTACACGATCCGAGACCATCAGCCTCAAGTTCAATCATTAAGCCAAGGTGAAGTGCTTACCGATCAATGCGTGGTTCGAGCGAAAGATGGGACGACGTTTACCATAGAGGTAAACATACATGGCACTAATGATGCGCCAA
Source organism: Vibrio sp. 10N (assembly GCF_036245475.1). Lineage (NCBI taxonomy): Bacteria > Pseudomonadati > Pseudomonadota > Gammaproteobacteria > Vibrionales > Vibrionaceae > Vibrio > Vibrio sp. 10N. The sequence goes on along the minus strand of NZ_BTPM01000002.1, from coordinate 1,298,802 downwards.
CCCTCAGCGCACAGACGCAGGCAGTGAAAGAGGATGGCAATAGTCTGAATGGGCAAATGCAAGGCCGAGATATTGACCACGGTGCGACGCTCACCTATTCGATAGCTCATGCTATAGATGGACTGACATTCAACGCCGATGGTAGCTACACGTTTGACCCGTCTCATGCGAGCTATCAACAGCTCAAAGACGGCGAGCACAAGATCATTGATATTCCGGTGACAGTGACTGATGAACATGGTGCAAGCTCGACGCAAAACCTGACCATCAACGTTCAAGGTACAGGTGATGCCGCAGTTATTGGTGGTGTGGATACCGGGGATGTATATGAGAATCAAGCTGGGCAGGATAAGTCTCCTGACTATGCACAGCCTGGTATTGGGGTTATTGGCCAAGACTCTCTGACAACAAGCGGTCAACTGACAATTGTGGATCCAGATTCTGGTGAAAGCGTGTTTGACCCTAATGGTCAGGTGTATTCATACAGCGGCCAATATGGACACTTACTGCTTCGTCCGGATGGGCATTGGGAATATGCGGTTGCTGCGGGTACTCATGATTGGCACTTAGGCTCCACCAAAACCACTGTTGGCTCAACAATCGACCAGTTGGGTCAAGGGGAAACGCTCACCGATACGGTTACTGTTCATTCCAAAGATGGAACCACTCACGATATTGTTATCACCATACACGGGGATAATGATGCTCCTTACGTTTCATCAGAAGTTACCTTGCAGTCTGGCAAAGAGGACGTCAGCCAGACCTTCACCAAGGCGGATTTGCTGGCGAATGCTGTCGATGTCGACAGTAACGATGCAGGACGACTGACGGTGGCAAATTTGCTTGCCGACCATGGTTCTGTTCGTGACAACCATGATGGCACCTATACCTTTACACCAGATAGAGATTACAACGGTCAGGTGCACTTCGCCTACGATGTAAAGGATGATCATGGTGGTATCACACCAACTGGAGCGTCGATGCAGATCACACCGGTGGCTGACGCTGCACAAATAACGGCAGTTGGAGATAGGCTAAAAGAAGACAATGTACTTAGTGGGACAACAGAGCTGCATTCAACGGGTCATTTTCATGTTGTCGATCCCGATGGTGCGCAGGAGTCATTCTTTGAAACTACGCTAGCAGGAAGGAATGCCTTCTATAAGGGTTCACTAGGAGGAGACCTGCAGGTAAACAAAGATGGGGGTTACTTCTACAATATTGATAACTCATTGGTCGATTCTCTTAAAAACGGTGAAACCGTCACTGACCAGTTTACGATAAGAAGTGCGGATGGTACGACAAAACAAGTTGAGTTCACGATACAGGGAACCAGTGATAAACCGTATATAGGTTCTGGCAGCTTGCATGAGTGTGTATTTGAAGATGGTGGCCTGCTTAAAGGAAGCTTGTACGGCGTGGATCCTGATCATGGAGACCAGAAGCATCTTGTTTATACTCCTGTTGGCAGTGTCCCCGGGTTTACGATGCTACCTGACGGTCATTATACCTTTGATTCCTCGCATCCAGCCTATCAGCATGCTTCATTATCAAAAGGGGATGAACATATTATTATCCCGGTCAAAGTGACCGACAGTGAAGGCTTGTACTCAGTGCAGAATTTGCGGATTACCATGATCCCGACAAACGACGCGCCAATAGTGACAGGCGCTCTTTCCCTATCTAAGGGAACAGAAGATCAGTCGGTGCTGCTTCACTCTCGTGACCTGCTTTCCAACGCCACTGACATTGATGATTACGATCGCTTACACATTGCTAATGTGCGTGCCGACCACGGCCGAGTGATAGACAATCATGATGGTACATTTACCTTTATTCCAGATGCCAATTACAGTGGGCGCGTAAACTTTAGCTACCAAGTGACGGATAACCATGGCGCATCGACTCCGGCAACAGCGACAATGGACCTTGCCAATGTTAACGATCCAGCGGTGTTCTCCGGACAAGATACTGGCGGCATTACCGAAGACCATCACGTCCAGGGTGATGCTCAGCATACGGTGTTTACTACCGGAGTACTTAATGTTGTCGATCCAGATAGTGGCGAGCAGCATTTCCATGCAACGCATCGAGCGCAGGCCATTCATGATCCTTACGGCGGCACTTTAACCATTGGCAAAGCGGGGGATTGGGCGTACAGCGTTCCTAACGCCAATTTGCAGCATTTAGCTCAGGGACAAACTGAGCAGGTCCAGTATCAGGTTCAGAGCGTGGGGGGAGATACCCACACCATCACTGTGACGATCCATGGTACGAACGACGCTCCGACACTAACGGCTCAGACTCAGGCTGTGACTGAAGATGGGCAAGAGTTAGCTGGGAAAATGCAGGGCAACGACATTGATCAGGGAGCAGTACTTCATTATGCCATCGCACAAGCCGTGGATGGGTTGAGGTTCAATAACGATGGCACTTATCGCTTTGACCCAGGCCATTCAGCATACCAACATCTATCTGCAGGACAAACACAGACGTTGACGATTCCGGTGACAGTGACCGATGAACACCATGCCAGTGTGACGGAAAATCTGATCATTACCATCACCGGAACTAACGACAATCCGATTGTCTCTCCAATCTCAGACACAGTGAAAGAAGACTCGGACAGTCATCATGTGGTTGACTTGCTTCAAGGTGCGACAGATCCAGATGGTGGCACGCTTGCTATCTCACACATTCAGTGTCAGTACCATGGCGCTGCGGGGCCGTTACCTGATGGGGTGACCTTTTCCCATGATGGAACCCATGTCATCGTCGATGCTACCGCACAAGGATTCCAGCATTTGTCTGAAGGTGAGAAGGAACAGATCACCTTTCACTATCTCGTGACCGATTCTCAAGGTGGTACCACTAGTCAAACCGCGACGATTACGGTCGTTGGTAGCGACGATAAAGCGAACATTGCCTCGTCGAGCATTGAGCTTACCGAGCAGCAAGCGCTTAAAACGTACCAGGATATCTCAAGTTTTATGGGACGTTTAAGCCTGGTTGATCCGGACAGTCACGATCATACGCAGTTCAGTTTTACTCTGGAGCAGGGCTCGCAAAATATAGGCTATCTGACGGTCTGGCCCGATGGCACCTACCGCTATTATGCTGATGCCGCCCGAAACCACGGCAGTAATTACCGAATTGCGGCACTCAAAACAGGGGAAACCTTAACCGAGCATTTTCAAGTCAAGACCAGTGACGGGCAGACGAAAGACATTGCCGTCACCATCCATGGTAGTGACAACAATGCCTATCTGGAAGTCGTCGATCCACGGTATCTTCCGGCCCATCAGAATATCTATGAAGACCGCACTTCACACAGTGATCCCAATCAGTTGTACGCTGGTGGGATTATTCGTGTCCGTGACCCGGACCACGACGATGCCTTCGCCGTGTCGCACTCAGAAACAACGCCTCATGGGGGGCATTTTTTCGTCAACAATGGCGGGAGTTGGAGCTATACCATTGATAATCATCTCGATGAGGTTCAAAACCTTGCTGAAGGGGAGTCATTTACCGAGTCGTTCACTATTACGTCAAAAGATGGCACTGCATCGAAAGTGGTCCAGGTGACGGTGCATGGCAGTAATGACAGACCTGTAGTCACTGCAGCAGTTACCTTGCCAAGCGGTGAAGAAGACAAAGATATGATTTTGACCAGTCAGCAGTTGCTGGCCAATGCGACGGATCGGGACCATGGTGATCTTGCCAGATTAAGTATTGCGAATTTGAGCGCAGATCATGGCGTTATCATCGATCATCATGATGGTACGTTTACTTTCAGACCAAATGCAGACTACAACGGCGATGTGCATTTCTCATACGATGTCGTTGACCCTCATGGGGCAAGCGTACACACAAGCGCAACGTCTACGCTTGCTTCTGTCAACGACCCAAGCACCCTTACTGCTGGCCTGGCGCATGGGTTAGTGACCGAAGATCATCTCTCTGGAGCAGGGAGTAACCGTCTTTGGTCCGGTTGGACCAATATTGATATACAGGACCCCGATGGGGCAACTGACGCGGCGGTCGTCGCAATTGAAGTCAATGGAGTCAGGCATAACGTCCCCGCAGACTTTGCTATGACTCTCACGGCTAACCATGGCTACTTCAGTACCACACACAGTACCGATGGTCATAATAAATGGAGTTATACTGCTGATAATGCCAATCCAGATATTCAGGGGCTGAAGTCAGGGGAGCAACTACAAGATTCAATGGTGTTAATCACCAGAGACGGAACGCGCATCCCGGTGACTGCGACGATTAATGGACAGGATGATCACGTCGCTATCGATACGCCTAATGCACTTACGTCACCCATCGGTACGGTGATTGAAGATAGCAAAGCAACGGTTGCGGGTATGTTGCATGCTCATGATCTCGACTACGGTGATACGGTAAGCTATGAGTTGGCAAACTCGCAACCCACACAAACCGGTAGCTACGGAACCTTTTATCTCGATAGTTCAGGCGCCTGGCACTACGATTTAGATGCGTCCAAGGTACAGGCACTTGGCGCCGGAGACGGCAAAGCTGAAGGATTCGATATTGTAGCGATTTCAAGCGACGGTTCCAGAGCAACACAAAGAGTTGAAGTGTTCGTCCAAGGTACCGATGATGCTGCAACGATAACCGGTCAAAGCACAGGCGCTATCACCGAAGATCAGCAAGTTCATCAGGATGCGGCGCACACGGTTTGCGTCAGCGGAGTTCTCAATGCGCAGGATGTTGATGCGGGTGAAAGCGGGTTTCAACACACGCTTAACGCACATGCTATCAATGACCCATTTGGAGGAAGTCTTTCCATAGGTAAAACGGGTGGGTGGACCTATAGCGCGCCCAATGCGAACTTGCAGCATCTGGGGCAAGGGGAGACTCAACAGGTTCAATATGAAGTGCAGACGTTGGGCGGTGATAAGCATATCATCACGATACAGGTTTTAGGCACCAACGATGTCCCACAAGTGTCTTCAGAAGTCCATATTCACTCAGGGACGGAAGATATCGCACAAATTATCAGTGCTACAGAGTTGTTGGCAAATGTTGTCGATGTTGATCAAAATGACATTGGTCATTTAAAGGTAGTGAACTTGCATGCTGACAACGGAAGCATACAAGATAATCATGATGGGACTTATACGTTCACGCCAGACAAGGACTACAACGGCACGGTTCGGTTTAGTTATGATGTGACCGACACTCATGGTACGCCAACGCACACGGGTGCTGTGCTTACTTTGGCATCAGTCGATGACAAAACAGAGTTTACCGGTTCTAATTATGGTGTTGCTAGAGAAGATGTCTCAACCAGTACTATGTTTCATAACAGGATTCTCGATTCTGTGGATTGGCAAAATCTCTTAATTACCGATGCCGATAACACCATCCGTCAGGTCAAGGTTGAATTTGCAGGTCATCAGCATATCTGGACTCTAGGGCAGGATTTAGATGTTCATACCCCCTATGGAACGTTCCAATTTCACACTATTTTGAGTGGTCCGCACAAAGGTGAATACGCTTGGAGTTATATTGGCGATAACAGAAACAGTGTGGTTCAGGGGCTGAAAACGGGAGAGTCGCTACATGAGTCGATTAAACTCATCGCTCAGGATGGTACCGAGTTTCCGATACGGGTTGAGGTCAAGGGAACCGAGGATCATGTTGTTATCGATTCTCACAGTGAATTGGGGCGAGTTACTGAGAACCTCGCATTGGGTGCATCGGTCTCTGGTCAACTCGTAGCACATGATACTGACACTCATGATCGGGTTCATTGGTCGGCCACGCCTTCAACAGGTGTCGTCGGTCGTTATGGTACCTTTCATGTGGATGCTGCAGGGCATTGGCATTACGATGTCGACCAAAGCCTGGCAACACAACTAGGTGCGGGCGACGAACGATGGGAGTACTTTGATGTAGAAGCGGTGTCGAGCGACGGAAGTCGTGTGACTAAGAAAGTGGCCGTGGTGGTGCAAGGTCACAACGATAATCCGACAGTCTCCAGTGACGTAGTACTTTCATCAGGCAAAGAAGATACGGGTATACAACTATCGCAGGCAGATTTGCTTGCCAACGCTTCGAACGTAGATATCAACGATCGGGGGTGGTTACGAGTGAGCAACCTGTCAGCAGATCATGGTCAAATTACGAAAAATCTCGATGGCACATATACCTTTACGCCCGAAAGTGACTACAACGGCGTCGTCCAGTTCAATTACAGTGTTATTGATCGTCACGGGGGGAGCACTGCTGCACACGCATCCGTATCGTTACAAGCGATCAACGATGCACCTGTGCTGCATGTTTCTCCCACAACTCCAATAACAGGTACCCTAACTGAGACCGATGTTGATGTGGGGGATACACATCAGTTTGGTGTTAGCCAGTCTTCGGGCCAGTACGGCACTCTAAGCGTTGACCCAGATACTGGGGCATATCAGTACACGCCAAATGGTCAAATAGTCGGTATGCATTACAATTCAGTGTCTGGCTATACGGGTCAAGATACGTTTGAAGTGTCTGTGACCGATAAAGCGGGGTTAACATCGTCTTTATTTATAACCTTTGACGTTACTGGCACCGTGGCGGCACCATCAGGGACAGGTCAGCGACCTACGACATCCACTTTGGTTGCGACTCAACCGACAATATCGCAAACGATGCCAACTCAGATGACAGCATCTGCCCAGGCAATTAATCATGTCACTGTGGATCTGACAACGAGCAGTGATACAGGACAGTCTGATACGGATAACCTGACGAGTGCTCAGACGCCGGAAATTAGTGGTCATACTGATATTCCGTTCTCGCTCGTGAAGATTTACGATGGTTCAAAAGTGATAGGTAGCGGTTATTCTGACGATCATGGTGATTATCAAATAGTGGTCGGAGCGTTGGGTGACGGTGTGCATAACATCAGTGCCAGAGCGCTGGCGCCTTCCGGTGTCCTGCCAACAGTTTCATCTGTTATGCCTGTGACAATTGATACACAAGCACCAACGCCGTCGATATCGATAGATTCAATTACCAGTGACAATGTCATTAATGCCGTTGAATCTCAGTCATCCATCACCATTACAGGGTCTTCCACTGGTGGAACGCAACCAGGTGACGTTGTCACTATAGAAGTGGGCGGACATCAATTCACGGGGCAACTCGATGCTTCGGGACGGTACAGTATTGATGTGCCCGGAGGGGAGCTAGTCCATACCGCTATGATCAAGGCAAGTGTATCGGCAACAGACAGCGCAGGGAACACCGCTACGGTATCTGCTGACCATCATTTTGATGTAGATACTAGCGTGTCCAGACCAACCATTACTTTTGAAGATCCTGGCCCTGATAATGCCTACAGTAAGGCGGAAATTGCTCAAGGCGCCGCAGGTACAATCACGGCGACTGTTCATGCAGCGGCAGACGCGAAAGTGGGAGAGCATATTAATATTAATGGGGTTGACCATGTGCTCGATGCCAACGGCCTGCGCCACGGCATACAACTGGAGGTTGCGCCTAGCACCATCGTTAGAGCGGTTATGACTGATGAGCATGGTAATGTAAGCTCGAGCTTAAATATGGCCGCTGGGGCAAAACCCGAACCTATTGTGGTAACAGCACCTTCAGGCAGCCATCAAATTAGCGCATCCCTTGGCGTACCAACGCTGATGCCATCACAAGTCCCAGTGCCGTCAGCTCAGCAGGGGTGGAAAATTCTGGTGAATGGACATTACCACACCTCCTACACCAGTCAGTGGGGAACGTTGACCATCGATCCTAAAACCGGCCATCTGAGCTATCAGGAGCACGCCGATGTGCACACCGGTCCGCATGGGTCGGCACAGAATGTCGGCGTTCACGAAGACCATTTCCAAATTGCTCTGCAAGGTTCGCATCAGGACGACGTGCTGCTGCATGTGCAGGTGAGCATTTTAAGTCATGGTCCGGGTCACAGTGGTAAGCTGACTTTAGGCTCGGAAGTGCTGGATATGACGGTGACTCCGGTCATTTCACACGCACCTTCTGCGACACTGCATGATGCGTACGATGTGCCTGAGCCGGATGCTGTTAGTGGTATTGAGCATGAGCTGACAATAATGACGGAGTTAGGAATTCCTCTTCTGGATAGTGCTGAGGAAGAGTCCGTGTCGAAACTGACTGGTGGCGCAAGTAGTTATTTAGAACAACTCGGGATTGACCAAAGCGAGGCTTATGCCGATGGAGTGAATTCTACATTACCTGATGATATTGATATTGTCTTAAATGACGCAGAGCAAAGCGATGTTACCTACGAGTATGGAGAGGAAGACGCTACTCATCATGATGAACATAGTGGTATAGAGCATCTTCAAGAGACAGAAAGAGAACATCATGATTTGGACGACCCGACATTGCCTGATGACACGAATCATTAAACAAAGGAACGCCCTTGGATAACAAGGGCGTGTTTGGAGCTAAAAGTAACGTTAACGCTCGCCAAAGGCTCGGCTTACATTGGTATAGATCGGTTTCCATAGATATTGGAATACGGTCTTCTCACCAGTGGTGATGTCGACTTCACCTGTCATACCCGGCAAGATCGCAAAGCGCTCCGGGTCATCTCTAAAGTAGGGTTTTTCCACAGAGACAGTGACTTCGTAGAAGATATTGCCTTTCTCATCCTTGGTGGTCGTAGGGGAGATGGACTCGACCACGCCCCGCAGTGCTCCAAATCGACTGTAATCAAAAGCATCGACTTTGACTCGAGCAGGTTGACCTTCATTTACAAAACCAATGTCACGTGGTGATAGCTTGGCTTTAAAGTCGGCTTTGCCACCAATGGGAACTATCTCTACCACCGTGCCTCCCGGTTGAATAACCGCCCCCGCTTTGGTGCTAGGAATGCTTTGAACTAGCCCTTGTACTGGGGACGTCAATACCGTATTTGACAGTTTCGCTTCTCCCGAACGAACTCTGGCTTCTAAAGCAGAAAGCTCAGATGCGGCTTTGGAGCGTTGATCAGCCACTTCTACTTTTGCCTCTGCTAAAAGCTGGGAGATTTTCTCATCATTGGAGTCGGCTTGTTTTAACAGCAGCGCTTTCTTACCGCGAGTCTCTTCTATTTGCTGTTCAATTGAGGCGACTTTTTGTTGCATCTCAAGCACACGTAAACGTGAGATGTTGCCGCTTTTTTGTCCTCTTTGGAGTATGGTCAATTCTTGTTGTGAGGCTTGAAGCTCGCGCTCATAGGCAGGCAGAGCGTTGTCAGTACTTCGTAGCTGTTCAGTGATTTGCTCGGCTTCTTTTTCCAAAACGATACGCTTTTGATAGTAGAGAGCGACTTGTGCACTTCGCTGTGCTTTTTGCTGAGCGACCAACTCTGGGAACTCTTGTTCATAGTCGGAGAAGTCCGGGTCTCTTTCATCAATCAGTGAGCTAAGGCGCTCAATAGTTAAGTTGAGAGACGCTTGTTGTGCTCTAAGCTCTTCTAGCGCCGTTGTTTGGAAAGTCGCATCAAACTCAACCAGTACTTGTCCTTGTTCGACGAGATCCCCTTCTGACACCGAGATTACTTTCAATTTTCCGCCAATATCACTTTGTATGATCTGTCTTTCACCTTCAGGGATAACAGTGCCTTGCGCCTTAGCAATTTCATCGACCTTGGTGAAGGCTGACCAGGAAATGAAGGCGAGCACAGACAGTGCAATTGCCGAAGTTATAACGGATAAGAGTCGACGAGTTTGCTTTGATTCTATCGCCTCAGCGTAATATTCCTTACTCATTAGCAACGATCTCCATAGGTTGTGACTCCTGCTGTGAATCTTGATTATCCAAAGCGCCGAAATAGGCCACGGCTCCTTGATTCAGCACCAGAACCTTATCGGCGAGCTTAATCAACTCGGCGTCTTGTGTGCTGAAGAGGATTGTCGAACGGCCGCGCTTCTCATTTAAAAAGTCGCTAAATAGCTCAACGGAGTTTGGCGCTGAGTCTTGAAGCGGGTTGTCGAGAAGATAAAGCGGATAATGGGTAGCCAGTGCTTTTGCGGTAATAAGCATTCGAGCTTCAAACCGTGATAGTAAGTCGTACATGCTGGCTGGCCATAGATCGGCTAAGTTGCTATCGAGCCCATTCTCTAATGAAGCCAACCACTCTTTCCCTCCGGCTCGTTCGATGGCGGAGATGATGTGATGATCTTCTATGCCTTGATTGTCAGAAAACCAGTCTCTGATGCTGGTGAGCAAAACCTGTGGATGAGCCGCTTTATAGAACAGCCAATGTCGATAAAGATGTGGAGCGTATTGGTTGAGGTTTATCCCGTTAATGTTCACCACACCATTTTGTACCGGCTGAAAACTGGCGATGGTGTCGATGAGGCTGGTCTTACCGCTATTTGATGGACCCGTGATGGCGACAATCTCTCCAGGTTCAATGACGGCAGATACCCCACTCAGCGCAGGTTTTGCCTGTTTTGCATAGCGTAACGTCACTTGGTCGAGCTCTATTTGTGGTGGCGACTGGTCAAGAGTGTGGTGATGGTAGCGGTAGCTTTCCTCTGTGTTCATGGCCAGCGTGCGATTAATTTGCAGCTCGGTTTGTTTGAGTTGCTGGAGACGTAAGGCGTTGTTGGCCAATGTTTGTGCTGGCCCGGTAATTCTTGAAATTAACATCATGGTCGCGATCAAGCCACCGGCGGACATGACGTTGGTAAAGATGAGCTCAATCCCCAGACCAATCACGGAGATGGTCGATAAAATGCCGATCGCATAATAAATAGAGGTGTATTTGGCTTGATGCAAAGACTGCTTAAAGCTGTTAGTTGAAGCGAGATGATTAGCTTTATCAAATTTGGAGAGCCATCCATCTATCATTTGGCTACTGCGCATAAACCCGAGTTGCCCTGATAGCTCAGCGATCAATGTTTGACGGTTAGCGCCAGCCACTGTGGATTGATTCGCTCTGACTGCAGAATGTTTGATTGAGCGCTTCGCCACCAGATAGTAAAAACACAAAGCGACGATTGGCACCATAACCAACCAGCCACCCAGTGCGGCAATCGCCACTAAGAACACCAGAACAAAGGGGATATCGAAAAGTGTGTTGCCGAGTGGCCCAGACAGCACGCCAGCAATTCGCTGTGAGAAATTCAGCTGATTGACTTGGGTTTGTTGTGCGGTGTTTTTAGTGACTTGATAGCTTTCGGTAAGCAGCTTTTTAACCAGCGCGTCTGATATCTCGCGACTGATGCGATTCGCTACTGTGGCTAAAGTTTGACTTCGTATCACTCGGAGCAGCCAAAGCAGAGCAAATAAAAGCGCGGCGCCAATAGCGATACCAGACAACTCATGAGGCGCATCGCCACCAATCACATGGTCGTAAATGGACATGGTGATGAAAGGGATGGCCAGCGCGAACAAATTAGCCACCAAGCTTGCGAGTGCGACTTTGGGGATGATGTGTCGAAATGCGTCGAGGCGGCTGCCGAGCCAGTTAGGATCCGGTTTATCTGGGGGAGTGTCTTCTAAAAGAACGATATAAGCGTTGCGGGCCGGGTCTTGCTTTATTGAATCATGTTGCTTGTAGGCCGTTAACCCAGAGTCGGAAACGTGCACAGACACTTTGTAATCGTATTGGGTTAATGCCATATCTTGGCTAATGATCCGATAGGGTACGTTAAGACGATCGAGCATGCTTAAGTAATCCTGCAGATCCGCTAGACCATTTTCTTCCACCCATTGATTCGCAAACACATCAATGTTGCTGTTCACGTCTAAAAGTCTAAGTGATTTAAGTGCGGCGGTTTCAAAGTTATTCATTTGATTCACCTCGCTCGCCTGCCATTCCCTCAGAAACACTGATGACGTCGCTCGTCAATTGCTTAAATAGTGGATTATGAGTAACCAAAGCAATGCTGCGTCCTGAGCTAGCTTCACTTTCCAGAACGGCAGCTAATTTAGGCCAAGTATCAATGTCGAGATCGATTTCTGGTTTGTCGATAAACAGCAGCGGAGTCGGCTTTGCCAATTGGAAACAAAGATTAATCAAACGCATACTACTGTGACTGAGTGGGATCGTTGGCAATTGTGCTAGTTTAGTTTCAAGTCCATCAGGGAGTTGAGTCAACACATCGTACAAGCCTAGCTGTTTACTGTACGACAGAGCTTTCTCTGAAAGCTCAGGGTTGAAGCCACATAAGTTGTCCAAAATGGAGCCTTGCAAAATAGAGCCTCGAGCACTGATATAAGAGGTTATCGATGCGATTGAATGTGGATCCACCGTTAAGTCGTCAATCAACACTTTCCCGTCAGCAATTGTATTGACCCCAGCCATCGCGGCCAGCGCTTGCCCAGAAACTTCGTTATTGCGGTGTTCAACAAGGGCGATGCGACCACAGACCAGCTCGTGGCTGAAGGAATAAGTTTTTCCGTAGCGGTCGAACTCGATATCGTGATAGGCAATTTGGCGGAAAGACTCAATGTTATCAGGTAGGCTTTCTTTTTGAGCCGAGAGAGTGAGTAGCTCTCTAACGCTCTGAACCGATGTTTGCATATTCGCGTAGCGAATATTGAGATTGGTTAATGCGGTGAGCGGGGCAACAGCTCTCCCTGCCAGTATTGAACAGGCTGCTAAGCCACCGGTCGTCATTTCTCCAGACAAAACATGTGATGCACCAGCGATCACTAGAACTACTGACGTACCAAGTGATGCGAGGTAAATACATTCTTGAGCAAACGCATTCTTTCTTTCGTCGTCTGCGGTAATAAGACGGTATCTTTGATTCAGCTTTTTGAATGTAGAGAAGGTTCGGTATTCGCTTGCCTGACGTTTAATGCCGAGTAAGTTACGAGAGAGTTTGACTAAGAATCCCGCTCTTAAGTCGTCGAGCTCTGCGTGCTTTTGGCTGCGACGTTTTGCACGGTTACCAGACTGCCACACAATTAAAAACGTCACTGTCCACACGATAAAAGGCACCAGAACCAGCGCTCCGCCGACATAGTAAATTAAGAACAGGAACAGCAATGCAAAAGGAATATCTATGAGCCCCGATAACAACCCGCCGGAGTAGATATCTTTGATCTTTGAAATCGATTCAAGACCATTTTGTACGCCGCCAACTTTTAACTGTTTGATCTCAGCCGTAGGTGCACTGGCGAGCACGCGAACCGCTGAGGCATAACGCGCTTTTTCCATGTTGGCGGACTCCGCGGCCAAGATCCAACTTCGAATATAACGTAGCAAAGCATCAAGTAATACCGCCAATGTTGCCCCCAATAGAAGCAGCGTTGCCGTTCCATAGCTTTGATTGGGAATGATACGGTCATAGATTTGCAGAACCGTTAAGGGCACGGCAAGGGAAAGAATGTTGATCAATATTGATGGTATTAGAACCTTTCTAATTCCCGATACGCCAGCCGAAAGTGTCGTCTCCATACGCAACCCACTTATGATCCATATGAATTAAGATTCGGACAGAAATTGCCAACTTTCAAATAGTAACCGAGGAAAAGGTGGGTTTTACTGAAAAGCATTGTAGATATGAGTTTCGGAGGGAACAAAAACGGCGATTAAAGCCTCATTGTTAGCATTCTCATTATCGATATCACCGAACTGATATAGGGAGTGACTTGGAGATACTAGATATTGAACATCGACTCAACGAGTATCTTAGCGTCTACGTGAAAGAGTTCGAATTGGCAATAGCTATCTTGTTCTTGAAGCCAATAATCCAGGGTGCGCCGCATTCTTGGATTTCTGCAACGCGAGTGTCATCACAGGGTTTTGAGCAATTGATATGCTAGGTAGTTACACTCCCCGCAATCAACGCTCGTTCACGTATAAAGTAAAAAGGATTTGTCGTGAGTAAACCTAAATTACATTTTGATGTGCTTAACAGCGCAGATGGCTCGCTCAAGCTCAATATCGTCCTGGAAAATAGCACTGACACGGAACTTAAAGATTTTGTGTTGTGCTTTGATATGCCTCGTTTTATCGATAAACAAACCGTGGTCAATGGACATGTTGCCTCGCAAGTTGGGTCGCACATTGAGATGGCACCTCCGGCAAATACTGCGATAGGAAAAGGTGAGCGTTGGCAGACCACAGTTGAAAGTCAAACTTGTGGTTTGTTCAATCTTTCTGAGCGTCCAAATCATCCCTATTTACGACTTGGAGAAACGATCGTCGATGTTGAAATGGGGACACATAAGATGAATCAACCCGAAGACTTAGATCTTCGAGCGTTGACGCTTCCCGCGGCAAGCTCTGGCGTTATTCCTCAGCCGCAGTCTATTGAGTCTACTCAAGGTGAATTTCGACTAGCTAATCAAGTGACTTTCAACGCTGAGGGGACAGAAACCAGTAACGCAATCGACTGGCTTTCAAATCAGTTTCCTGAGGTCACCTTTAACAAGGCGAAAGGTGATGTAACCTTGTCGCTGGTTAAGGTAAGTGCTGAGCACATCAAACCTGAAGGTTATGAGCTGAACATTGGCCGTGAGTTTATAGAGATCAAAGCGGCGACATCGGCAGGGTTCTTTTATGGTGTGGTAACGTTGGCGCAACTGTTGGTTACAGGTCAAGGTGTGGTCGGCTCGGCCACCATTATCGACGCGCCTCAATACCATTACCGTGGGCAGTTTTTAGATTGCGCACGCTCTTTTCATGACATCGATACTGTGAAATCAGTCATTGACCAAATGGCATGGCTTAAGCTCAATACGTTCCATTGGCATCTCACCGACGACGAAGCATGGCGCATAGAAATAGACGCTTTCCCTGAACTCACCGATCTTGGCGCATGGCGAGGTGAGGGGGAGCTACAGCCTTCTCAATTTGGGTCAGGACCTAAGCGATACGGCGGCTTTTTTACCAAGCAGCAAATCAAAGAGGTGGTTGAGTATGCCAAAGCGCGAGAGATCGCTGTGATCCCAGAAATTGACATTCCGGGTCATGCTCGCGCGCTCATTATGGCGTTACCGCATTTGCTGCGCGAAGCTGACGACAAGTCTGAGTATGTTTCCATTCAGCAATACCAAGATAATGTGCTTAATCCAGGACTGCCCGGCACCTATCAAGTGCTGGAAACCATATTGGATGAAGTGTGCGAGCTGTTCCCATCCAAAGTGATTCACTTGGGTGGCGATGAAGTGCCGAAACACGTATGGGAGAAATCGCCGGCGTGTATTGCTAAGGCGAACGCAATGGGACTCGACGATGTACGCTTACTAGAGGGGCATTTGATTTCCCACTTGGAGCAATATCTAGCCCAGAAAGGTCGTAAGATTGCCGTGTGGGAAGAGGCCAGTCATGGCAATAAGATCACCAGTAACGCAACAGTCTGTGCATGGTCAAACGGAGCGGAAGGGCAAAAAGCCGCTCAGGCGGGATATCCGGTCATTATGTGTCCTGCTCAGGCTACTTATCTCGATATGGCATGGAACAAAGACATCAATGAAACTGGAGTGTTGTGGGCTGGATCCATTGATCTTAGAACGGCCTACGATTTTGACCCTGGCAGTATTGAAAACAGTGAACAAGTGATAGGTACCCAAGCATTAGTGTGGACCGAGTTTGTTAAAGACAAAGCCACATTGGAGTACTTGTTGTATCCAAGGCTGTTCGCGGTCGCGGAGGTGGCATGGACAGCCAGCGAGAATAAGTCTTGGCAAAGCTTTTTACCAAGAGTCGCCGCTCAGTTGGAATATCTTGATAAACGCAACATTAATTACAAGCGCATGTCATCTTGACATTGATGTAGAGACCAAATAAAAACCGCCCTCGAAAGGGCGGTTTTTATTTGAATCAAAGTTTGGACTATCGATCTAGACCTTGGCATTTTTCACACACATGCTCTACTTGAGCTTCGTCCCTGTGTTGCTTAATGTCTAATTCGAACGCCTCGTGCGTTGTCACTGAGTTACAACGTGGGCAGTAATCGTTAACCAAATAAAATTGTAAATCGTCCATAGTGCCTCCTTGCATGAACTTACCATCTAAGTCTAATGTCATCCGGCTGCAGTTCTCAAGGTGGTGTTAACAAACTCTTTACATATGTCACATTTTAACGTTTTTTACCAGCTTTGCCCTGAACCACTTTAAACCTTGGGTTCGATTTGCAAATGACGTAAATGCGGCCACGACGCTTAACGATTTGGCAGTCTGAGTGACGTTTCTTTGCACTTTTTAGTGAACTGAGTACTTTCATGGTTAGCTCTCTGATTTCGTCTTGAGGTTACCGAAGCGGCGGTTAAAGTTGGCAACACGGCCTTCTTTGTGTAGCACACGCTGTTTACCGGTGTAGAACGGATGTGACTCTGAACAGACTTCAATGGTCATATAAGGGTAGGTTTTGCCGTCTTTCCATTCGATGGTGCGATCAGTTTCTAGTGTAGAGCCTACAACGAAATACTTGTCGACACTGGTGTCGTGGAAGACGACCTTACGGTAGTTAGGATGGATATTTGGTTTCATGGTTGCCTATTTGTTATGTTATAACGTTTGCAAATGATAATTGTTATCGAATGAGAGATCCAGACATTTGTAATCACCACTGATAAACCACATTCATATTAGGGCTGTAATTCAAATGATAATCAATATCATTTATTCCATCTTAATTTTGATGGAGAGGATGCAGTGGATACAGCGAAGTGGGAGCAACATACCTTGTTGGCTGATGAGGCAAATCAACAAGGTAAACTAATGATGGCCGTGACGCATTATCAAGCGGCGCTTTCTGAATCTAAACAAATGGATGTGACGATCAGTGATTCGGATGAGTTCGAAGACCTGCTGGCGATAAAAGTGATGTCTTGTCACAATCTTGCGGACTTCTGGCGCGCTCAAGGTGACAGCGACTACGAGCTCAAGTATCTACAGTTGGCGTCTGAAGAGATCATGATGTTGATCCCTCAATGTCATCAAGTCAATTGTGACCGATTTATCTCCTCACTTGGCTGCTGCAAATCGGCCTTGGTAAGCTTCTTAAAACGACACCCTAATCCGCAAGTCGCAAAACATGTCGAAAGCATGCAGGCGATCAGTGATTGCGAGATCATTGCTCGGTTTAAGCTTCAGTAAAGCTCTACTTAACAGCAGCAAAGGCTGCCAAACGACAGCCTATAAATGTCTTGGTAGCGAAGTTAGTGGCTTACCGAAGACGAATAGACATTTATGATCATCGTGCCCACTAGGATAAAGCCAATCCCCACTATCGCGTAGAGATCAAGTTTTTGCCCGTAAACCAACCAAGAAAGGCCAGCGACCAAGACAATACCTGCGCCACACCAGATGGCGTAGGCGACACCAAGCGACAAGGTTTGCACTGCGACCGCGAGTAAGTAAAACGCCAAGCCGTAACTAATCAACACGGCGAGCGTAGGAACAAGCGCGGTAAATTGCTCAGTTTTAGGAAGCCAAGATGTAGCGAAAACTTCGAGGCCGATGGCTATTGAGAGTGAAAGGTAAGGATGAATCGAAAGCATGTAAGTGCTCTAGTTGAAAATCGATGCGGCACGTTATCACATCAATATTTCAATTGGGTGTCTTAATTGAAAGCGACAGAGTTAGAAAAGGTTACTGCTCATTGAATGGGGCATGAACACTCTTAAACTATTGGAAAATCGAATGCGTTTGCGGTTTTTCCTTGCACCTGATGTCGAAAAAAATCCTCGCCTCTTTTCAAGGCATTATCGTGATTAAAATTGCGCTACTCGGTGTCACTGCTGCGCTTGTTCCGCCTCTACTAGCTTGGTTATATGGGCTGTACATTCGTAACATGAACCCAGCTATTCTTGCTGGCGCTTGCGCGGGTGGTCGAAATAGCACACCAGCGATGAAAGGGGCGCAAGATGCTACCCAAAGTGACATGCCCGCGATTGGTTATCCAGTTCCCTATGCATTGACATCAGTTCTTGTGTTGATCCTTGGCTATATCGCAATGGTGATCAGTTAAGAGGGGAGGTGTGTACATTAATTGTTCGACTTGTCATAAAGAGAGCGGTAAGGTTGTGGGAGGTATGTGCTACATGGCATAGCACAACCCAACACATTAAAAACAGGGAGGACTAAAATGGAATGGAGTTTATGGTTAGCGTACGTTGGGGTCATTACGGTTTTGATCTCATCTCCCGGTCCCTCAGCAATGCTGTGCATTGCCCACGGTGTTAAGTACGGGAAATCGAGTGCGCTGGCGACGGTGTTTGGTGGAACGTTTGCTTCGCTGACACTGATGGTCCTCTCTGCTGTCGGTTTGGGGGCCATTTTGGCAGCATCATCGGAAGTGTTTTTATTACTCAAAATCTTTGGGGCGCTGTATTTAGTCTATCTCGGATACCAGACTTGGAGAGACACAGGTACTGAATCTGCATTTAGCACTGATACTAAACAAGAGAAAGTCGCATTTACTCAGCGTGGCATTCTCAAGAAAGCCTATATGGTAGGTATCAGCAATCCTAAAGACTTGCTGTTCTTCACTGCATTGTTTCCTAACTTCATTAACGTGAATGCGCCGCAGCTTAGTCAGTTTGCAGTGCTTGCGTTAACCTGGATTGTGATCGATACCTTGGTCATGCTGGTGTATGCAAGACTTGGCGCTAAGGTTAACCCTTGGCTATCTAGTAAAAAGAACATCAAGCGCTTTAACAAGGTGATGGGGGGCTTCTTTATGTCAGCGGGTGGTGCACTATTTGCGTCGAGTACAAAATAATGAAATCAAGCCTGCATCACGACTGTATGCAGGCTTCTAGCTTCATCGTCTCATTTTGTTCAATCAGTAACTGGCTCTAGCAACTCTTCGATACATCCTCGGCTAATATCTTCATCGATGTAAGCCATGCCAAGAATATTTAAGAAATCCATGCGATCGGCATTGCGAAGGTCAATCTCAGGCACCCCGAGATTATTATCTTGATAGAGCTTGGCGATATACGCCATAAAGGCTTCTCCATCGCGCATCATCAATAGACTCATCGCACCCACGTCAGGTTTCACCCGACTTTGCTGATCTTCGTTAAGGTTAACCTGTAAGACGACAGGTTCTTCGCCGCCTTCAAACCGAATACCACGTTCACGAACCGTTTGCTTCGCCCAGTAGTAAGCGAGTTCTTTGCTTTGGGTAAGAAATACAGGTTCGGTAACATCTTGATAATGGTTGCCTATGGTCGCCATGGTGGCTTTCGCGACGTCATTGAGTGCTTGGTCGCCCGAGCGTTTTAAGCCTTGTGCTTGGATAGAGGCGACGAGTGCTGAAGAGGTGCCGTGGTACCAGGTGTTGCTGGTGGTGAAACCGGTTTTTGTTAGTAGGGTTTGGGTGTCTTTTAGGTGTTTTGGGGTCATGGGCGGCCTCTTTGTTTTTAGAGCTGGGTGGTGAGAGTTTAGAGCTGAAGGCTGAGAGTTAAGAGAAGAGCGAAGAGCACCCCCTCTAGCTCCCCCCTGAATAAGGAGGAGGCTAGGAGGGGTAAAAGCGCTCTAGTCAAACTGATTAGAAGTATTCAACTCACCCGCCGCTTTCAGCGCGTTTTCACCCGCAAAGTATTCTTTGTGGTCATCACCGATATCTGAACCAGACATGTTTTGGTGTTTAACACATGCGATACCTTGACGGATTTCTTGACGCTGAACGTTCTTAACGTAGCCAAGCATGCCTTCATCACCGAAGTACTCTTTCGCTAGGTTATCTGTTGATAGCGCAGCAGTGTGGTACGTTGGCAGTGTGATGAGGTGGTGGAAGATACCTGCTTCACGAGACGCGTCTGCTTGGAACGTGCGGATTTTGTCGTCAGCGCGTTTCGATAGCTCAGTTTCGTCATATTCTGCACTCATTAGGTTCGCACGATCGTATGCCGATACATCTTCACCAGCTTCAACCATTGCGTCATACGCTTGTTGACGGAAGTTTAGCGTCCAGTTGAATGAAGGCGAGTTGTTGTAAACCAGCTTCGCGTTCGGGTGTACTGCACGTACGCCGTCCATCATCTCTTTGATTTGACCGATGTGTGGCTTCTCAGTTTCAATCCAAAGTAGGTCAGCACCAGCGTTGATAGCTTCGATACAGTCAAACACACAGCGGTCTTCACCCGTACCCGTACGGAACTGATATAGGCCAGAAGGTAGACGCTTAGGACGAACTAGCTTGCCATCACGGTTGAAGCAAACGTCGCCTTGTTTCATGTCTGCAACATCGATCTCTTCAACGTCTAGGTAAGAGTTGTAGATATCGCCTTGGTCACCTGGCTCTTTCACTACCGCAATTTCTTTGGTTAGGCCCGCACCTTGTGAGTCAGTACGTGCAACGATGATGCCGTTGTCGATGCCAAGCTCTAGGAATGCATAACGTAGTGCACGCAGTTTCGCGTGGAAGTCAGCGTGAGGAACCGTAACTTTACCGTCTTGGTGACCACACTGTTTCTCATCGGCTACTTGGTTTTCAATCTGTAGACAACAAGCACCCGCTTCAATCATTTTCTTAGCCAGTAGGTAAGTGGCTTCCGCGTTACCAAAACCAGCATCGATATCGGCAACGATTGGCACAACGTGAGTTTGGTGGTTGTCGATTTTGTCTTGAATTTGGTCTTGCAGCGCTACATCGCCTGCTTCACGTGCTGCGTCTAGTTCACGGAATAGGCCGCCTAGCTCACGTGCATCTGCTTGACGAAGGAAAGTGTATAGCTCTTCGATAAGTGCAGGAACAGACGTCTTTTCATGCATTGATTGGTCTGGAAGTGGACCAAAGTCAGAGCGAAGTGCAGCCACCATCCAACCTGATAGGTATAGGTAGCGTTTATCTGTCTTGCCGCCAAAGTGCTTCTTAATAGAAATCATTTTTTGTTGGCCAATGAAACCGTGCCAGCAACCCAAAGACTGAGTGTACTGAGACTTATCTGCGTCGTACGCTTCCATGTCTGCACGCATAATATCCGCCGTGTATTGCGCGATATCTAGGCCTGTTTTGAATTTGTTTTGAGCACGCATGCGAGCTGCTGATTCAGCGTCGATAGCATCCCATGGCGTACCTGCAGCGCGTTTAGCAACTTCGATCATTTCGATATCTTGATTAATTTGCGACATAACTATTCCTTAGTTTCACGTTGGATATAGGGTGGCCAGTGGCCTGTTGTATTAACTTGTTGTTATGGACAAATCCTAGCCGCTCGTGTGATAATTTTGTTAATTTATAGTTGTTATACTCGGTATTTTTTAAATGAATATAGCTCGGATTGACCTTAATTTACTTGTGTATTTAGACATGCTGCTGCGTGAAAGGAACGTGACTCGGGCGGCGAACCAACTTGGGATAACTCAGCCGGCGATGAGTAACGGACTGCGTCGACTACGGGATTTGTTTGAGGATCCTCTGTTGGTAAGAACCAGTGAAGGAATGATTCCGACAGAGCGTGCGCAGAAGTTGCAGCCACAGATCCGCAATATCCTCGCGAATGTAGAAAAGACTGTTCAACCAACGACTGAGTTCAATGCAGAAGACAGTGAGCGGGTATTCAGGATCATGGCCAGTGACTATGCGGAATCGACGATCATTCAACCATTGCTGGAAAAGCTAAGTGAGATCGCACCAAAGATTCGCCTGGATATCATGACCCCCAGTGATGTGAGCTATCAAGATGTAGAGCAAGGGTCAGTGGATATAGTGATCAACCGCTTTGATGATATTCCACAATCCTTCCATCAAATGAGTCTCTGGCACGACGGCTTCTCGTGTTTGTTTAGTCGTGAGAACCCCATTGCCGACAACTTTGACCTATTTTCTTACCTTAAGGCGCAACATATATGGGTAAGTAAAACGGGAATGGGAACGGGGCACGGTGTAAACCCAAGTCAAGCGCAGAAACTGGGCTGGATCGATGAAGCCTTGATGAAGATAGGTAAAACACGAAACATTACTGTGTTCACCCGACATTACTTGTCAGCCATTTTGTTTGCTCAACAGAAAAATTTGATTTTGACCATTCCGAGTAAAGCCGCTCAATCGCAAAGAAACAATCCTAAGTTACTGATCAAACCGGCCCCCTTTGCCATTGAGCCATTTGAAGTCAAGATGGCATGGAGCCCACTTTTGCAAAGTAACCCGGATCATCAGTGGATGCGCCGCCTAATTAAAAGTGTCGCCAACGAGCTTGAAAGTGGCGTCACGGAGTAGCATAAAACCTACCTAGAGAGTGGTATTTTTTGTGTGAATGTTAGGTATAAGTGGCATAAATTAGCCAAATTCTCATCCAGTACGTAGATTTTTAAGCAGAGGTCATCGACTAATTCGAGAGAGATTTTATGAGCAATCGCATTCAACAGGGAAGCTTGAACATTGATAGCACCCTCTATAATTTGGTTAATGAACAAATCATTCCCGGCACAGGCATCGAAGCCGAGGCATTCTGGCAATCGTTTGAGTCTATCTTAACTGATCTTGCTCCTAAGAACCGAGCACTGCTCGTCAAGCGTGACGACTTACAACATCAAATTGATGTTTGGCATCAAGAGCGTGCGGGTCAAGCAATTGATCCTACTGAATACAAAACTTTCCTTCAGCAGATTGGCTATTTGGTACCAGAAGTGGATGATTTTGAGATCACCACAGAAAATGTCGAGCCTGAAATAGCCACTCAAGCAGGACCACAGCTGGTGGTACCTATTATGAACGCACGCTTCGCGCTGAATGCTGCCAACGCACGCTGGGGCAGTTTATATGATGCGTTGTACGGCACCGATGTGATCAGTGAAGAAAACGGTGCAGAGCGCGGCGGCAGTTTTAACCCAGTGCGCGGTGAAAAAGTGGTAGCGTATGCCCGTGAATTTCTTGATTCAGCAGCACCGCTAAACGGTGTGTCACACCGAGAGGTCGCGCAGTACAGTATTAGTAATGTCAGTGTTGGCAATACCCTCACAGCGACTCTGACCAACGGTGAAGAAGTAACCCTGATGGATAGCAAGCAGTTTATTGGCTACCAAGGGGAGGCTAGCTCGCCATCTTGTATTCTTCTTAAACACAACAATCTGCACATTGAAATCCAAATTGACCCGAATACGCCGATCGGCCGTGTAGATGCTGCTGGCATCAAAGATGTGGTTGTTGAAGCTGCGCTTACCACTATCATGGATTGTGAAGACTCGGTTGCAGCGGTAGACGGTGACGATAAAGCGCTCGCTTATCGTAATTGGTTAGGTCTGATGAAAGGCGATCTGCAAGAGAGCCTGGAAAAGAATGGCAAAACGATGGTCAGAAGCTTAAATCCAGATCGTCAATACACCAGCGTGAGCGGCGGAGAGATCCATCTTAAAGGCCGCAGTATGCTGTTTATTCGCAATGTTGGGCACTTAATGACAAACCCAGCAATCCTTGATGGAGCAGGCCTTGAAGTGCCTGAAGGTATCATGGACGCCATGATCACCTCGCTGATAGCTATCCATGATCTTAAAGGTAATAGCCAGTACCAAAACTCAACATCCGGCAGCATAAACATCGTTAAACCTAAGATGCACGGCCCTGAAGAAGTGGCGTTTACCAACGAACTATTTACTCGTGTTGAAGACGCGCTTGGTTTAGAGCGTAACACCATCAAAGTTGGCATTATGGATGAGGAGCGCCGCACATCGGTTAACCTTAAAGCGTGTATTCACGCGGCGAAAGAGCGTGTCGTGTTCATCAATACCGGTTTCTTAGATAGAACGGGTGATGAAATTCATACCAGTATGGAAGCGGGCGCATTTGCTCCTAAAGCGCAGTTGAAAACCATGACCTGGATTGGTGCTTATGAAGATCAAAACGTGGATCTCGGACTGGCGTGCGGCCTGCAAGGTAAGGCGCAAATCGGTAAAGGTATGTGGCCGGAGCCGGATAACATGGCAAAAATGATGGATGCCAAGATTGGTCACCCACAGTCAGGCGCTAACACCGCATGGGTACCGTCACCGACCGCAGCAACTTTACATGCGCTTCACTATCACCAAGTGAGTGTACCAAGCCGTCAAAAAGAGCTTCGTGAGCGCGTGATGGCGAGTGTGGATGATATCTTGACGATTCCACTGTTAGGCTCACAAAAGCTGACAGCACAACAAATTCAAAGTGAGTTAGACAATAACGCACAAGGCATTCTCGGCTACGTAGTACGATGGATAGACCAAGGTGTCGGCTGTTCCAAAGTGCCAGACATCAATGATGTCGGCTTGATGGAAGATCGCGCTACGCTGCGTATTTCCAGCCAACACATTGCCAACTGGCTGCGCCACGGTATTTGCACGGAATCTCAAGTGATGAATACCATGCAGCGTATGGCAAAAATCGTTGACCAACAAAATGCCGATGACCCAAATTACAACAATATGGCCCCCAACTTTGACAGCAGCATTGCGTTCTCTGCGGCGTGTCAATTGGTGTTCGAAGGCTGCGCACAGCCCAATGGCTATACCGAGCCCGTATTGCATGCAATGCGACTCAAATTAAAATCACAACAACGATAAAACACTGTAATTACCAAGCCCAAGGTAACACCGCGCTTTCGAGCGCGGTTTTTTTTGGTTGTCGGTTCTAAGATACTTTTAGCCCATTCTGTTTTACTTACTTTTATCAATAGTGAAGGAGAGAAGTTGGAGCAAACAAACTTTTCTAATCTCACCCGTAGTCCTGCCTGATATTCTAGTTAGTGGAATTGAACAAGTTATTGGAATAGAAGTACAGTAAGTAACCCTCCTCGCAAGAAGGATCTTTACGTGTATTTTTATAAGTTTAGGGCATTCGACACGAATGCTTTAACAGCGCTTTCTAACAATGAGCTGTGGTTTGGAAAATTGGATAGCCAAAATGACCCTTTTGAGGGGCGATGTAAAATCGAACGGAGCTTATCGGAGGAGTTAGAGAGGTTTGCGACCCATAGAATTATGCCAGAGGACCCTAGATCATATAACGCTTACTTCCAGTTAACAGGTGTTCATTACCCACATAAGTTGTCAAAGTTTGAGCTATTGGAGCAAGGCTGCTTCCAAATGGCTAAGGAAATGATTGGAAACTTGAATGCTACTAGTCGAATTTGTAGTTTTTCTTACTATGACGCAAGTTCGAAAGAGGACGCTTTAATTGATAATAGGATGTGGGGGCATTACGCTGACGGGCTTCGGGGTTTTTGCTTAGTTTTCGACAAGAAGCTGCTAGAAGAAGCAATATTCCAATCAACGAATAAAAAGGCTGTTGGATTCGAAGTACGATACAAGAATGAAGCCGACGAGTTGAGAGTATCGGATCTTTTTTCTGTTAATAGTAAGCTTGAATTGATTCAAGTTCAGACTCTTAGTGGCTATCGGATTGTAGCAAAAGCCGCTTCGACCAAGTCGGAGCATTGGGAGCATGAACAAGAAGTTCGCCTCATCTCATTTTCAGATAAACCTTTGGTAAAGTATCCGCCACTCGCTTTAAAGCAGATTGTTATTGGTGAGAAGATGCCAAACGCTCAAGTAAACCTTCTTAAAGATATTATGCAATCTAAATACCCTCATGCAAGCATCAATAAGATGATGATGCGACAAGACAGCTATGAACTTAAACAAGTAGCTTGGGATTGAGCTGTTTGTATAGATAGAGCAATCAGCAAAGGTCTAGCTCTGCCCCATTTCGGTGTTTCAAACCATATCAAATCACCGTCATCCCCTTGAAAAAGGGGATCTCATTTAGCGCGTTGAAAAGTTGAATTACGTGACTTAGTCGAAGATTTTTAGTTACCTACACGTGGTGGGAGATCCTCACTTTCGTGAGGATGACGGCATTCTGGGGGATGTGAAAAAATGGAGACTAGATTGCTTCTGTCCACAAATATCTTAGAAACCGAGCTACGCACTGCAAGGTTCAAAGACCTACCGCGCAGTGGCTGAGCATATTAGCCCTTCAACCACATTCTCCAAGCGAAAAAAAACGCCAAGACAAGCGGTCTTGGCGTCAAAGATAGTAATCGTAAACTCGGGAGGGCTGAGTCTCCCATGCTCTACAATCTCAAATATCCCTTTAGCTACTTTCCTGTAGCGATGTTGTGATCATATATTCAACACCTCGATGGCAATACTAGCCTAAAGTGGTAAACATATCGTCAACGATGCAATCTGATATTCCATTTTTATTGGCTTTGTGAAGCCATTTTCGCGAGTACACATTTTAGTGTGCCGTAGTCGTATTGCTGTTCAAAGTGCTCGTATAGCGGCTTGATGGTCTGCTGTGCTAGAGAATCAAGCGTTAGTGCTTGCTGTGTAATTGTTTGGATCTCCTCTTCGCTTAATGAGACCACGCTGTTTAACTCGCAGGCGTTTAACTCTATGGCTTGAGCTAGATGAGACATGATCGTTGTCGCCTTTAGTCCGCGTTCACTTGCGATGTCTTCAACGGTAAACCCTTTGTTAAGAAGTCCCAGAGACTCAAGTTCGGTATCTGACAACTGCTTTTCGGCTTCGGATTTAGGCTCAATAGCGGCGATAAAAGCATCGCCGTATTTCTCGATCTTAACTTCACCAAAACCTGAGATTGTTGAGAGTTCATCGAGGGTTTGCGGGCGCACGCTCGCGAGTGATTCCAGCGTCGCATCATGACAAATCATGTAAGCCGGCACCGATTGCTGCTTAGCTAGCTCTGCACGAACCTCGCGAAGCTTTTCAAACTGCGGCATATCGGCAGTAGACAATGTGCCAGAGTTTTTCTTCTTAGCGCCTTTCGCCGCTTTTTTCGAGACTCGCAGTTTGCGAAGTTCGATGGGCTGTTCGCCTTTCAGGTAGGGACGGCACAACTCAGTAAGCTGTAAGCTGCCGTGTTCACCGTGCACTTCCAGAAGGTTCATGGCGAGCAGTTGACGAAATACTCCTTGCCACTCTTTAGCTGAAAGGTCGCCACCAATACCAAATGTAGAAAGGGTATCGTGCTGGTTTTGGGTAATTCGACTGTCGGCTTTACCTAAGAGAATGTTGACTAAGTAACTCACACCAAACCGCTGACCGGTTCGATATACAGTAGAAAGCGCCTTTTGCGTAGCTTGTAAGCCATCCCAGGTTTCGGGTGGGGTGAGGCAGTTATCACAGTTGCCGCAGGGCTTTGATAGCGTTTCGCCAAAGTAGGCGAGTAGAGATTGGCGACGGCAAGTAGCCAAATCACAATAGCCAAGTAGTCGATTGAGTTTTTGAATGGATACGCGCTTATATTGCTCTGCGCCTTCGGAGTTTTGCACCATTTGCCTCTGTAGAACCATGTCTTGCATACCAAAACTCATCCAAGCATTTGCAGGCATGCCATCACGTCCTGCACGGCCTGTTTCCTGGTAATAGGCTTCAATACTTTTTGGTAGGCTTAAATGCGCCACAAACCGAACATCGGGTTTATCAATCCCCATTCCAAATGCGATGGTGGCGACGACGATGATGCCATCTTCACTCAAAAAACGGCGCTGGTGATTCGCGCGTTGCTCACTTGATAGCCCTGCGTGGTATGGCAAAGCGGTTTTGCCCATGTCACACAACCACTGTGCTGTCTCTTCTACTTTTTTACGTGATAGGCAATAGACAATACCGGCATCATCTTGATGATGAGTATCGATAAAGCGCCATAGCTCTTGTTTTGCATTGCCAAGGTCGGAGACGTGGTAAGTGATGTTAGGACGATCAAAACTGTGAACATAAACATCGGCTTGCTCAAGTGCCAATTGAGCGATGATCTCCTCACGTGTTTTAAGATCGGCGGTAGCGGTGAGCGCGATTCTCGGCACGGCAGGAAAGCGCTGCTTGAGCACACTGAGCTGCTGATACTCTGGGCGAAAGTCATGACCCCACTGGCTTACACAGTGCGCTTCATCAATAGCAAACAGCGACAGGCTCGATTGCTCCAACAAGCGAAGCGTTTTTTCCATTAATAGTCGTTCAGGTGCGACATACAGGATTTGGATGTCACCAGTGAGTACTTGCTCTTCCACGACTTGCTGATCGTACGGGCTCAATGTTGAGTTTAGGTAAGCAGCACGAACGCCAACTTGGTGTAGAGCGTCGACTTGATCTTGCATCAGTGCGATAAGTGGAGACACCACAACGCCAACGCCCTGCCTCAGAATAGCCGGTATTTGATAACAAATAGATTTACCGCCGCCAGTTGGCATTAGTGTCAGCACATCATTTCCCGACATCAACGAGTCGATAATGTCCGCTTGTTGATGACGAAAATTATCGTAACCAAAAAGAGATTTCAGCAGGTCGTTGGGAGTGATGGGATTCGCGGTCGGAGTATTCGGCATCATAGAAGCTTTGGATTTATCACAAAGTGGGAAGATAGCGGGAAAGTGTGTCAGGAGCAGAGTAGGTTTTCAAGCATTCATCGAGATAATGCGCAGTCATTCTCAATGTGATTGTGGAACTATGTCGTGAGAGTTGTACTACTTGAGGTTAGTCTTGTTATGACAAGTCTTTTTTAAGGTGTTGTGAGTGATTAGGAATGGGAACGCAGCGAGAGAAAGTCGGGCTTAGCTTGGCATATAAGCCCGACCTATACGGAGCTTTGGAATACTGTGCGTTTCCATCGCTTTTGTTGCCTTTTGCTAAAAGTGCAAAGAGGTAACAATTTGTTAGACACAAGGCAGAAGAAAAGTTCCGCTACCTTGTATCTGAAGGATTATAAAAGCTTATAGACCTTTGATGTTCTCAACTTCAAGTTCGTTGAAGTAGCGAACTGTCTTCACTTTTAGCTCTTGTTGAGCTGCATCGTCAGCAACGATGATTGCTTTAGGGTGCATTTGTAGCGCAGTCACTGTCCACATGTGGTTTACAGAGCCTTCTACAGCCATTTGTAGAGCTTGAGCTTTGTTGTGACCCATAGTTAGGATCATCACTTCTTCTGCGTCTAGTAGAGTTGCAACACCGATAGTTAGTGCGTATTTAGGCACTTGGTTGATGTCGTTGTCGAAGAAGCGAGAGTTTGCGATGCGCGTGTCTTCAGTCAGTGTCTTGATGCGAGTACGAGAGTTTAGAGATGAACCTGGTTCGTTGAATGCGATGTGACCATCGATGCCGATGCCGCCCATGAATAGGTTGATCTTACCGTATGAACGGATTTTCTCTTCGTATGCCGCGCAGTGTGCGTCGATATCGTCTGCAAGACCGTCAAGAAGGTTGATGTTTTCTTCTTGGATATCAACATGGTTGAAGAAGTTGTTGTACATGAAAGAGCGGTAAGACTCAGGGTGCTCAGGGTCGATACCTACGTACTCATCCATGTTGAACGTTACAACGTGCTTGAAGCTAACTTCGCCGGCTTTGTGCAGATCGATGAGTGCTTTGTACGTTGAAAGAGGCGTTCCACCAGTAGGCAGACCCAAAACAAACGGTTTTTCTGCTGTCGGTTTGAAAGCGTTGATACGTTCAACGATATGGCGAGCAGCCCACTTACCTACTTGTTCTGCGTTCTGTAATGGAATAAGTCTCATGTTGATCCCCTAATAAAAGAATTTAATGTGTTCTGAAACATTAATTCGCATTATAAAAAAAGTTTTTCGACACGGCTATTACTTTTCTGTGAATTTTGGTTTTTTTCTTGATCGGGATCGCCTTTTGCTAAAGGTGTTGAACGTTTGTTAAGGAATGGTGCTTTTTTAACGAGAAAAATTTTTGATAGAAAATAAAGTACGGTTTAGATGGCTAGGGTATTGGAGCGATGGTGACCTGGGCAGGGGAGAGCCTGCCCAGATGGGGGTTAGATTGCCTGACCATTGGCCGTTACGACAACATCAACGTTGCCACGCAAGGCATTGGAGTAAGGGCAAACCTGGTGCGCAACACGCACTAGCTCTAGCGCTGCTGCGTCATCCATTTCAAGAGTGACATCCAGTGCTACATCTAACACAAATCCGCCTTGTTCATTTGCTTTCAGTGCCACAGTGGCTTTGGTTGGCGCTTGTTTTACGGCGAGTTTCTGTTGTTGTGCAACGTGCAGAATGGCATTTGAGAAACACGCTGAATAACCCGCAGCGAATAATTGTTCTGGGTTAGTTGCGGTGCCGCTTCCGCCCAGTTCTTTTGGGTAAGAAAGCGCGAGGTTTAGAAGGCCATCATCGGTTGCGACTTGACCATTACGGCCGGCGATTGCAGTTGCAGAGGTAGAGTAAAGTGCTGACATAGATCCATCCTTTTGTGCTTTATTGAATTGTGTAAAATTAAGTTGTGCGCTAACTATATTGTTAAAATCTGACGATTGCAAGTATATTGTGCACAACTTAAATCAATAAAGTGACTCGATATGAAGTTAGACAGTCCAGAAGCCCTCGATCTAGACAAACAAGTATGTTTTGCGCTTTACAGTGCCAGCAATGCGTTAACCCGCGCTTATCGCCCAATCCTTGACCAAATCGATCTGACTTATCTGCAATACATGACCATGTTGGTACTTTGGAAACAAGCACCTATGAATGTCAAAGATATCGGGGCAGAATTGAAGCTCGACTCCGGTACGTTAACGCCACTTCTCAAACGTTTGGAACAAAAAGGTTTAGTGGAGCGCAAGCGCAGTGAGTCGGACGAGCGAGCTCGCATGATTTTTGTGACTGACCAGGGCGCGGCTTTGCGCGATCAAGCGATGTCGATTCCGGGGGCTATTGCCTGTAAAGCTAAACTCGACCCAGAAGAAGCGATGGTGCTCAAACGGATATGTGAGCGATTAACTGACAATTTAATGGATTAACACGGATGGATATTGAAGGACTTAATCGAGTCGGGTTTAAACACTTGTTGGCGCTGCATGTGATGCTTGATACGTGTAATGTCACCAAAACCGCAGAGCTGCTTTCAGTTACGCCTTCGAGCGTGAGCAAAACCATTACTCAACTGCGCGATATCCTAGATGATGAGCTGTTTTTCAGGGACGGTACCTCGCTCACTCCAACGCTTTATGCCGTGGAAATTGCGCCGCTGATTCACTCCATGTTGGCGAGTATGAATGGTTTACTTAATCAAGCTCGTTTTGAACCGCAGGTATTTGAAGGCCGGTTTAGTTTATCGATGCGTGAAAGTACTTTTGAGTTGTTTGCAAAACCACTGGCAAAACTGACTACGCAATACACACCGAAAGCCAAGCTCAATATCATGACCAAAGCTAAGTTCGGATTTGGCGCACTGCACAGTGGGCAGGTGGACTTTATTATATTGCCGCATGATGTTAGCCAGCCTCCGACGAACACTAAAGAGTTGGTATGGGAAGTCGTCCTAGAAGATGAATTGGTGTGTTTGATGTCCCCAGATCACCCGCTAGCCCAATGTGAACTGACCGTTGAGCAGTACCTGAAAAGCCAGCATATTGGCATTGCTGAATCGGAACTGAGTCGTCCTTATTTTGAACAAACACTGAGACAGCAGCACGGTATTCGAGATGTCAAAATGATAGTGCCAGATTTTGGTGCGGCAGCCGTGATGTGTCACCAATCGGATTTGCTGTTTACTTGTTCAAAGCAGTGGGCAGATGTTGCTAGCCAAGCCAAAGGACTAACGGTTAAGCGTTTGCCGTTTGAATACGGTAAGGTGGCTTATAGTGTGGTTTGGAACCGAGCAGCGATCAATGATCCGGCGATACAATGGCTGTGTTGCTACCTGCGTGACCTCAGCGTCAATGCCTAATGGATAGTGGTTGCATATAAGGTGCGCATCTTGTAGCCTGAAATTTCATCAATAGGAATTTTTATGCACCATACGTTCTCCTACCTCTGGCTCGTACTCGTTATGCCTGTAGCTCGGTAGGATCACCTGTGCCTGGCTACGAGTTGATTGTAGCCACACCGCACCGTCATTCTCGTAGCCTTGAATTGAAAAGGAACCAGAATGAACTCAAGGACTCAGACGACCCCCCAAGATAAAAAACAGCAAATTCAAGGGTTGTTATATGCTCTGGTGGGCACCGCGCTTTTTTCCATAAAACCCATTTTTATTAAAATTGCTTACCAATACGGGGGCGATGCGACCGCGATCATGTCACTGCGTGCATTCAGCTCTCTGCCTTTTTATCTCATAGTACTGTGCGTACTTTGTCGAGATACCCAACGCCGCTCGTTGGTTCATCATTATGGATGGCAAGCCGCCCTTGTTGGGAGCCTAGGTTATTATCTGGCCAGCTTCTTAGACATCGCGGCGCTGGCGTATATCAGTGCTCAACTGGAGCGATTATTGATATTTCTATTTCCGAGTTTTGTGGTCATACTCAGCTGGTTATTCTTACGTCAGAGACCAACAAGGAACGTAGTTCAGGCTGTGATCTTGGGGTATTTGGGTATTGCCGCGATTTTGTTTCATGATGTTCAATCTTTGGGCAGTGATATTTGGAAAGGAAGCGGCTTGGCTGTGGCTTCTGCGTTTATTTTTGCGGTCTACTTGATGTTGAGTAAAAGCATCATCGGAAAAATGGGCAGCGAGTTATTTACTAGCATTGGCATGGGGAGTGCGGGAGTGGCCATATTGATTCAATTGTCGCTGCCCTCTTCGACATCGATGAACAGTTGGTCGTTCGAACTGGTTGTGCTTGGCGTTTTATTGGGGATCTTTTGCACCGTTTTGCCTTCTTATTTCGTGGCCGCAGCGATGGCGCGTTTAACGGCCACAGAGCTCAGTATTACGTCAAATATTGGTCCCGGAGTGACTGCCATAATGGCGGTGCTGGTGCTGTCGGAAGCGTTCACTGTGTATCATTTTGTTGGGCTGTGTTTAGTGACGTTGTCGGTATACAGGATGAAAAAGCCGGCGTAATAGCCGTAATCCAATAGCTGCAACCATGGTCATTTGATTATGCCACGGATGAGAGGGCGGCATAACACTGTTAAGGCGCGAGGGTTACTTCCACGCGCTACCAAATTGAATGTAGGTGGTCCACTCTTCTGGCCCTTTCGCCACATCAACACCGACTCTCAGACCCAGTTGACGAGCGATGAGGTATCGAAAACCGCCGCCGCGTGTGTAGTGTACTTGGCTGCGGGCGATACTTTCGCCGTGGTTAAACGCTGTCGCGGCTCCCACAAAACCAAGTACTGTCCAGCGTTCGTCGATGTCATAACTTAGCTCTAGCTCACCAAGGGCAGTATTGTCTGCTTGATAACGCATGGCGGCGATACCGCGCATGTCGATGTATGGACGAGCGTATATCGATGCTGGGAAATCGACGTTATCTGAGATTGACTTTACATCCCCACGCACGCCCAGTCCCCAGCTTTTCGATAGGCGGGTATAGTGCTGAGCATAGGCATTATATTTTTGATAATCGAACTGGCCGCCAAAGGCTTTATGATGGTAATCGACTTTGAGACCCGCCTTAGTGCCTTGTTGTGGTGAGAACTGGTTGTTGCGAGTATCGTACATCACCCTCCAGCCAAGACGTCCGTCTTTAGAATGCAGGAGTGGGTCGTTGACGCCATCAAGTGTTGGCTTCGATGACATGTAGCTATAGGCGCCACCAATGAAAAAGTCGGAGTCGCCAATTCTGATATCCATTTCTTGAAAGAAGTAGATCCCCTGCAAACTGAGATCCATAGGGCCAAGTGATGCCATTGGGTAATATTTGAGGTTGAATTTAGCGCCAAATAAGCCACCCATATAGCGGATGCGATCATTCATCCAATTGCCGTAGTGGAATCCGCCATAAAGTTGGCTGCCGTTATTGGTACCAAGTGCCATGAGTCCTGAGGTACTGGCTGGGATGTCTTTGACCTCTTCGCCAGCAAGACGTTTTTGTTTGCGCTCTTCAGATTCGTGGAAAAATAGCAATGCTGCACCGCCACCGACACCAACTGCCGGATCGGTCACGGTTAACGGGACGGGAAGAAAACCAGCGGCGTTATCAAGTATAAATTGGCTGCCATCGAGCCGCCCATCTTTAGGATCAATGAAATCATCCATCATACCTGCCTGTGTATAGGCACTACACAAAATGGTACCCGTGAGGAGATAAAACGGTATTGATCTATTCTTATAATTCATACATCTAACAACTCTGTGGTAATACGATTAAAAGCAATCCCTGCAATATTTCCAATTATATCGGTATATTAACGACACCTTTGTTAATTTTCGAACAAGTCAATTTGAAGGAGGGACTGAAAACGCTCTTGACCTAATCGCTAGTCGAATAGTTTGTATTTGCTTATTAGGTGGTTTGCTCTATTTGGGTGTTGATGACGGCAGTATTGGTTTGGGGTGCTTAACTGTGGATGTTTACTCATTCACGATTGCTATGAAAAAACAGTATTCTAGGACCGAAAATTACGATAATGTTCGCACATTCCGTACTAGGGTGATGTTAAGAATGCTAAGCCGATTTGATGATTTATCTCAGACCTCAAAAGGGGTCGTTGCCTCCATCCTTGCTTCTTGTTTGTTTGGCTTGCTGCCTCTGTATGTACAGTTCCAACCGGATCTGGGCACGTTTAACGTAAGTGGTGGCGAAGGGCACTGGGTCGCAGCGCAGCGCGTGACATGGAGTGCTGGGTTGATGATGGTGATTTTAGTGTTGACGGGACGCATTGGCCGCTTTTGGCAAGCGTTTAAGCAAACACGGCGCTGGCATCGCTATCTCATATCGGCCCTGTTGGTGGCGCCGCAATACTGGGTGTTTGTTTGGGCACCTTTATATGGAGAGACGTTATCTGTTGCGCTCGGTTATTTCACGTTACCTTTGGTGCTGGTGGTCGTAGGCAAACTTGTTTACGGAGATACGCTATCTCGACTTCAATGGATAGCCTGTGTTTTGGCTGCTGTTGGCGTAGCCTACGCTTATGTCATGGCTGAGGGACTGTCATGGATAGTGTTACTCATTGCCTTGGGCTACCCGGTCTATTTTGTCCATCGCAAAACGTTGGATGTGGCGAGCGATGTCGGCTTTACCCTTGATAATGTATTCCTGCTGCCACTGACCATATTTGCGATGTTCTATTTGTTACCGATTGAGCAAATTCAAGCTATCCCAGCTGTGAGTTGGTTTTACTACCTTGGTTTAGCGATTGCAGGCGCAGTGCCAATGCTGCTGTTTTTGTATGCTTCACAATCGCTACCTATGTCTCTGTTTGGTCTTCTAGGGTATGTAGAACCTGTACTTGTGTTTGCCGTGGGCTTACTGCTCGGTGAGCGAGTTGAGGCCGCCGACATGCCGACTTATCTGCTGGTTATGATGGCTCTGTCCGTATTGGCCTTAGACGGAGTGCGACGAGCGCGCACGCACGGCGCTGTGTAACTGTCGTTACATCACTGAGTCAAAACGACCGAGTGGGACCTCTAAGGTGTTTTGGCCATGTTTAATAGGACTACCGACCATTTCATCATAGGCGCTGTCTTGTCTGAGCACGACTTCTTTGGCAGACAGATTTTGACACAGACGGCGCATATCCACCACGTTATGAGTGCGTAACAGCGACCCGTTGTCGTGTGTGACATAATGTTCTTCACCATCAATGACCACTGATGCTTGATAGAGCGACATTTCTAATGAATGGATAACTAATTTGTCGAATTGAGCGTATTGCTCCAGCGTACTGATCTTAGTATTCATCTCACGTCTCCATGTTTGGCAGGGCGGTTTAAAAACGGGTTGTGCAGACGATTAGTACGAAGGGCAGGCAATAAGTGATTAAATATTGTTCTTAATCCGTTCTTGTTTAGATGGGATTGGATAGGGTTTACAATGTAAAAGTCAGGCTGCATGGTCGCCGCCTGACATAGATTGATGACAACGTCGATTACATTGCCGCGCTAAAGATCGCTTCGATTTCTGCTTGAGTTGCTTGACGAGGGTTAGTCATACAACACACATCTTGCAACGTGCTTTCAGCAAGCTTTGCAATGTCTTCTGATTTCACACCAAGCTCTTTGAGTGTGGCAGGAATACCCACTTTACTTGATAGCTCCTGCATCGCCTCGATAGCAAGCAATGCCGCCTGTTCTGTGTTTAACCCAGTCGTGTCTTTCCCCATAGCATTGGCAATATCGACAAACTTTTCAGGATTCGCTGAGACATTGAACCGTTGTACGTGTGGCAGCAATACTGCATTACATACCCCGTGAGGCAGATGATAAGTGGCGCCAATTTGGTGTGCCATCGCATGCACGTAGCCCAGCAGCGCGTTGTTAAATGCCATACCTGCCATAAATTGGGCGTAAGCCATTTGCTCACGAGCTTCAACGTTTTCACCATCGGTCACACAAGTCGGTAGGTGTATGGTGATCATTTCGATTGCTTTAAGCGCCACAGTATCGGTGATCGGGTTAGCGGCAATCGACACATAAGCTTCAATAGCATGAGTTAGTGCATCCATGCCTGTCGCAGCGGTCAGTGAACTTGGCATGGCGAGCATCAAGTTAGGATCATTTACCGAAATCAGTGGCGTCACTTTTTGGTCAACAATCGCCATTTTGATCTGCCTTGCTTCATCAGTGATCACACTGAACATGGTCATCTCTGATGCGGTGCCTGCCGTTGTATTGATTGAAACGAGTGGGAATGGTGCGATTGTGGCTTGGTTAATCCCTTCGTAGTCTGTGATTTTTCCGCCGTTAGTTGCGACTAAGGCAATACCTTTTGCACAGTCGTGCGGTGAGCCCCCGCCAACAGATAAGATCAGATCACAGCCTTCGTCAGTGAGTACTTCAAGGCCAGCTTCAACGTTTTGAATTGTAGGGTTTGGTTGAGTTCCATCATAGACTGCAAATGCGATCTGACGATCGTCGAGTTTTTTTGTTATTTGAGCGACAAGGCCAATCTGGTTCAACACAGCATCCGTTACGATCAGTGCTTTTGTGAACCCCTGTTGCTGGATGATATCCAGCGCTTTGTCTAAACACTCTTTTCCTAACAAGTTGGTCGATGGAAGGATAATAGTACTGCTCATTTGAATGCTCCTTGCTATTCGTCATGATGAATATAATGACGCTAAGCTATCATGCACAAATAGTGAGAAGTATGATGCAAATCAATAGGTTTGATGACGTTTAAGGATTGAACGATATGCGGTTTGTTTATTTAAAACATAGAGTTAGGTGGTGGGCATACAAACTAGTATGCCCTTTGTGATTAGTTTGCGTCGGTAAGTATTGATTAATCGAATGGACTTTAAGTGGTCATTTCGCCTAACGTCAGCTTGGATAGCTGAATATTTACACGCAAAGATTCATCAATAATGAGCCTAGGATCATCGATGTCAATGCCTTGCTCAAGGGAGTGGTGAGTTTTATCAGTAAGGGCGTTGAGTAGCTGAATCGAGCGCGAAATATCACTATCGGAACCTTTGAGGGTTTTTAGTGATTGTAAACTGAAGAGTTGCTCTGTGAGTTTGTTGACCGCTGATTCAAGGTCGTACGCTTCCTCGCTCAGTCTAAG
The DNA here is from genome assembly GCF_036245475.1 of Vibrio sp. 10N. Lineage (NCBI taxonomy): Bacteria > Pseudomonadati > Pseudomonadota > Gammaproteobacteria > Vibrionales > Vibrionaceae > Vibrio > Vibrio sp. 10N. Next base: position 1,261,465 of record NZ_BTPM01000002.1, on the reverse strand, counting down.
GTTTGGTTTATAGCGTTCCAACTGCCGGATTGTTGTGATTAACGTTTCTTGAAGGGTGAGTAGATCCATGCGACTTCCTTGTGCATAAGGTTTCATTAAGTATTTATTTATATTGGATCACTATTCTGTAAAGTCGAGTCTGTTTTTGGAAAATGCGATATAGATCGTTTTTATCTATCGCTCCTTAACAACAAGCGACTACACCAAACCTTTCAGTTTTGCTAATCCCCATGCAGCGGTCGTCACCACGTCTTGTATTTCCCCGTCAGTCAACATGCGTTCAAAATCGGAAATTGTAAATGCGCGAGCGATAAGATCTTCTTCTTCTTGATCGCGGCTTGGCTCACCCTGAGTGAGGTCGGTAGCAAGGTAAATGTGGCAAGTTTGATTGAGAAAACCATACGCAATGAACTGCTTCCCCACATACGTCATGGTTGCGGCGCTCAATCCGGTCTCTTCCCGCAGTTCACCTTGCGCGAGAGACAAGTGGCTCGCATCTGGTTTTGACTCCCATGCCCCTTGAGGCAGTTCCCAAAAGGTTTCACTGACGGCGTATCGATATTGCTGAACCAGATGAATTTCGCCGTTATCAATAGCGATGATCACCGCGCAATCGGGCTTGTCGACAACTCCGTAAATTCCTTGTTTTCCACTTTCGCGTTCGATTTTGTCTTCACGAACGGACATCCAAGGGTTTTTATAGACGACGGTTGAATCTAGGGTTTTTATTGTCATAGGTTACTGTTTAGTAGGAAGAATTAAGGCAAATTTTACCTCAGTTTTTTAATCTATCCTATGCTAAAAGGTGAATAATAAACACAAAGGCTAGGACAATGAAAATATGGATTAAACAAGCATGGGTCATAATGTTAGGCCTGATTGCTTGCTTTGTTAATGCGCAGGAGCGCTTCCCTCTCTCTCCACCCGATACCAGTACTCCAAAACTCACCTATGACAGCTACATTGCCTCTGTTACTGAGGCTAATCGAGAGCTGGGTATCGTATACAACGATCTTTCTAACGTCAGTGAAGATCAACGTCAGAAAATTCACTCTTCATTTGAGCGTGCAGCACTGACATTTGACTTATCTCAGGTAGCGGCATCGAGTCAAAACCGTGTGGCCATTGAGTCCGTTATGTTGCTCAAAGAGGTACTTGATCGTGTGCCTACCTTTGACACTAACGCGATTCCAAATAGTGCCGACATCGAGCGTTGGACTGTGCCGAATACTAATATTAGTATCGTCAGGCAACCTTCAGGCCATTATCAGTTCTCTAGTGACACCGTTACACATCTGCACAGGTATTACGGTCTTGTCAGTCATCTACCGTCCAATATAGACGCGTCACCAGACTACTATAAATACTATTCGTTAAGCGCGGGGCGATTAATCCCGCCGGGATGGTTTGCGTTTGTTGAGTCGATGCCAGCGGAGATGATGATCGAGATTGGTGATCAAGCGATTTGGCAATGGATTGCTTTGCTGCTTCTGAGTTGCGTCTTAGTGCTATATGCTTACGCCATTTATCACAAAGTACAGCATGTGCTGCTCAAACCCGTCATGATGGCGTTCGGTCTGTTTGTATTTGATTGGACGGCCGATTATCAGTTCAACTTAACGGGTACATTAATGACTACGCTCAATATGATGGTTGAGCTGCTGTTTTGGCCACTCATCGCTCAAGCTGCCTACTTGTTAGGCGCATCGGGGTGTCGCTGGCTGATGGTTGGTCAGCGACTCGCTGATGGCCTAAAGAAAAGCCTTGCTCAAATCATGGGTACACTAGCGGGCAGCTTTTGTGCTGTTTGTGTCATTGGTTATGGTTTGCATCGTTTAGGAGTACCAGTGTACGGCATTATTACCGGACTCAGTTTGGGCGGGATGGCGATCGCGCTGGCGATTCGCCCTACGATGGAGAACCTCATCGGCGGCGTGATCATGTTTATGGATAAGTCTTTGTCGGTGGGTGACTTTTGTTCTGTAGGCAGCGTTTCTGGTGTAGTCGAGCAAATTGGTGTGCGCTCTACACGCATTCGTGCCAAAGATCGTACCTTGATCACTATCTCTAATGGCGATGTCGTCAAGATGCAAATTACCAATTTTAGTCGTCGAGATCGCTATCCATTTTTAGTCAAACTTGGGCTGCGTTATGAAACGCCAATGGAGACGATGGTCGCGGTGACGCGCGATATTCGCGAATTTTTGGCGCAGCACCCAAGAGTGTTAGCGTCCCCGCTGCGTGTTCACTTTTCTTCTTTCAGTGACTACAGCTTAGATATTGATGTATTTGCTCACATTGATACCCGGGATAGAGAAGACTTTCTGAATACCCAGCAAGAGTTGCTTATGGAAATTAACCGCGTGATTGACGAGCATGGCGCGGAATTCGCCTTCCCTTCGACGACAACCTACCTCAATCCAGACAGTCTGACACAAGCGCCAACCACGCTTAAATTGGCTGGCGACGGGCAAGACTAATCCATGCGCGCTTTGGGTCTTACCTTTGGCAACGGTTTAAATGGTTAAAACACAAATCAGTGCTAGCACGTTAGCACTGATTTTGTTAAAACAGTGGCCAATATTCATCGCCTTACTTTAACCTGTAAGGTGAGACACCCAACCAATAGCAACAAGTATAAAAAGGACATCAACGTGGCACAGTCTCTACAGTTTGAAAAGTTCGTCGACCTAGATTTTGATTTAGCGGAATGCCCACGCTGGGATTGGCGCACCGACTCTTGGATGTGGGTCAACATCTGTGAAGGGGAGCTTTGGCGTCACAAAAATGGCGTAAGTGAGAAGCGTGAGTTCGGCGATAAGTTAGGCTGCTTTGCTTTGCATGGTGAACAAGGGTTTGTTGTCGCACTAAAATCCGGCATGTACTACATCCAAGATTGGGATGCAGAGATGATTTCGCTGGCACCATTGGTGTCAGAATTTCCTCGTATGCGATACAACGATGGTCGCGGTGCGCCAGGTGGACGTTTCATTGCCGGTACTCGTAATGGAGCGAAAGTCGGTGACCAAGGACAATTCCATCAGCTTCATCTAGATGGCACTATCGAAGCTTTGCCTATGTTTGCTTGGACCTGTAATGGCCTGGCGTTTTCGCCAGATGCTCAATGGTTGTACTGGGCAGATACTGGCTCTAGCAAGGTGTACAAACACGCTTATGATGCAAGTACAGGTCAATACGGTGAGCAACAGCTGCACTGTGATTTGACGGATTACAATGGCCGTCCAGATGGTGCGAGTGTCGACGTTGAGGGCAACTACTGGGTTGCGATGTACGCGGGCCAATCTGTGGTGAAAATTGCCCCAACGGGTGATGTGTTGGACGTGATTGATGTACCGTCTGAAAATCCAACTATGGTGGGCTTTGGCGGTGAAGACATGCGAGATCTTATCGTGACATCAGCGGAAGGCAGCAATGAAAAAGGTAAGCTTTTGATTGCTAAAGATGTTGCACAAGGCTTGAAAGAAGAGCTCGTCAGCGTGGTAGTGGCGTAAATTGCACTCGCTTAATCGCGATGTTTGATATTGCGGCGTGACTTGAACGTGACTAAAGCGGAGCAGACCGCTCCGCTTTAACATGTCATGGAAAGTGTGTTGTAATGTGACGCGCGATTCATATCGCTTAACTCGTCTTCAGTAATGTATTTTTTGGCAACAACATTGCCAGCAACCACAAGGTGGGAAATATAATCACGACAAGATGTGGTGGGCATGTTACCCCACATAAAATCGGCCTTGGTCGCATCGGAAAATTCGATATTCAGTACGATGGATCGCTCATCGCACCTCAAGTCATACACGTTGATCTCATACTGCTGCATACTACGTCTCCCAAATCTCGCTAACCGTTACTCAAAGGCTAACCGTACAACTGTGTGTAGGGAATGCAGTTGAATAGCATGTTATTTAATTTCTCATCATTGCAACATGTTCTTGGTTTTGTTTAACGCCTAAGTTACATGGTCTGTGTACGGTAAACTTTGAGGCACTTCAAATAGTCAATTTTTGCCAAATTTCAAAGTAAATTTATGGAAGGTTAGTCGCACAAATCATCTGTAATTAGCTCATTTGTGTCAGTAAATGTGAACCTGGATGACAAGGTGTGTCCACTTAGCAAAGATGCTAGTGGACACAGAAGGAGTTAGTTCAATATTAAACGTGCGTTGAGTGCTTGCGTCGGTCTCGCGTTGTCACCCATGGTTTTCGACAGGCGTTTAAGTTGCTGTTGCGGTATAAATTGCGGGTCGCGCAGTACCAGCCAGCGCACCCCTTCACTACAAGGTGGGGTTGTCAGTGAGCCGTTGTAACGATAGTAGTCTTTTACTCGGGGTAGTAGTTCATTAAGTTGAACGGTTTTCTCGGGAGTGATGGTTTGTGCTTTTGCCGGCAGCGTGTGTACGATGTTTTCCAATTGCGCGCTCTCACGCTCGCCGCGCTTATACATCACCGCTACCACTGCAAGTTGCCCTTGTTGATTAGCATGGACAAAATGCGCTTCCAATGGTGCTGCTTTGCCGTTAATCGTGTTCTCTGAAGGCGTGTGGAAGTGGAACTGCTTCAATTCAAAATCTTGGTCATCGATACTCAGCGTGTTTTTGCCCGTCACATTGACTTGAATGGTGTGACCGTTGTTGACGATGTTTTTGACCTCGCCTTGGTAGTCGAAAGCCAACGGTTGCTTGTTCGCTGAGGTCAACTTATTGGTTTCAATGTCGACAGGACTTTGATTTTGGCCCTGGTCGCAGGTAGCGCTGACCTTGCCCCAGGTGTTAGGACCGTTGCCCTCGCCGTAACCCCATGCCTCGGCGTTTACAGGTGAAGTGAAAGAGAGGGTCGCGCATACGGCGAAAGAAAGTGCGGTGAGTTTTTTCATAATTATCCTTTATATACTGACGTCGCGGACAAGCCGCATCGCAGAAAAGGATAGATGAGATCGTCACAGTGCAACGCACTGCACACTTAGATTGCGATTCCATTCTAATAAACGTGGAATCAATCTCTCTTTTTACTTTAAATTCAGCAGCATGGGTCACATCAAGACTGCGGTTATCCATATGTTTAGGCAATAAAAAACCCAGCATGTATGCTGGGTTTCGATGGCTTGTTATTGCGTGCTGCCTAGTTACGTCGTGGTCCGTTACGCACTAAGTCTTTGCCGTTCTCATACACGTCTTGTGATACCCAGCGACCGTGTAAAAGCTCATGTTTGTCACTTAGCACCGCGACGAAAGGACGGCCGTCAGCATTCGAGGTTGCTAGTGCAATACCTGCTACGCCTTGTAAACCGAGTGCTCCGCTCTCGACTAAGATCAGGAACTGCTCTAGTTGTTCTAATGTTTCAATAACTTCGTTGTCAATGTTCATCGTTTTCTATCGCTTGACTGGTATTGTTGGTGGCGTACTCTACCTAAGTTAAACAGAGAAACCAACAATAGGCATGAAAACCGATGAAAAAAGTATTGGTGACAGGCTTCGAACCTTTCGGAGGTGATGCGGTTAACCCGTCACTAGAGATCATCAAGCGGCTCTCAGGCGTGATGATAGAAGGTGGAGAGATCGTCACTTGCCAAGTACCAGTGACTCGATACGAGTCGATCGATTGTGTGTTGAGTGCTATTGCTGAGCATCAGCCGAGTGTGGTGATAAATCTCGGGCTAGGGGCTGGGCGGACGGCCATCACCCCTGAACGTGTTGCGATCAATGTTGATGATTTTCGCATTGCCGATAATGCGGGTAACCAGCCTATAGACGAACCCGTCGTAGCAAACGGCTCTAACGCATTTTTCTCAACCTTGCCTATCAAAGCTATTACTAAAGCATTGAATAAAAACGGGATTGATTGCGAAGTGTCTAATAGCGCTGGCACATTTGTCTGCAACCATTTGTTTTATGGATTGCAACATCATTTAACGGGGAAGCCGATTGCTCAAGGCTTCATTCATGTTCCTTTAATAACCCCGGTGGGTGACCAAACTGCTCCCCCTTCGATGCGGCTTGAGGACATGGTTAAGGGGATCGCGCTTGCGGCAGAGGTCTGCTTGCAGGTTGAACAGGATATTAAATATGAGTCGGGTCAGATTTGTTAAACGAATCAATCTGATTTGGGTAAAGGAGACGAGTTAGTCGCTCTGAGCCAATTAGAAGCTTTTGTCCACAATGGCTACAGACATAGTACTCTCTCACTCCCAACAGCTTCATAAATAGGCTTCGTTTTTGACGCTGTGGTGCTCCATGCTTGCACATTTCCTTGCTCCAATGGTTGTATTGCTGTGGTCTTGCTTCCAACTTTACCATTGCATCAAAGTGCAGACCATATCGTTTAACATCAATAAGTTGATGTGTGGTATCCGGTTAACAATGACTTACAAATTGAAGCCGATCTGCTCGCCAGCTTCGCTTATTTGAAGTAAGTCGTGTCTACTGCTGATCTTTGAGTCTTGCCATATAGTAGGTGGAGATATACTCACCATCTCGAAATGCGGAGCACAGTGCTTCCCCTTCGATATCAAAGCCGTATTTTGAATAAAGAGCGATAGCGGCTTTGTTGTCGGTATTCACTTCAATATGAAGTCTCATTAAGTTGAGCCAGTTGTCTGCTAAATCCAACACGGTCTCGATCAGTTGACTGCCAATGCCCATCCCGTGGTAGTCATCATGAACGGCGAGACCGAAGGTCGCACTGTGCATCAGTCTTGGTCGTTGTGACTGGGTTAACGCGATATTTCCAACAATTTTCCCATCCCACTCGGCGACATATGAATAAACGCCAACGGGAATATTGTTCAGCCGCTCTTGCCACATAGCAAGGGTAGAGTGGGGTAAATGCAATGTTTCTCGCATGGCTTTTGGTTGCAAAAATAGATCGCGCAGGCCTTCGGCATCTCTTGGCTCAGTAGGTCGAATGGTAACGTTCATTGCCATCTCCGTTGTTGTTATTTGGCATCGAGGTCATTAGGTATATAACTAATTGAATTTGAAGGATGTGGCAAGCAGATTATCCAACTTCGAGCGGTTAGTGACGTGACTCGAAGCGAATGGAGATGAAAGCATGATCTGATCCCACATCATTGATGCCAAATCTAGGATCAACGATGTGCTTATCGGTAAGTTGATACTCAGTCAATTCATACAGTGAGTGCTCGTATTCCGGTACGAATTCACTAGACAATAAGATGTAGTCAATACGCTGTCCAGACTCACCATAGTAGTGGCTAACAGGTGGTTTGATGGCGTCTTGAGCTCGAACAGGTATGCCATGGGGGATAAGTGCCCAGCTGTCATGGAATTGGTATGGTGCAATGGCGCTACGTGATTCACGTCTGCGGTGGCGATACTGGGCACGAAATGGAGCAAATTCGGCCGCCGAAAGCACATTATTGAAGTCGCCGAGTAAGATAAATGGACGCTGAGCATCGCGTTTGTGACGTACGATATTAGCGTGCAGTGACAGCGCCTCTTGCTGACGAAGCTGGCTCGATAGTGTAGAACCGGCCAGTTCCTTTAACCATTCAGTGACGTTGTCACTAGTTTCTTCGCTGTCTATGATGGCTCGCTTGGACTTTAAGTGCACATTGATTAGATCAAAGTCTCCGAGTCCCGCTATGGAAAGCGAAATATGCAGTGGTGGTCGACTAAACTCGCCAGAAAACGGATGGCAAAGCTGCATATTAGTGTACTTTTTTATTGGGAACCGAGAAGCAAACGCCAGTGCAGGCTTGGAGTAGATGTAATCACCTTCAATCGCGGGTTGCTGATTATACTCAAAATATGGATAGCCCAGCTCTGAAGTTAAGATACGCAGCGCTTCAATGGAAAACACCTCTTGAAAAGCTATGACATCACTGTCTATCTCGCGCAATGTGGCTGTTAGCCAGCGTGTTTTCTGTTGCCATTGCTTTTGAGAGTAAATGTTCTCCATTTCATAAAAGGCGCATGGCGGCTCGACAAAGTTGCATAAGTTGCAAGTAGTGACTTTCAATGTATTTATTTGTGTCAAAGTATTAGACTCCATTACCGCTTATGTCTGCCCCTTCATTGTGGTTGAGGATGAGCATATAAAAATAACGCTTTCAAAGGAATAACAATGTCTCAACCGCAACTTGAACCTGCTTGGCGAACGCCGCAAAACTTCCTCATTATTATCTCGATTATAGTGCCCATCGCTTTTTCAAGCTGGATGGCGCTGCTTAACAACTTCGTTATCGAGAAGGCCAACTTCGATGGCTCGGACATCGGCCTTTTACAAAGTGTACGAGAAATTCCCGGCTTCTTGGCATTTACGACCGTCTTCGTGCTCCTGTTCATTCGCGAGCAAAAGTTCATGATCGTGTCACTATTGTTGCTCACCGCAGGTACCGCGATCACGGGATTTTTCCCTTCCGTGGCCGGTTTGCTGATCACCACACTGATTATGTCTACAGGGTTTCACTATTTTGAGACGTTAAAGCAATCTCTTTCCTTGCAGTGGCTGAGTAAAGAAGAGGCCCCGGAAGTGTTAGGTAAACTGATCTCCGTAGGTGCCTTGGCATCTCTTTTGACCTATGCGGGCCTTTGGGTCATGGTTGAAGTCTTTAAGCTCGACTATGTCTGGGTATATGGCATCTCTGGAGGTGTCGGCTTTATCTTAGTGCTGTTTATTGCCTTAGCCTTTCCTCAGTTTAAGACAGACACTCCTCAGACAAAGAAACTTGTGTTGAAAAAGCGCTACTGGCTTTACTACGCATTGACCTTTATGAGCGGAGCAAGACGCCAAATCTTTACGGTTTTTGCTGGCTTTTTAATGGTTGAGAAGTTCGGCTACAGTGTCTCCGACATTACCTTACTTTTCCTAATTAACTATCTGTTTAACTTTTTGTTTGCGAAGAAGATTGGTCGATTTATTGGTATCGTTGGCGAGCGTAAAGCCTTAATGGTGGAATACATTGGACTGATATTTGTGTTTGTCGGATACGGTTTAGTGCAAACGGCAGAATGGGCAGCTGCGCTGTATGTTATTGACCACCTTTTCTTTGCGCTGGCGTTGGCGATTAAGACTTACTTTCAAAAGATCGCCGATCCGGCCGACATGGCGTCTACAGCAGGCGTATCGTTTACCATTAACCACATTGCGGCGGTTGTGATCCCTGTGTCGTTTGGTTTTATTTGGTTAATTTCACCGTCGAGCGTGTTTTATATTGGTGCAGCCATGGCCGCGGTATCTCTGCTGTTGTCTTTGAATATCCCTAAGAAACCCGAAGAGGGAAATGAGGTTAGGGTGCTTAAGTGGAGCTAGCCCTGTTGAGCTAAGCGATAAAAAAGAGCCTGTGATTGTCACCGATAAGGGGAGATATCACAGGCTCAGTTGTTTCTAGATTGAGTGATTACACATCAAATCGGTCGGCATTCATAACTTTAACCCAAGCCGAAACGAAGTCGCAGATGAACTTATCATTGGCATCATCGCACGCGTATACTTCCGCAAGTGCACGCAATTGTGAATTAGAGCCAAACACAAGGTCTGCACGTTTCGCTGACCATTTCTGTTTACCAGACGCACGTTCAACACCGGCAAACTCACTGGCGTCACGGTTGGTTGGTCGCCACTCAATGTCCATGTCCGTTAAGTTCACAAAGAAATCATTGGTTAACAAACCTTTACGCTCGGTGAGGACGCCAAAGTCGCTGTCGCCGTAATTTGCACCAAGTACACGAAGGCCACCAATCAACACGGTCATTTCTGGCGCGGTAAGGGTCAGTAGCTGTGCTTTGTCTAGCAGTAGTTCCTCTTCAGAGACACTAAATGCTTTTTGACTGTAGTTTCTAAAGCCATCAACAAGTGGCTCAAGTACAGCAAATGATTCCGCATCAGTCTGAGACTCAAGTGCATCGGTACGACCAGCTGTAAATGGTACGTCCACGGAAACCCCCGCATCTTTCGCTGCTTTCTCAATCGCTGCGTTACCGCCGAGAACGATCAAGTCAGCAATAGAGACAGGCTTAGCAAATTCAGCTTGAATACGCTCATACACCGCCAATACGCGATTAAGTTGCTCTGGTTGGTTAACTTCCCAGTTACGCTGAGGGGCTAGACGAATACGGGCACCGTTTGCACCACCACGATAGTCCGAACCACGGAAGGTCGAGGCCGATGACCAAGCGGTATACACCAGTTCAGAAACCGTTAGTCCTGATGTGAGAATACTTGCTTTCAACGTTGCTGCATCTTCAGAGCTGATAGGCGCAGACGTTGCTACTGGAACTGGGTCTTGCCAGATCAGATCTTCACTTGGTACTTCTTCACCTAGGTAACGAGCTTTTGGTCCCATGTCACGGTGAGTGAGCTTAAACCAAGCGCGAGCAAAGGCGTCGGCGAACTCATCTGGATTCTGGTGGAAGCGCTTGGAGATCTCACCGTAGATCGGATCCATACGCATCGCCATATCTGCTGTCGTCATCATGGTGGTGACGCGCTGAGAAGCATCGTGTGCTTTAGGAGCCATATGCTCTTCAGAGACGCCAACCGGTACCCATTGCCAAGCGCCTGCTGGGCTTTTTACGAGATCCCAGTCGTAGCCAAGTAGCATATCGAAGTAGCCGTTATCCCATTGAATAGGGTTTGGTGTCCAAGCGCCTTCAATACCGCTGGTGGTCGTATCATCGCCTTTACCGCTACCAAAACCATTGCGCCAACCAAAGCCCATTTCTTCCATTGGTGCAGCTTCTGGCTCAGGCCCCATGAGTTCAGGGTCGCCGGCACCATGGGATTTACCAAAGGTATGGCCGCCTGCGACGAGCGCCACTGTTTCTTCATCATTCATACCCATACGAGCGAATGTTTCGCGAATATCGCGGCCGGACGCGAGCACACTTGGGTCGCCATTGGGACCTTCTGGGTTTACATAGATAAGTCCCATCTGTACTGCAGCAAGCGGATTTTCAAGTTCGCGGTCACCAGAGTAACGCTTGTCACCTAGCCATTCGCTTTCCATACCCCAATACACGTCCTCCTCTGGTTCCCAGATGTCTTCGCGACCACCACCAAAACCGAAGGTTTTTAGGCCCATGGACTCGATAGACACGTTACCAGCAAGAATAAACAAATCGGCCCAAGAGAGGCTTTGCCCGTATTTTTTCTTTACCGGCCAAAGTAGGCGACGAGCCTTATCTAGGTTGCCGTTATCAGGCCAACTGTTAAGAGGAGCAAAGCGCTGATTGCCAGTGTTACCGCCCCCGCGACCGTCAGCAGTACGGTAGGTACCTGCAGCGTGCCACGCCATACGGATCATAAACGGACCGTAGTGACCGTAGTCGGCTGGCCACCAATCTTGAGAGTCAGTCAGGATATGTTCAATGTCCTGTTTTACTTGCTTCAGATCGAGCTTTTTGAAGGCTTGTGCATAATTGAAGCTTTCGTGATGAGGATTTCCTTTACGATCGTTTTGATGAAGGATTTTTACATTGAGTTGGTTTGGCCACCAATCCACGTTTTGAGTGCCACGACCGCCGGAGCGCGTATTGCCACCGTGCATGAATGGGCATTTACCTTGAGGAGCATTGTTATCGCTTTGCATATTCATCTCCAGTTTCTAAAAACTGTGAACTAACAAAAGACCTCAGAATCGCTACTTATTTAATGGACAATTCTGATGGACGCCGGAATCAGTTTGATTCTATGTAACAGCAGAGGAAATGGCCGCGTTTAAATCTCCAATAAGTGTAAATTCGCGTAACCAAAGTCTGTTACTGGTTAACTGTTATATTCATTATGCGACGCGTGCGGCGGTTTGAACATTTGCCTTTTTCTATCTATTCGATAGGAAACACCTATTAACAGTAGGGGCATAAAAAAAGGATGCCTGCTGAGTGGCATCCCTTTGGGTTTCTTATTGATGTGAATAACGCGCGTTATGCCACAACAATGAAGAATAGGGTGGTGGCAACAATACCGATCAGTGCGTAAGGGAACTGAGTCTTAGCATGCTGCATTGCGGTACAGCCAGAGCCTTGCGCTGAGAGTACGGTAGAGTCACTAAAGAAGCATGAGTGACTACCTGCAGCAGAAGCTGATAGCATCGCAGCGATGGTAAGATGCAGTGGCACGCCTAACTGGTCTGCAAGAGGCAGGATAATCGGCATGGCAACGGCGAACGTACCCCAAGACGAAGAAGATGCAAATACTAAGCCACCAGTGATGATGAAAATCAACGCAGGGAAGTACTGTGCAGAAAGGTAAGGTGCGACAGATTCGATGACAAACTCAGTCAGTCCAAGTGAGTCATTGACACTTTTTAGCATAAAGCCGCCGACAACCGTCGCAAGTGGAATAAGCATGACTTTGACGCCATCAAATACAGAGTCAAATAACTCATTCATTGACACCAGTCGCTGGAAACCGTACAGGCAAAGCGTAAAGATGATAGCGACAACGACACCGGCCAGTAGGTCAATACCATAGAACCATGTTGCACCAACAAGAACGACCATTGGCGTTAAGAAGTTAATCAAACCCATCGTTGGTGAGGTGGTTTCAGGCACTTCACCTGAGAAGTCGATGTCTTGAGCACCATCTGGCTTCACTTGACCGTTCTGTGCGCGTTCTTCCGCTTGTTTCATCGCACCTAGGTTTGGCAATTTGTCTAAAGACACCAGAACAACGATAGCCAGTGTTACCCAACCATAAGCCATGTATGGGATTGCTGAAATGTAAGCTTCGATACCAGAACCTTCTGCTGCTGCACCATTTGCTTCCAACAGAGAGCTAAAGAAGATAGCCCAAGTAGAGATTGGAACCAGAATACAAATCGGTGCCGCCGTTGAGTCAACTAAGTAAGCGAGCTTTTCACGAGAGATCTTATAGCCGTCAGTGACCTTCTTCATCGACGATGAAATCGCGATGGCGTTAAGGTAATCATCGATAAAGATGATCAGACCTAACACGAATGTCATTAGCATGGATTGTTTACGGCTTTTTACTTTGCTGACCAGCATATTACTGAAGCTAAGAATACTGCCACCCTTTTCGAGGACCGCAATCAATCCGCCCATAAGCGCACAAACCAAAATGATCCAAGCGATGGTGCCGTCCATCATTACATCCATGGATATGCCAATGAACTTCTCAACCACTTGAGTCGGGTCGAGCAGCAATACGCCAGCGATGGTACCCGCGACAAGCGCTTCTACCGTTCTGTGGGTTGTGAGTGCGAAGATCAATACTAGGGCTGTCGGTAGTAGGCTCAGCCATCCGTATGCTTCACCTTCTACATGGTTTAACCCCAGGGCGGTAAACCCAATTAACACACTAGCCACAAGCGCAGTCACAAATAAGTGCTTACTGCCTGATTTCCTAGGTGGGGTTAGTACACCAGTTTTTGTTGTCATAATTTCCTTCCTTTGGCTATGCCGAGTGAAGCATCCAGTCGATTTCTAGCGGGGTAATAATGCGCTCAAAGTCGGCCAGTTCACTACGTTTACAAGCGAGATACATATCAATAAAGTCCTGAGAGAGATAAGTACCTAACTCACTGCTATCAAGCTGAGTTAGGGCATCTGACATGCGGGTTGGCAGGTCAACTGCGTTATCACTTAGGGCGGGTGGACACTGTTCTTGGGTATAGTTATCACTCGCTAATACGGCGGAAAGTACTACGGCAGCGAGAATGTAAGGGTTGACATCCGCACCAGCGATGCGGTGTTCAATGCGACGGTTTTTACCGTCACTGATCGGTACGCGGAGTGCAACGCCACGGTGATTCTCCCCCCAATCTGCACGTGTTGGTACATAAGCACCTGGTACAAATCGGCGGTAAGAGTTCACGTTAGGGCAAAGCAGAGCCATTGCGTCCGAAATTTGGGATAGCATCGCGGTCATTGTTTGGTAGAACAATGGGCTCGCTGAGTCATCCTCTTTATTAGTAAACAGGTTGTCGCCTTGGTCATTAACCAGGCTAATGTGCATGTGTTGACCGTTGCCCGCTTCTTCTAGGAAAGGCTTCGCCATAAAGGTGGCATCAAAACCGTGCTTGTGGGCAATTTGCTTGATAAGGCGCTTAGAGAAGACAATTTCGTCACAGACACGAAGCACATCTTGGGAGTGGTTGAAGTTGATTTCGAATTGACCTGGTGCAGATTCGGCCAGTGCACCGGCGGTATTTAACCCTTGGTCGGCTGCTGCGGCATTCAGTTCAGCAAGGAAATCGGCATAGTCGTCAAGGCCATCAACGTCATAGACTTCAGTATCACGCTCTCTTTTGTTCTTCGTCGGGTTGATGGCTGTTTGAAGTTCACCATTTTCACCACGAACTTTATCGATGAGGTAGAACTCAAGTTCTAATGCCACGACTGGAAAACAGTTTTTCGCATGCAGTGTTTCTACCATGCGCTCAACAATGTTCCGAATGAACAAACGATGCGGGGTTTTTCCGTCGTCTTCCATCATAGAGAGCAAGACCTGACCAGTGCCATCTTTCGCTGTCGGCAATAAAGTGCCTGAAACCGGGAAACAAAGGTTATCTGGTTCTCCAAGATCTTCACCAAGACCTGCTGACTCAACCACTGCACCTTTAGTATCGAGAGTAATAGTAGATAGGGGGAGCGCAACGCCTTTAGCGAGTTTCTCCAACGAGTCTACTGGAATACGCTTGCCACGAGGTGTCGCGTTGAGATCAGTAAATATAACGTCCACGTACTTAATCTCTGGCCAGTTTTGTCGAAAATTTTTAACTTCCTGTAAATAGGTATCCATCTTTACTACTCCTAGTTACCCGGTCAGACAGTGGTTGTTGTGATGGTGTTTAACAAAAAGAACACAATAACCATAGTACTAAAAGGGTTTTTGGCTGAACTATTAATTTAAATTATTGTTTTTATTGTTTTTATTGGTTTTTGTTTAATTTGGTAATTATATCAACCGCGTTAAACGTTAACTAATTTGTAACAGTTGATCGCCTTTTGCTCAATATTTCGAGCGAAATAAGTGCTTTTTTTGACCAAAATAGAGATCAAAGTCACGCTTTGGAATCTATTTTTAACACCGCTGTTGATAATTATGTACGTGGGTTGTACGGTTTTTGTTAAATAAATCGAACGTGAGTGTGACAATGTCTGAGATAAGAAAACCCATCATAGGACTCGTAAGCTGTAAGAAAGAGCTCGCTGGCTATCAAATACAGGCATTGAATGAGTTTTACCTACAAGCAGTAAAAGACTTTGGTGGAACGCCAATCATTCTGCCTTCAGCAATCGAGACTGATGAGCTAGACCGCGTGTTAGCGGTATGTGATGGGCTGTTGTTTCCGGGTAGCCACTCGAATGTCGCTCCCCACCGTTACAACGGTAACCATGAAGAGAAGAAGAAAGATGAAGCGCGTGATGAGCTGTCGATTCAACTGATCCGTCGTGCCATTGATATGAATATCCCTTGCTTGGGTATCTGTCGCGGCTTTCAAGAAATGAATGTGGCACTTGGCGGCAGCTTAGATCCGGCGGTACACGAATCTGGATATGACGATCACCGTGAAAATGAGTCAAAAGACTTTGGTGAGAAATACGCACCTGCGCATCCGGTATTAGTCGAAGGTGAGGGGGTCTTTAAAGAGTGGTTGGTCAATGCCCAATGGGAAGATACCAGTCAGTTCCAAGTAAACACTCTGCATAATCAGGGAGTAAAACAGCTCGGTTCGACACTAAGAGTTGAAGCGAAAGCCCCTGATGGTCTCATAGAGGCATTTAGTTTGCCGGGTCAGAAATATTTTGTTGGCGTGCAGTGGCACCCAGAATGGGAAGCAAAACAAAATCATTTCTCACAAATTTTGTTTAAAGAATTTATTATGTCAGCTTCTCAATAATTTAGAGGCTGAATGTATGGATAACCACCAGATTGGTAAAAATATCGCTCAACTGAGAAAAGAGCGTGGACTTTCACAGCGAGAACTGGCTGAGCGAGCAGGCATTACACATAGTGCTATCTCTTCGATAGAAAATGCCAAAGTGAGCCCTTCGGTGAGTTCTTTGCAAAAAATAGTGAACGTTTTTTCTTTGTCGCTTTCGGAGTTTTTCACTCTTGAGCAACAAGAAAACAAAGAAATAAAGGTAGTGGTTAAGCCAGATGAGTTGATTGAAATCGGCAGTGAAATGGTCTCAATGAAACTTGTTAGCAACGGCAGTAACCAACAAGAAATTGGATTTTTGATAGAGGAATACGCTCCAAATAGCACCACTGGAGCTTCCAACATTAAGCATGAAGGAGAGGAAGTCGGCACCGTGTTGAGCGGTGAAGTTGAACTAGACTACAACGGTGAAACTTATCTGATTAAGGAAGGTGAATCCTATGTTATCGACACGACTATCCCACATAAATTTACTAATTACTCCGATAAGGCTTGCAGAATGATAAGTGCTCACACACCAAAAGCATTCTAGCGCCTTGAGGTAACCAAGGAGAGCGTATGAAAACGCAACAACAATGGATTGAACAACGAGAGGCGCAAGTGATCGAACAGCGCGCCTTTCTTAACGGCGAATACACAGCCGCTGTGGATGAGACGACACTTGAAGTGGTCAACCCGGCCACAGATGAGATCATCGCGAACATCGCGCGCTGTAAATCTGCCGACGTCGATCTTGCCGTTGAATACGCCAAAAGAGCTTTTACTAAGGGCGAATGGAGCCAGAGTTCTCCTGCTCACAGAAAGTCGGTACTGACAAAGTTTGCCGACCTAATTGATGAAAACGTTGAAGCGCTAGCATTGCTTGAAACGCTCGATACGGGCAAACCTATCGCACACAGTGTGTCCACGGACATTCCTGGTGCGGCTAAGTCTATTCGTTGGTATGCCGAAGCTATCGACAAAGTGTATGGCGAAGTTGCTCCAACGGAAAAAGAGGTGCATGCATTTGTTTCTCACCAAGCGATTGGTGTGGTTGCAGCCGTGGTTCCTTGGAACTTTCCATTGTGGATCGGTTGCTGGAAACTTGGCCCGGCATTAGCGGCGGGTAATAGCGTTATTCTAAAACCTTCTGAAAAATCATCGTTGACCGCTATCTTCCTTGGCAAACTTGCTAATGAAGCGGGGATCCCTGCGGGTGTCTTTCAAGTGATCACAGGCTTTGGTCATGAAGCTGGTGAAGCGTTAGCACGCCACGAAGGCGTCGACTGTATCGCGTTTACAGGTTCAACCCGTGTAGCAGGCCAGCTTATGGTCGCATCGGGTGAAACGAACCTCAAACGTGTATGGGCAGAAGCGGGTGGCAAAAATGCCAATATTGTATTTGAAGACTACGCCGATCTAGATCGCGCAGCCGCAGAAACAGCCGCTGGTTGCTTCTACAACCAGGGTGAAGTGTGCGTCGCCGCGACACGTCTGCTGGTGCACGAGAGCATTAAAGATACCTTCATCGACAAAGTGATTAGCGCAGCACAGCGCTTTATGCCAAAAGATCCGATGGATCCTACCTCTTCAATGGGCGCGCTCATCGACCGAGAGCACAAGGCTAAGGTGTTGGATTACGTGAAGCTAGGTCAAGAGGCGGGTGCAGTTGTGCGCTGTGGCGGTGACGTCGCTGGACAAGGTGCGTTTGTTGAGCCTGTGATCTTAGACAATGTTGATAACAGCATGCGCGTTGCTCAAGAAGAAATATTCGGTCCTGTTCTTTGCGTCATTCCATTTAAGACAGAACAAGAGGCCATTGCCATCGCCAACGACTCTCAATACGGGTTAGGCGCTGCGCTATGGAGTGACAACATTAATCGCGTACACCGAGTCGCTAAGCAATTAGAGGCGGGATCTGTGTGGGTGAATAACTACAACGAGGGCGATATGACCGTCCCATTTGGTGGCTTCAAAATGAGTGGTAATGGACGCGATAAATCCATCCATGCCATTGAGAAGTTTACCGAAACCAAAACGACGTGGATTCGTCTCCAACCTTAAGCCCGAAGCTGTAACAACAAGGAATAGAACTATGAATAAACATACAGATTCATACTACGCTCACTCGATCCCTAATGTAAGTGAGTACCCACAACTACAAGACAATATTGAATGTGATGTTTGCGTCGTTGGAGCAGGTTTCTCGGGCTTATCGTCAGCACTTCACTTGTCTGAAAAAGGCTTCAAAGTCGTTGTACTTGAAAATGCGAAAGTAGGCTTTGGTGCAACAGGCCGCAATGGCGGTCAGATTGTAAACAGCTATAGCCGTGATGTAGATGTGATTGAAAGCCGCTATGGTGCGAAGCAGGCAAAAGCACTGTGCGACATGATTTTTGAAGGTGGCGACATCATTCGCGGCCTGATCGACAAACACAATATCGATTGTGATTTCAAGCAGGGCGGTATGTTCACGGCGCTGAACAACAAGCAAATGAAAGGCCTTGAAGAGCACAAAAAGCATTGGGAACGCTATGGCAATGACAAGCTAAGCCTAATGGATGCGAATGAAGTCGAAGCGGCAGTGGGCACAAAGGCTTACAAAGGCGCGCTACTAGACATGAGCGGTGGTCACATCCACCCACTAAAACTGGCGCTAGGAGAAGCAGCAGCGATCACAGCTCTAGGTGGCCGTATCTTTGAGCAATCTGGCGTAACTCGCATAGAGAAAGGCGCGAACCCAGTGGCCCATACCGAAAAGGGCAGCGTTAAAGCGAAGTACATTGTACTAGCGGGTAATGCTTACTTGGGTGGCTTGGCACCAAACATCAGTAATAAAGCGATCCCGTGTGGCACACAGGTTGTGGCGACAGAGCCGCTATCAGAAGCGATGTTGAAAGACATTTTGCCTTCAGACTACTGTGTTGAAGATTGTAACTACCTACTGGATTACTTCCGCCTAAGTGCAGACAAGCGACTGTTGTTTGGTGGTGGCGTAGTGTATGGCGCACGTGATCCAGAGAACATCGAAGCGTTGATTCGACCTAAGATGGAGAAAATCTTCCCACAGCTAAAAGGTATCGGTATCGATTATAAGTGGACAGGCAACTTCCTATTGACCTATTCACGTATGCCACAGTTTGGCTCTTTTGCCGACAACATCTACTACCTGCAAGGTTACAGCGGCCATGGTGTGACTTGTACGCACCTAGCAGGCAAGTTGCTCGCTGAAGCACTATCTGGTCATGCAGAGCGCTTTGACGCATTTGCCGACCTTACTCACGTCACGTTCCCAGGCGGTCGCCACTTCGCGATTCCGTTTACGGCAATGGGTGCGACGTACTACAACTTGCGTGACAAACTGGCAATCTAACCCCTGAAAGAAACAGAGAACCCCCTAGACAAAAAGAAGTGCCTGCTATGACAGGCACTCAGTCGGCCCTTAGATGAGAAGAGATAAAGGAAGATCCTATGAGTAAAGTAGTTAAATTTGCTGCCCTTCAGTTGACCAAAACTTGGGACCTAGACGCAAACCTAGAAAAGATTAAAGGCGCGATACGCGAAGCAGCAGCGAATGGTGCAAATGTTATTGTGCCTCAGGAGCTCATGGCTGCCCCTTATTTCTGCAAAAAACAAGAATCAAAATACTTTGAGTTAGCGGAAGAAACGGAAAACTGTCGTCTAATTAAAGAGCTGAGTGCTCTAGCTAAAGAGCTGAACGTGGTAATTCCAGTCAGCTACTTCGAAAAAGCGGGCAACACCTTCTTCAACTCCCTAGTGATGATCGATGCCGATGGTACCGTATTGGAAAACTATCGTAAGTCACACATTCCTGATGGCCCAGGTTACAGCGAGAAGTACTACTTCAGCCCTGGCGACACCGGTTTTAAAGTGTGGAAAACCCAGTTTGGTACTTTCGGTGCGGGTATTTGTTGGGATCAATGGTTCCCAGAGCTTGCTCGCAGCCTAGTACTTAGCGGTGCGGAAGCGATCTTCTACCCAACAGCAATTGGTTCTGAGCCACAAGATCTGTCACTTGACTCGCGTGACCACTGGCAGCGTACGATGCAAGGTCATTCAGCGGCTAACTTGGTGCCAGTTGTTGCCTCAAACCGTGTTGGAATTGAAGATGATGACGGTATCAAAACAACCTTCTATGGCTCATCGTTCATCACTGATCACACTGGTGGCAAACTTGCTGAAGCACCTCGTGAAGGCGAAGCAATCATCTACGCGGAGATTGATCTTAAAGAGACAGCAAAAGCACGTCACGCTTGGGGTCTATTCCGTGATCGCCGCCCAGATCTGTACCAAGATATTCTTAGCCTAGCGAAGTAATGAGGTGACCGATGAAACTCACCACGACACCAAAACAGGATGGTTTCTATTTTCCGGCAGAATTTGAGCCTGTAAGAGAAGTTTGGCTGGCATGGCCGGAGCGCCGTGACAACTGGCGCGACAAAGCAAAACCAGCCCAGCAAACGTTCGCTAAAGTTGCCAATGCAATTTCCGACGTGGTGCCTGTCTCTGTAGCTGTGAGTAGCGCTCAATATGAGACAGCTCGCAGCATGCTTAACCGCTCGGTAAAGCTTGTAGAAATGGCATTCAATGACTCTTGGATGCGTGATATTGGCCCTACCGTTGTTGTGAACGCCAATGGCGACAGGCGCGGAGTAAGCTGGCAGTTCAATGCTTGGGGTGGTGAGTACAACGGGCTTTATGAAGATTGGAGTGACGACGACAAAGTTGCGGCGGCCGTGTGTGATGTGATGGGCCTGGATCACTACCGTGCACCTTTTGTCCTTGAAGGCGGCGCTATTCATACTGATGGTGAAGGTACACTGTATACCACAGAAGAATGCTTACTTAGCCCAGGACGCAATCCATCACTGTCCAAGGCTGAGATAGAAGCCCAACTGAGTGAGTACCTTGGTATCGAGAAAGTCGTATGGTTACCAAAGGGGCTGTTTAACGATGAGACCGATGGTCACGTCGATAACCTCATTCATGTGGTTGCTCCGGCTAAAGTGGTGTTGAGTTGGACCGACGATCCGTTTGATCCTCAATATGCTTTATCACGAGAGGCATTGTCAGCACTGAAGGCACAAACGGATGCAAAAGGGCGTACCATTGAGGTTATCAAAGTGCCGTTGCCCGGCCCATTGTTCTATTCGGATGAAGAAGCGTCAGGAGTAGAAACCAGCGACAGTATGAACCGACAAGCGGGAGAGCGTTTAAGCGCTTCTTACGCCAACTTTCTGATGGTCAATGGGCATATCTTTCTGCCTTTGCTTGATAGTGAGTTTGATAACATTGCGGTTGAGATTTTAGTCCAGGCGCTACCCGATTATGACATCGTCGGTATACCGACACGTGAAGTGCTACTTGGCGGTGGCAACATACACTGTATTACACAGCAGATCCCAGCCTAAGGCTCTGCGTGCTAATTGAAACACTAATTTGGCTGCTCAGCATATTGCTGAGCCATTGAAATAAAAGGATTCACCATGCAGCAAATTGACAACAAAAGCCTATTGGCGTTTATGGTGACAGCAGCGGATGACGCTGTTGAAGTAACCAACCCAGCAACGGGAGAGACGGTAGGTTTTGCACCGCGCTCAAGTGAAGCAGAACTTATGGACGCGATTGAGCGTGCAGATGTGGCGCAGAAATCGTGGGCGAAAGTGCCTGCGAAAACCCGTGCAGGTATGCTGAACCGTTGGTTCCAGCTTATTCTAGAGAACAAAGATGACCTTGCTCGAATCATGACAATGGAGCAAGGCAAGCCCCTAGCAGAAGCAGCGGGTGAAGTACTGTATGGCGCAAGCTTTATCGAATGGTTTGCAGAAGAAGCAAAACGTACGTATGGCGATACGATCCCTGGTCCGACGGCGGACAAGCGAATCGTGACAATCAAGCAGCCAATCGGTGTGGCGGTGGCTATTACACCATGGAACTTCCCGATTGCGATGATTACACGTAAAGCGGGTCCGGCTCTGGCGGCAGGTTGTAGCTTTGTCGTCAAACCGTCTGATTCGACGCCACTGTCTGCGTTTGCCATTGTTGAGTTGGCATACCAAGCGGGTATTCCGAAAGATGCGCTACAAGTGGTATTGGGGGAAAGCTCTCGTAAAATTGGTGCGATCTTTACCTCGCATCCTTTGATTAGAAAGCTCTCCTTCACGGGCTCTACTCAAGTCGGCAGCGTATTGATGGCGCAGTCTGCAAAAGATGTGAAACGTACATCGATGGAGCTAGGTGGTAATGCCCCGTTCATCGTGTTTGAGGATGCAGATATTGATGCGGCAGTACAAGGTGCAATGGCATCTAAATTCCGCAATGCAGGCCAAACGTGTGTCTGTGCAAACCGTTTCTACGTTCACAACAACGTCTACGACGAGTTTGTCGCGAAGTTTGATGCGGCCGTACAGAAGCTCAAGATTGGTAATGGCTTAGAAGAGGGTGTCGCTATTGGTCCTGTGATTAACCAAGGTGCGAAAGAGGGCATTCAAGCTCTGATTGATCGTGCGGTTGAGCAAGGCGCAACACCTGTCACACCACCGAAGGCACTCGACGGTAACTTCATGCAGCCAGTGGTGCTTAAAGACGTCACACACAGCATGGACATCATTCAAGAGGAAATCTTTGGTCCTGTTGCACCAGTGGTTCGTTTTGAGACCGATGAAGAGCTGATTGAAATGGCAAATGACACCATTTACGGCCTTGCAAGCTACTTTTACAGCCAAAACATTTTCCGAGTTTGGAAAGTAGCAGAAGCGCTGGAGTACGGCATGGTGGGCATTAACGAAGGCATTATTTCTACCGAGGTTGCCCCGTTTGGTGGAGTGAAGCAATCAGGTATTGGACGTGAAGGCGCGAAGCAAGGTATCGACGAGTATATGGACGTGAAATACCTATGTTTTGGTGGCAACTAAGCGATAACTTATAAAGGATTAAACAATGAAAAACCAACAATTACACGAAAGAAGAAGCAAGGTTATCGCTCAAGGCATGGGCGCACTTTACCCACTGTACGTAGAGAAAGCTGAAAACGCTCACGTATGGGATGTCGATGGCAATAAATACATCGACTTTGCCGCTGGTATCGCAGTGACCAACACGGGTCACTCGCACCCACGTATCACTGAGGCAGTGAAAGCACAGATTGAAAGCTTCTCCCACACGTGTGCGATGGTAACGCCGTACGAGTCATTTGTGGAGTTGGCGGAAAAGCTAACTGAGCTTGCACCAGGCGATACTGAAAAGAAAGCCATTTTCCTAACTACGGGTGCTGAAGCGGTAGAAAACGCAGTGAAAGTAGCGCGTGCCCATACCGGTCGCAGTGGTGTTATTGCCTTTAAAGGTGGTTTCCACGGCCGTACGAATATGACTATGGGATTAACCGGTAAGATCGCACCATATAAAGCAGGTTTCGGGCCTTTCCCGAACGAGATCTTCCATGCACCGTACCCAAATGCTTTTCATGGCATCAGCACACAAGATAGCTTGCAAGCTCTAGAGGATCTGTTTGCTTGTGATATCGAACCAAGCCGCGTTGCCGCGATCATTTTTGAACCTGTTCAAGGTGAAGGTGGTTTCTATCAAGCGCCTCAAGATTTTGCAGAAGCAGTACGTGCTCTTTGTGATAAGCATGGCATCTTGTTGATTGCCGACGAGATCCAGACAGGTTTTGCGCGTACGGGTAAGATGTTTGCCACTGAGCACATTGGCATTGAACCTGATCTGATGACCATGGCAAAAGGGATCGCGGGTGGTTTCCCAATCTCTGCCGTAGTGGGTAAAGCACACGTCATGGACTCAGCACTTCCGGGCGGTTTGGGTGGTACTTACGCAGGCTCTCCACTGGGTTGTGTTGCAGGCTTGGAAGTCCTCAAGATCATTGAAGAAGAGCAGCTGTGCGCCAAAGCTCAAGGCATTGGTGAGGTCGTGAACGCTCGTATTACTGAACTGCAAAAGCAAGTTCCGGCAATTGGTGAAATTCGTACTATCGGTGCAATGATGGCGATCGAGTTTACTGATCCAGAGACACAGCAACCGTTGCAAGATGTGACGAAAGCAGTGATAGCGAAAGCTCAAGAAAACGGTCTTATTTTGTTGTCGTGTGGCGTGAAGGCGAACGTGATTCGCTTACTTCCACCGTTAACAATTGAGTCAGAAGTGCTAGCAGAAGGCTTAGACAAGCTAGAAGCTATCATTTTGGACGTGGCGAAGTAACCCCCTAGCTTCCCATAGATTTTTATCGCTCCGATAAAGTCTCTCCCTAACAAAGCCCCCTCGATTTAACAAAGCCCCCTCGATTCGAGCCCGAGGGGGCTTTTCTTTTTTCTGATCTTTTTGTCAATTTTTGATCATGTCGAAAGTATTGATCATTTATCAATTTAAAACTATATAGTTTTAAATTGAGTTCTGTTAAATTATCCCGAGTAACTGGCACTCCGTTAGCAGATCTGGATCCTGATAGCGCTCTTTTGAAAAAGTCCGCTATCAAGATCCTTTTGATGATTGGTTGGAATTTTCATGACGCAACAACATTTTTTACCTATGAGTAATGTTATCCAAGATTACCCATGGGGCAGTGAGACCTCGATTTCGACGCTTTTTGGTATCGAGAATCCGGAGCATAAACCGCAAGCCGAACTTTGGATGGGCGCGCATCCTAACGGCTGTTCGCAGGTCTTCATCGACAATCACTTGGTTCGCCTCGACCAATGGGTGGCTGGCGACCCTGAGTCTATTCTCAGCCCTTCTATACAGCAGCAATTTGGCGAGTTGCCATTCTTGTTCAAGGTTCTTGCGGCAGAAAATGCACTATCGATTCAAGTGCATCCGAGTAAAGAACAAGCTGAGAGAGGCTATTTGTTAGAGCAGCAACATAACTTGGCTTTAAACGCGGACTGTCGAAATTACAAAGATCCCAATCACAAACCCGAGTTGGTTTATGCCTTGACTCGCTATCAAGCAATGAATGGCTTTAGGCCTCATGAAGAGATCCTGAAGTACTTTAATAAATTAGATATTTTGGAGTTGTCTGAGCTCGTCACTGAATACAACGCAGAGCCGAACCCGGCGGGACTTGAGCGGTTCTTTGTAGGGTTGCTGAAGTTGGAGGGAGAAATCAAATGCCAAGCCATTGATGCCCTATTAAGTTTTGCTAGCAGCCAAAAAGGTGATGAGACATTTGAGCTCATAACTTGGCTAGCAGAGCGATACCCGGGTGACGTCGGTTTATTTGCGCCGCTTATCTTGCATGTTCTCACCTTAGAACCAGGTCAGGCAATGTACCTAGATGCGTGTACTCCTCATGCCTATTGCAAAGGGACAGGTCTTGAGATTATGGCTAATTCCGACAACGTACTTCGCGCTGGCCTGACGCCAAAGCATATTGATGTTGCTGAGTTGGCGGCCTGTACGGTGTTTGAGCCAAAACGTCGTGAAGCTTTGCTCTCGACTCCCCACTGCGAGAACGGTGCAGAGCACTTTTTGGTGCCAGTAAAAGACTTTAAATTCAGTGTGTATGCGAATCAGCACCAGCGTGAGCTATCGGTGGAAACGCCAGAAATCTTGTTTGCGCTCAATGAGCCGGTGTATTTAACGCATGAAAATGGTGAGGTCGCCGTGCTGGAGCGAGGGCATTCTATGTTCATTCCGGCTTTTGCTAAGCACTATTCCATCAGTTGCCAAGGTAAGTTTGCTCGCGCCTACTGTTAGGTTTGAGAACAAAAACGGATGCAATATTGACAAACTGCTAGGGAGATCGCGAGAGATCTCCCTTTTTTTATCCATTTTGTACAGAATACAATCAGCATGGATTGCAATTTAGTTACAGATAACTAGTATGTAATTTAAGGAAATGTAAAAAACAAAGCACTAGGTACTGTAAAATGGAATTTAGAGTAGCAGAATATGCTGACTTTCAAAATGTGGCTCAATTACATGCATCGAGCTGGCAACACGCTTACAAGGGAATTATGCGCCAATCGTATCTTGATGATTCGGTTCTAGAAGATAAACAACTGATTTGGCAAACAAGATTGCTCAATCCGCCTTTCAGTCAGCATGTTCTCGTTGCTGAAGACAAGGGCGAGCTGGTGGGTTTTATTTGTCTTTTTGGTAATCATAACGTTGATTTCGGTACTATCATCGATAACCTGCATGTCACGCCTCAAGCACAGCGTCGTGGTGTCGCTAAACAGCTGATCGTTCGTGCGGTCGAATGGGCAGACAAGTTCTATCCGGACAATGGCATTTTTCTTGAAGTACTCGCCGACAATACCAATGCCATTCACTTTTATGAGTCGCTCGGCGGCAATCAAGTCCTCAAACAACGCGCCGAATCCCCTTGCGGCAAGTTTCTTGATGAGTATCTCTATACTTGGAAACGCCCTGCGGACTTAGGTGAAAGGTGTGGTGTTCTCGTTTAACTAATAAGAAAGGCATCTCACAAAGAGATGCCTTATTATTGAGCTTCGCTGTTAGAAGTCGAGTTTAAATACAGACGTCGTTCCGCTTACTTCGTTGCCTACTGCAATGAAGTGCTGACCCTGCCTTGTAAAGTATTTTATCGACTCAGGACCAAGATCGCCCGCTTTAGGGTTGTAGGTGTCGTTAGTGCAATCACCATCTTCGACTTGAGTGCAAACCGGTTGATTAAAGTCGCGATTGTTTACATAGGTGATAAACAATGCCTGCTCTGGGACACTAATGTCATACACCATAATGCCGCCTTGTCGCTCTAGCCCAATAAAGGCGTAGTGACGGTCGTTGATATATGCCACTTCAATCGCTTCTGGTTCAACGCCTTTGTCATCGCTGCGATCATCCGCTGAGCTATTGTTGTCGTTTGTGCTGTTGAAGTTGGCTTTGTCGCTCATCAGAACAATGTTCGCGAACTCATCGCCGCTGTCATAAACGGCTTGACCTTGGTCATTCCAAATCGTGAAAGAACGAGCGCCGAAGGCTTGTACCTTTTCATCTGCCTTGAGTGGGCTATTTGGTTTGATGACTTTAAGACGCGCAAGTTGTTTGTTGTCTTTAAGGGCCTTGGCAAGAGGGTGGTCATCAGCAACCTTGAGCTTTTTGCCGCGCACTTCATCTACATAGGCAATACAGAAATCCTGCTTGGCCGCGTAATCCGCTGCAGATTGGTCTTCGTCGCCATCCCATTTATAGCCAAGTTGGTCACACTGCTCCTGAGTGGTATCAAACCCATATTCACGGCTGTCGCCTTCGTTTGCTGTGACTATGTAAGTTTTACCGTCCACTTGGTAACTAGTAATACTGTCAGGCATATAAAGCCCTTCTAACATTGGGTAGCTTTGTAAGTTGCCAACCATCTTGTCTTTGTTTGATGCATCCAACTGAGCAGTCTCCCAAGATTTGCCGCCAAGTCCATAAATGCCGACCACGCGTTTTTGTTCAACGTCGATGGCTGCCAATGCATTGTTTTCTTGAAGTGCAACATAGATTTGGCCGTTGTCGGCAAAGGTTAAGTATTCAGGTTCCAGATCTTGCGCGACGCTGGCTGTCGGGTGTGAGATTCGCACCTTGTCACTCCGTTCAGCATGTCTGGCGGCACCTTGATTGAAATCTCTAAAGTCGATTTGCGTGACTTCGGCATTGAGTGGGCCTTTGCTCAAGTCGACAAGCGTCACCGAACCTTCTGGATCGATGGAGTAATCCGAGTTCGGTTCGCCTTCATTCGCCACAGCTATGTACTTTCCATCTTTGGAAAAGCTGACCATATCTGGCAGTGCCCCCGCAGGGTACGTGGTAATCAGTTCTAGAGAGTCTGAGCGGTACAGTGCGATAAGACCTGCTTGCTGCTTACTCGCGTTTTCAACGGCGACTGCGACGAGTCCTTGATGTACAGAAACACTGTTTGCCGCGCCAATGGCAACACCTGACTGCTCTGCTGCTGAGTTAAGATCGATTTGTCCGGACAGAGTTGGCGCACTTTCCTTATCAAGTGACATCACGTCAACGGTTTTTCCCTGAGCGTTGACGACATACAGCTTGTCAGTGCAGCTATCATAACTGATGATTTCAGCCGCGGAACTCGCAAACGGCGCATCAGCGACAGAAGTCCCTACAAGTGTAAGGCCACTGAGCGTCATTTCACTGGGCTGGGGAGCGGTTTGCGTCTGACATTGAATATTGAATTCTGTGACGGCTGAGAACGGCTGATTTGTTTCGCTGGGGGCGCAGCCCAATAAGCTGGCAGATGCAATTGTCAAAGCAGATAGAGCGAGTGTGTGTTTCATGTTTCCTCCTTGAAAGTAGACTCGCCGACTTTAGAGAAGTGGTATGAAGGTTTTATGTCGATAATGTAACTATCTGATTAAATAATATAATTGACAATAAAACAAAGCGAGAGCCAATGCTCTCGCTTATCTCGTCTCTGATAGTCGGAACTATCGCCTTAGTGTATTGAAACTAGGTTGATTGCGAACGACTTTCTCATGAACCTGCGTGTAGGTTTGCAGGTAGATGTCGTCAATCTGCTTAGCACTTGGGAAACTTTGTGAAAACTCGGGATGCTTATTATCAATAGATAAGCTTGCTGCTTCGATGATGTGAGCGATAAACATACGCGGATCTTCTAGACCAATAGAAAGCCTCATGGTGGTTGGTTTTATCCCTGCCTCGGATAGCGCCGAATCACTAAGTTCAGAATGCGTGGTGAGTGCAGGGCATAGAGCAACGGTGTTGGTTTGCCCAAGGCTGACTTGCATGCCAATCGCGGGCTCTAGCATGTCGAAGAACTGTTTAAATACTTCCCGGTTGATAGGTGCTCGATTTCCATTTCCTTCCATGTCGATGGTAAATAGCGCTGCCGGTAACCCCAAATACATATTTTTCTGGCAATGAAGGTAGTTATCGCTATCACGGAGAGCAGGGCAAGAGACATTAATATCTGGATGCGCATCGAAGATCTTCGCTAGCGTTAGCGTGTTAATGGTTTTTTGTACCACACGCATCTCATAGGTTTTCATGCCGTTGAGCACTTCAAACGCTTTGTCCGCATCGAGGAACGCGCCCTTAATATAGTAAACGTTCCAAAACAGTGAGTTATTCCACTCAATGGTCACTTCATCGCCATTAGGTTTAGTGAATGGAACACTCTCACCTTTAGGGATAAACATGGTTTCGTTTCGACCGATTACTACACCGGCAGTCGTTGTCCCTGAACCTGCAAGCTCTTTGGTATAAGAGTGAATGACGTAGTCGGGGCGCTCCATAACATCGTCACGTTTGAGAACAGGGTGTAGCATCGGCGTACCAACGGTTGAGTCGACAATTACGTCCCAGCCGCGAGTGTGTGTGGCATGGCTGATAGCTGCGACATCTAGAACGTAGCCATGTGGATTGCATGGCGATTCAAGGTAAACATAGATGCGTTTGCCGTTTGCGATTCGGTCTGCGTATTTCTCCGCCACTTCATCCAAACGTTTGGCGAAGTCGTCACCAGAATAACCATCGACCCACTCAACCGCGACGTTGAGATTCGACGGCTTAGCGAACCAATCGTCGAGCAATTGATACGACCCGCCATAGATGTTTCGTGACGCCAGAACAATATCTTCGTAGCCGAGAAGGTGACTCAGTAGACCATCAATCGCCGCCATCCCGGAGTTGAAGTTCCAAGCAAGGTATTGGTTGGCTCTTTCACCTGCTTCTAAGTCGACCATATGATTAGCAAGTGCTATCGATGTTGGGTTGAGCAGTCTTGAATAGATATCGTGCAACGGCTCTTTGCCGTTAAACGCATCTTCAATCCATTCTGTACATGCAAAAAGGTAGGTCGCGGTGCGAGTGATAACTGGGCTGGCAGAGAAGATAGCCGCCACATTGTCAAAAATAGGGTATGCCCCTTTGGATGCGAAGTTACCATTGTTGGTTGCGATTGATTGGTAAGTGGCGCGCATCGGGTTTTGCAGGTTGTCGAGGATCTTGGCGATCTGGAATGACAAAAATCGTTTGGCATTAAACCATGCGATGCGATCGCTTTTGTCGAGATCAGATAGGCCTTCGACGGTGATTGCCCAAAGATCGTGAGTCTTGTTGTTCGCTTTGTATAAGGTTGTCGCAAGCTCAACCAGCGACATTCCGTATTCGCTGTTCGGATCGATACCAAAGTGCTGGGCTTGCTCTATTGCTAATGCCTCTGCTTGTTCGTGTTTGGTTGTTTTTCGTAGAGGGCTAAGTTGAGTCGAGGTATTCATATTTCCATCCTTTATTTTACCTCTTAAAAGTTTAGTGTTATAAAAATGTTAATGATTGCGATGTGCTAACTAATCGCGGGTGTTCGCGCAATAATATTGCGTTTATGTGGTTAACTTTGAAGGAATCTGCCAATGGATGAGATTGATAAGAAAATCTTGAAAGAGCTTCAAAGCAATGCTCGATTAAGTAATCAAGAGCTTGCCGATCGCATCGCTCTGTCGCCGTCTCCCTGCCTTCGCAGAGTACGGGCATTGGAGAAACAAGGCATTATTCGTGGCTATCACGCGAGTGTCGATCAAGAGGCATGTGGTTTGCCAGTTAACGTCTTTGTGCTGGTTAAGCTGGAAAAACCTACCGAGGATAATATGCGAGACTTCGAGCAGCACATTGAAGCAATGGACGAGGTTCTAGAGTGCTTTTTGATGACTGGTAATCATGACTATTTACTGCATGTGGTGAGTGGGTCACTGAAAACCTATGAGCAGTTTATTCGTCGCCAGCTTACCCCGCTTACCAATATCGCTTCTATTGAATCAAGCTTTGCATTCGGGCAGGTCAAGCAAAAGACTAAACTTCCGATAAACTAGCCGTCGAACTTTTACACAGCTTTACATCACTTACTGTTGCTGGGCACATTGGCACGCATGTTTGGCTGATAGTTGCCATATCAGCACGCAATAATCTTGTGGGCTAAGTTTTCTTACCAAATAAGAAACGGCTTTGAACTAAAATTCAAAACCATTTTTATATCTCAGTACAATGTCGCATATAAGTTAATCAAACTCTCAACTTGGTTCTAATTTTGGGTGTGGTTTCTGCTTCTTTTTAGGCGAGGGCTTTTACGTCTTACGTCTAAAAATCAGCATGTTACTGTTGCATTTGTCAGTAGTAATGGTGTGGTGATAGGATATCGTTTTGTAACACTATTGTTGGTTTAGTTATTAAAATAGAGAGACATGCAGGATGCGTGTCAGTTGTTCTCACTGAGGGATAATGAAAAAAGCAGAAACCGTTCAAACTATTTCAAATCATCAAAGCTACGCACTACTGAGTGCTCTTCCTTACAATGCGTTTGTGTTTACCGAGCACGGCGATTGCATCGAGGCGTTTGCTGGCAATGAAGCCACTGTTTCGAACTTTGATTACAAGTCGTTGGTTGGATTGAGTCTAAAGCAGATGCTGTCTCCAGACCTCGCTAAGCGACTTCAAAACCACATCCGCAAAGCCATCGAGTCTGATCTGACCGAAACAATCGTCCATCCGGTTAGCGCTGCCGATTTAGCGCCTGAGTTTCAAACCTTAACCGGACCGAATGATACGCTTTGGTTTGAAGGCAAAGCGACTCGAATTCCTGCATGGGAAGGGAAGGCGAATGCAGTGATGTGGCTGAGTAGTGATATCACGTTAGCGATTAGCCGTGAACAGAAAATAAAAGCATTGATTGAGATGGACGCGCTAACCGGCGCTCGAAGTCGTCGTGCGCTGCTTAAAAGTTTACGTCGCGCATTTAAAAACAAAGAGGTTTCGTCACCGCCATATTGTTTACTGTACATAGAAGTACGTGACTACTCCGCTTACAAAAAAGACTATGGATTGGTGAGTAGTGAGAATTTGCTCAAACAGTTGAGTGTTTTTTTCCGGCGACACCTTAGACCTTCGGACAAACTTTATCGCTTTGAAGGTAGTGACTTTGTCGCCATATTGCCAAATACAGTTTACGGAGGTGCCTGCAACCTGGCAAAACACCTCACAGAAAAGCTTATCAACACATCAATAGAAATTGGTCACCATACCTTAACCATACCTATTGATGTGGGTGTGGCAGAGAGTCATACAAACTCAACAACACGCCCACTGGACGTTTTGTACCGTGCCAATGAAAATGTCGGCAAGTAACCACTTAGGGTAGTGGTTAGATCTTAGCGACTAGCTTTTGTAATAGCTGGATGATCGCCGCCTGTTCCTTATCGGTAAGCGCTGCAAGAAGCTGTTGATTCACTTCGAGAGGCAAGTGGATCACTTCTTCTTTAAGCGCACGTCCTTTTTCGGTTAGGTAGATTTTAAATGAACGTCGACTTTCCGGATCCGGTTGACGTTCCACAAGGCCTAGGGTCTCCAACTTGTCGATAGTGCGCGTCGTCGTCGAGCTTTCGACTTTGGACATCTGAGCGATCTCTCGCTGATTAATCCCTTCTTTTTCCCATAAGCACATCAACGTTGGCCACAATGCTAACGTCAGTCCTTTTTCCTTAAGGCGCTGATCAAATTCTTTAGATGCGTGATTGGCAACTACGTTGAGCAGCCAGCCGAAACTGGATTCGCGTGCAAATTCGTCTTTCATCATATTTCCGTTGTGCAAATCTTGTAATAAATGTCCCGCAATGACGTTGTGTTGTCACCGTGACTGGCAATCAAATCGCTATACCATTGATGGGGCAACTATTGCGATAGTAACTAAAATAGCGCCGATTAGCACCAAAAATGCACGGCGCTGGTTTACTATCGTCGGAGCAATGGTGTCGTGTTTTACCCATTGCTTGCCTGTCACCATTGCGAGCAGTAGCGGTTTGCCAATGAGTTTGTATCCAACGATCGCTGCTACATGTGCAGCGATCAGCCAAGGGAGTAGTTGAGCCAATACAAGATGAACTTGTTCTCCCGTATCATAAAGGATATCTGGGATTGTAAGCCCATATTGTTCTAATCCGTCAAATAGTCCGGCGAGTAACATCCCGCTTAAACACTGCAAAACAAGAAGGCCTAGCATAGTCACCACCATAAGGGCACCTAATGGATTGTGCCCCGTAGTGGCAGGGTGTTTACCTGTTAGGTAGTCAAGTATCTGCTTCGGCTTTTTGACAAACTGTTTGAAGCGGCTGGTTTCACTGCCAACCATGCCCCAGGCCATGCGCCAAACCAGCAGCGTAAACAAAACCATACCAAGCTGTAGATGTGGCCCTGTATCTTGCAGCCCAGTGGCCATTAACGCCAAAAATAAAAATGCTTGTGCCCAATGGTAAATGCGTGTCGCTGCATCCCAAACTTTAATGTTGTTCATAATATCTACTCGTTATCGAAGAAGTGTGATTAATTTACACAACAACAGTTGCGCACGCAACTGTTGTTGTGTAAATTAATCTGGATTCAAGTTAACTCAAAAATAAGGTGGATGTATGTTGTTAGTAACAAAGGTTTGCTCTAAGGCTGCAGTAAGTGCGTTGGCGTTTATGTCATTGGCGATGGTTCAAGATGTTCAAGCAATGAGCCATGCAGAATCTGTCACTACACGTCAAGGGGCGTTTGAGCGTATAGAGAGCCAGACGGAATGGGTTGATGACCAAGTGAATGAATCACAAGTGGATTGGCAGGCATTGCAAGCCGCGAGTGAACAGCTTCTCGAAGACAGTTTGCTATTGTCTGAAGCTTTCCCCGTGGGTAGCCAGCAAGGCAGTAAAGCGAAAGAGTCGGTTTGGAAGAAACCGGCAAAATTTCAGCAGTTACTGACAGAAATGCAGCAGGGCTATCAACAGGTTGTGGATGGCGCTAAATCGCAATCTGTGGAAGCGGTGGAGAAAGGGCTTGATGCGGCTAACTCCACTTGTCGCAGTTGCCACCGAAGTTATCGTTCGCGTTGGTGATTTATCCTTGTCAAGGTCAGTTGTTAGAGCTCAAAGCGGAATGCGTATCGAGTGCCACTTTTCTAAGCGATACTAAAGATGTCTAGCTTCTTAACTTGTCACTCCTATGACTTGCCATTTATAGTTAACCTATCAAGCATACCGAAAAGGAATAAAAACAATGCGTTGGATGTTAATTGGAGCCTTGGCAGTAGGTGGTTTAGTAGGTTGCCAATCCACTTATTACTCTGCAATGGAGCAAGTTGGTTACCATAAGCGCGATATTATGGTGACGCGGGTTGAAGATGCCAAAGAGTCCCAGCAGGATGCGCAAGAGGAATTTACTAGCGCACTTGAGGCGGTATCAGCTTTGAGTGGTTTTGATGGCGGTGATTTGGAAAAAGTCTACAACGACATCAACGATAAGTATGAAGACAGCGAAAAAGCGGCGGAGGAAGTTCGTGATCGTATCTCGGCAGTCGAGGATGTCTCAGAGGCGTTGTTCGAGGAGTGGCAAGGCGAGCTTGAGCAATACACGAGTGCTAAGCTGCGTCGCTCAAGCGAGCAAAAGCTTAGAGACACGCAAGCATCTTATCAAACCATGTTGAAAGCGATGAAACGAGCAGAGCAGAAGATGACGCCGGTACTTAATACATTGCGCGACAACACGCTTTACCTCAAACACAACCTTAATGCGAGTGCGATTGGTTCATTACAAGGTGAGTTAATCAGCCTAGAGAAAGACATTCAGGTCGCGATCAATCAGATGAACGCCGCAATCGAGGAGTCGGATAAATTTATTGGTAAGCTTAATAACCAATAGCGAGCGTCAAGCAAGGATTCTTCTTTGAGGGCTCCCATAATTTGGGGGCTTTTTCATTCTGCGCCTAAATTGTATTTTCAAGATTTCCGTCACATCAATTTCTTCTGTTTAAGTTTGTAAAACCCCTTAAAGCAAACAACTATTAACGAATAACTCACCACATCCGAGGGGAACCATGAGCAGTGTATTTCATCGAAGTTGTCGGGGGCAGTTGCCGACCGTGAGTCATGGTGATGGGGTTTATCTTTTTGATACCAATGGCAAGGCATACCTTGATGGTTGTGGTGGAGCCGCGGTGTCTAATTTGGGGCACAGTCACCCCAGAGTAAAACAGGCGATACGAGAGCAGCTCGACAGTATTCCTTATGCCCACACTGGTTTTTTTACCACCGAAAGTAGTGAACGCTTGGCGGACCGCTTGGTGGAATTAGCACCTACCCCATTAAAGCATGTGTACTTCGTGAGTGGTGGCTCGGAGGCCGTAGAATCCGCGCTGAAAATGGCGCGCCAGTATTTTGTCGAACAAGGCAAAATTCAAAAGACCCAGTTTATTGCTCGTCGGCAAAGTTATCACGGGAATACTCTCGGTGCGCTAGCCGTAGGCGGCAATGAATGGCGTCGAGAGCCCTTTAGACCTCTGC
Source organism: Vibrio sp. 10N (assembly GCF_036245475.1). Lineage (NCBI taxonomy): Bacteria > Pseudomonadati > Pseudomonadota > Gammaproteobacteria > Vibrionales > Vibrionaceae > Vibrio > Vibrio sp. 10N. The sequence goes on along the minus strand of NZ_BTPM01000002.1, from coordinate 1,226,278 downwards.
TCGCAACGAGCCATCATATCGCACCATGCTATGCCTATCGTGACAAACTGGACTCGGAAAGTGAGGCGGAATATAGCTTGAGAGTGGCGAATGAGCTTGAGAGTAAAATCCTGACCCTAGGAGCAGAGAACGTAATGGCATTTGTCGCGGAGCCAGTCGTTGGGGCAACCGCTGGAGCGGTGCCAGCCACAGCGGGGTATTTACGGCGCATTCGAGAGATATGCGATCGATATGATGTGCTGCTTATTCTGGATGAGGTTATGTGTGGTATCGGGCGGACAGGGTCTTTTTTTGCCTTCGAGCAAGATTATGTCGTACCTGATCTTGTCACTGTCGCGAAGGGATTGGGAGCAGGGTACCAGTCTATTGGTGCGGTCATCGTTCATGAGAAAATCTACAATCAAATCGCAGATGGCTCAGGCTTCTTTCAACATGGTCACACATTTATGGGCCACCCCCTGGCGTGTGCATCCGCTTTAGCTACCGTAGATACTATTGTTGAAGAGAACTTGCTTGCTGAGGTTACTCATAAGGGACAAGAGTTACGAACTAGGCTGCAAGATGCCATTGGCGATCTGTCATTCGTCGGTGATATTCGTGGAAGAGGCTTGTTCGTTGGTATTGAACTGGTGGCAAATAGGGAAACAAAAGCACCGTTAGCCACACAGACACAAGCGCATAAATGGGTCAAGTCTATTGCTATGGAGCAAGGGTTAATGTGCTACCCCATGTCTGGCACCATTGATGGAAAGCAAGGGCATCATGTCTTGCTCGCGCCGCCGTTCATCATCGCTGATGCGGAGCTGGATGAGCTGGTCGTCAAACTCACGCACTCACTCAAGCTAGCAGCTGTAAAGTGGGGGGGTTAGTATGACTGTCCAACCATTTTCAGAATCTGCGATCATTGTGGCCCCGAATGGTGCTCGCAAAACCCGTTGCGATCACCCGAACCTTCCCATGGATCCACAAAGTATTATTGATGAGGCGATCGCTTGTCGAGATGTGGGAGCGGCAATGGTGCACTTGCATGCTCGGGATAAACAAGGTCGGCACTCACTTGAGCTTTGCGATAATCTGCCTCTCTACCAAGGGCTCAAGGAGCGGGTAGGTGACAGTCTGCTAGTTCAACTGACCACAGAGGCGGTTGGGCAGTACCTTCCAGACCAGCAGCAAGCGTTAATTAAAGCGATAAAACCCGAAGCGGCGTCCTTTGCGCTTCGAGAGCTTATTCCTGACGAGCAGCATCTAACATCGGCGAGCCGCTTCTTTCACTGGGTCGCAGAGCAGGGCATCATTTCGCAGTATATCCTCTATGACGAACAAGACTTGCAGCACTATTTGCGATGGTTATCGCGTGGATTGTTGCCCAATTACCACCATCATTTGTTATTAGTATTAGGGCGCTATCGCGATGGGCAGTTGGCACATCCGCAGGATCTCGCTCCTATGTTGGGATCACAATTATTTGAACTGGATCACCGTTGGGCGGTGTGTGCCTTTGGTCATTTTGAACACAATTGCTTGACGGCTGCTATGCTTATGGGGGCTGACGTGCGAGTAGGGTTTGAAAATAATCATTATGACAATCAAGGTGCTATCGCGGATAGCAATGCTGTTTTAGTGACTCAACTTGTCGATACGGCGACAGCGCTCAACATCAAACCGATGACAACAGAAAGATTAAAAAACCATCTCACTTCGACCGGTTGTTAAGGAGTACACCGGTCAGGATACCTACGACAGGAAAAGGAATAATTATGACCAAAATAAAGACCATGTTAACCGTATCTGCTGTTTGTATGGCAATGGGCGGCGCTACCCTCGCGCACGCCAAAGACCAATTTGTGACAATTGGTACTGGTGGTGTAACAGGTGTCTATTATCCTACTGGAGGGGCGATTTGCCGATTGGTAAATAAAGACCGCAAAGATCACTCGATTCGCTGTTCTGTAGAAAGTACAGGCGGTTCTATCTACAACATTAACACCATTCGAGCGGGTGAGTTGGACTTAGGTATCGCGCAATCAGATTGGCAATATCATGCGTACAATGGTACTAGCAAATTTGCTGATGCCGGCCCTTACAAAGAGCTTCGCGCAGTGTTCTCTATTCACCCAGAACCGTTTACCGTTGTGGCACGTGCTGACTCAGGTATTGAGAAGTTTGAAGATCTAAAAGGCAAACGAGTGAACATCGGTAACCCTGGCTCAGGCCAACGCGGTACGATGGAAGTACTGATGGACGGCTACGGTTGGGGCATGGATGTATTCAAACTGACTTCTGAGCTGAAGGCTTCTGAGCAATCTAAAGCGCTTTGTGACAATAAAATTGATGCAATGATCTATACCGTTGGTCACCCTAGTGGCGCTATCAAAGAAGCAACAACCTCTTGTGATAGCAAGCTAGTAACTGTTGACGGTTCTGTGGTTGACAAGCTGGTAGCAGACAACAGTTTCTATCGTGTTGCCACAGTGCCTGGTGGCATGTACAAAGGTAATCCTGAAGACACGACGACTTTCGGTGTAGGTGCGACATTTGTTTCATCTACCGCAGTACCAGAAGATGTGGTGTATAACATCGTTAAGTCAGTGTTTGAAAACTTTGATGACTTCAAGCGTTTACACCCAGCATTCGCTAACCTCAAGAAAGAAGAGATGATCAAAGACGGTTTATCCGCACCGCTGCACCCAGGTGCTGAGAAATACTACAAAGAGGTAGGGCTACTAAAATAGTCTGTCGGCCTTAAAAAGTTCAAACCCAACGCTGATGCGTTGGGTTTGTTGCTTTTGGGGGGAAAGCAAAAAAAGAGGCAATACAAAATGGTATTGCCCCGAGTTACACACATAACACAAGTTCTAGGTGCTTAAGGCCAAATCATAATGCGCCTAGTTGCGTTTGTTTTTGTCAGTAAACCGTGAGCGAAATGTCAGCGCCATTGGCAGTTGGAACCGCTCTCACAGTTATTTTTGGGACATCATTTTAGCTTGGCAGAGGTAATAAACTCGCCAAAACTTTCACACCACACGATAGCCGTATTGTATTGAGTTAAATCGGTTTGTTCTGGAAGTGTCAGCAAAAAACGATCGAAAGTTTTTACATCTCCCACTTGAAGCATGGAAGCTTTGTTGGCGACAAACTCTGCCTCAGTTTCTATGAAGGTAGGTGAGAGGTACAGTTTGTAATCAGGCCCCGGAGCCAGTTCGCCGATAAACATCGCACTCTTGTCGGAAAAGCTGATTTTACCCTCGCCCCAATGGAGAAAGTCACTGTCCGCGCGCTCTTTGATAAATTCGCCCTGATAAACAATGGCTGAGCTTTGCGACTCTATTGCCTCTATGGATGGCGAGTCAGGCTGAGTGAGAATAGGTAGAACATAGATTCCCAACATAAAACCAGCAAACAACGCCGCTAAGTGAGTAAAAAGTAATAAGACACGTTTCACAGAGATTCCCTTCTATTCAAAAAACGGATAATACATAGAGATAACTCTAGTACAGCGAAGAACTGTTTGATAGCCATTAAAGCGGTTGTTACTTAGCGGTCTCTTTTCACGTCTGCGATGGTATTTCCTGTGCTTGCTTACAAGCTCTCCTATACTTTTTGCTAGGGGGATTGCTATGAAAATCAGATTGTTAATCAGTACTGTCACTATAGGGCTGGCGAGCTCCTTGATTGGACATCAGGTCGAAGCCGCACCATCAATGGGGTTGGTTTTACCTGGTGGTTGGCAAGCTTGGGGTAGTCGCGCAAAAGAGATTCAACAATGGGAATCACAGAATAGCGATATTGTATTTGGCAGCTTAGGTTCACCAGAGCTAAACAAGCAGACTACGGCTCTAGGTTATATGTACAGCCAGAAGCTAGACTGCTTTGCTGGCGAACAAGAAGCGTGGCTTCATCGACAATTGTGGCAGCAAGGCATTAACCCAGAGCATCTATATTTGCATGCCGCTCAAGAGACGCACTTAGCCTACGACCACTTATCTGAAAAGGCGCAGCAATTCCTCGATGGAAAGCCACTTCATATGATGGTGAAAAAGGGCACGGTGCTTCAGACCGCCCGACTACCGTTAAAACTGTCGATAGATGAAGAGCTCATCGTCGTCACCTCCCAGCCTTTTGTAGCTATCAATGTTCCCTCCACCGATACACTGTCGATTAGCCTTGCTAAGCCAGAGCAGGTTGGTGCGTCGATAACTGAGTGGCAACCATTGGCGATTGATGAGTCGGATGTTAGCTCCAATTCGAATACAGAGACTTTGCTGAACCTTACTATCGATCAACAGATGCTAGCGGTTACTCCTTGGCTTGGTGAGTATCATTTCAATACTGGACATCATGCGCTTGATTTAGATATGCCGGTATACATGGCGCGGTTAAGTTGGTCAACTCCGCAGACTATAGATGCATTGTCGGTTGACTATGGCTTGCGTCAGGAAGCAAAACACTTGGTGATACTGGGGTGGGATTGGCGAAATGATGCCAACGGAGATGGGTATTTGGATGATGACGAGTATCGCCAAAGAACAAATCTAGAAGCGCTAGCACGATATGCTTCACAAGCCCGTCTTATCCCAATTGGCAATATGTGGCCCGGAACCTGTTGGCAACGCACTAACTTTTCTCACCCCGCAGCCAATCAAGCACATATGGATTGGTATAAGTATGATTGGCACAGACAGGGACTGAGCGGCGCCTACAACGATGATATGGCAAAGCTGCTTGGCGGCAATCAATATCAAGTGTTCAAAGGTGGCGCTATCGCCGAGTTGCCAGGCACGTTAGGCACTGATGAGGCCGCCTTGAATTATGCAGGGCAAATGGCAAGCTTTCTCTCACAGCTTAAAGACCACCTACCCAATACGAAGCTGGCCGCTAATATCTCTGAGCTTAATCTCTGGCGTTACCCGCAATGGACCCCTGAACTTAGAAGTGTTTTTGATGTTTGGCTAAGAGAGCACTACCTGTATGCGGCAATGGGAACGGATGCACTTCGCGAGCGTTGGGAGCACTTTGCTCTTTCTGCGATGGGGGATGTGAGCCTTGTTATGACCACGACCCGCCTTGGTCGCAGCGAGGGCAATATCAGTGATGAGCAGGCTTGGCAGCAAGACATCGCCACAGGATTGGCTCTCTATTACTTGTTCCATATACCTAATCAAACCCATTACCACAGCTGGAATCAGACCTTTTATTACAGCAGTGGTCCAACTGATGACAATAACTGGCACCAAAGTGGCGCGGTGAAAAATCAGGTCTATCGCCCCACCGATATGCTCAGCCACGATTTAGGTGAGCCTATTACCGAGACCGATTCCTCATTTGACTGGTTAACGCAAGATCGAGCGGAAGCTAAGCAAGTTGAGCAGCTTCTTAAATCGAACCGTTCTGGGTGGTTTTGGCTTGATAGCGACGACAATTGGTTTTGGCCTAAAAAATACAAAGCCATCGGCCGACGATTTGAACACGGCATAGTAGTTTACCTTGCTGGTGGGTCACGAGCGGATAGCGAGATGTGGCGCGATGAAGCCGCGTGGAGCGAAGAGAGTCAAGCCATACGATTGCCAGCTCAATATCAACGAGTGAATTGGGATGGCAGTTTAGCGCCTAAGAGTAATCGAATTGAACTACGCCCCTATGAGGGAGCGGTGTTGATCGCCGATTGACGGTTGGGGACCTAGGCTTGTTAGGTTCGCAATTAAATCGAATAAATATTGTGAAAACGTCGAATTTATTTCTAAGTCATCCGTGCCTACGTTTATAAAACAATATATGCAAAGGATGAACCAAATGAAAATGACCTACAACTTGCTGATTTGCGCGATGTCCTTCACAGCATTAAGTGCTGGAGCTAATGAACCTGTTTGGGATGCCAACAAAGTGGAATTAGTGAGTGAAACTCTGTCGGACGGTGTTTACGCTTACTATGCGTCAAATGCAAAAAAATTAGAGGCTAAAGGGTTTCCTGTGGCAACCAGTGGTGGGCTGGTTGCTGGCACTGAAGGCGTGTTAATTATAGATACCATGCTCAACAAACGCCTGAATGCACAGGTTCAAAAGATGGTCGGTAAGGTTGGAGGTAAGTCGCCCACAATCTATGCAGTGAATACCAGTTATCATGGCGATCATTCATACGGGAACATGTACTTACCTGAACAGTCTGTGATCATTCAACATCAAAACACTAAAGACTATGTCGACAACAACTTTAAAGCCGACACGGAGTTTATGATGTATAACTTTGGCCAGGGGCGTGGTATTGAGGAAATCGTTCCTACCACTGGGGATGTGCTAGTTGAATCAGGTAGCCAAATCGCTTTGGATTTGGGAGATAAGACAGTACACATCATCGATTTTGGTTTTGCTCAGACTGGCGGCGATCTGTTTGTTTGGGAACCTGAGTCTAAGGTGATGTGGACAGGTAATGCCATTGTTGCTGTCAAACCTGCTTTACCATGGCTACTTGATGGCCATATGCTGGCTACCCTCGAAACGTTCAAGAAAGTGTATGACTTTTTACCTGAGGACGCTCGGGTGGTGCCGGGGCACGGGAGTGTAATGAGTAAAGCCGATATTCAATGGCATATTGATTATCTGGAAACGGTAAAAGAGCAAGTTCAGCTTGCGGTGAACGAGGGATTGTCCTTAGAAGAAACAGTCAAGCGTGTAAGCATGCCTGAATTTGGTGGTTACGCGTTGTTTGGTTGGGTACATTCTGGATTAAATGTGCCCGCTGCCTACAAAGATCTGACTCAAGCAAACTAAGTATTTTGTTGTTGAGAGAATTGGGTGGCTTAACTTGCCACCCAAGTCCCTTGTCTTATAGGGACGTGGGTGAAAAGCGCAATATTATGAGAGCGTGCTGTCCCAATAGGGGACGCTACCATAGTAGCCTGCGAGAAAATCAATGAATAAGCGACTTTTTCGCGGGAGAAAACGGGTTGAAGGGTAGACAATATACGCCCCGATCTTGTTGAGAGTATAGTTCGTTAAGATAGACGTAAGAGCCCCAGATTGGAGCTCCTTCCAGACAATAAAGCGGGGCAAGAAAGCAATACCATGCCCGGATGTAGCCATATCTTTTAGAAAGTCGCCATTATTGGCCACAAGGTGTGGCGTTATGGGGGCGAGGTGGCTGTGATTATCAGCATCGGTCAGCGTGATGCCGGAAAGTGGTGTTTGGCTGTACTTGAGAAACTGGTGGTGTTGTATGTCTTCAGGCGTCATGGGGGTGCCATGTTGTGCCAGATAGCCCGGGCTGGCGCACAGAACATGCTCTATATTGGCAATCAGTTTCGCTTTCAGCGAAGAGTCAGTGAGCTCGCCAATGCGTAGGGCTAAGTCGATGCCGTCTTCGACAAGATTAATTTTTTTATCAGAAAACTCCAGGTCGAGCTTTAACTCCGGGTGTCGTTGGCAGAACTCTTTCAGAGCGGGTGTTAAATGATGCAACCCAAACGAAAGCGGTGCGGCTATTTTTAAGTTACCTGTGAGGGTGCCCTGCGAGTGAGCGATCTCGGCGTTGAGTTCCTCCATCTCTTCAACAATTAGGCGACTTTTCTGGTAGTAGCGTTCTCCTGCCTCAGTCAGACTTGAACTTCTGGTGGTTCGGTTGATGAGCTTTACTGCTAGTAGCTGCTCTAACTCTGCCAGCCTTTTACTGACCGCTGATTTGGCAAGGCCAAGTCTCTCTGCGGCTTTGGTAATACTGCCCGTCTCCACAACTGTGATGAAAATCTTGATGATCTCTAATTGCCCCACAACCGTTCCTCCTTATTGTTCTCATTTTGAGAATTATTATTCTCCATTTTTGATGTTTATTGTTATTTGGTCAACAACTAATATGAACTTATCGAAACAACACCAACTTAATTCACTATCTTTAGGAGTGTCACTATGAACAAGCTACAACAATTATCAGCACCAGCAGGCCGTCTATTTCTCGCTCTTATTTTTGTTATGTCGGGTTTTAGCAAAATAGGCCAATACGAGCAAACTCAAGGTTATATGGAGATGATGGGCGTACCAGGAGCACTTTTACCGCTCGTAATTCTGACAGAAGTTATTGCCGGTCTTGCCATCGTTTTGGGATGGAAAACTAAAGTTGCCGCTGTCGCGTTAGCAGGATTTAGTGTGATGTCTGCCATTTTGTTCCACGCCGACTTTAGTAACCCTGCAGAAATGACCAATTTTATGAAAAATATCTCTTTGGCTGGCGCGTTTTTAATTTTGTTTGCTCAAGGCGCAGGTGCTTATTCACTCGACAATCGTCAGAAGTAACCGAATTGAAGGTGAAAACCAGGACGAATTAACCACGTCCACTTTGTAACCATAAAGGAGATCACATCATGGGGAAGTTAATCAACGGACAATGGCATAACGATTGGTACGAAACTAAGTCAACCGGAGGAAAATTCGTACGCAAAGCTTCGAGCTTTCGAAACTGGATTACTAAAGATGGCAGTGCCGGACCGACGGGGGTAGGTGGATTTAAAGCAGAACCAGATCGCTACCATTTGTACGTGTCACTAGCTTGTCCCTGGGCGCATCGTACGATTATTTATCGTAAGCTGAAGGGACTCGAGGAGATGATATCAATGTCGGTTGTGAATTCGTTTATGGGCGAGAATGGTTGGAGTTTTCTACCTGGGGACAAGGTTATTGCGGATCCAATCCATCATGCAGAGTTCTTGCATCAGATTTACACCAAAGCAGACGCTAATTATACCGGAAGAGTCACGGTACCGGTGCTTTGGGATAAGAAAACCCAAACTATCGTCAGCAATGAATCGGCAGAAATCATCCGTATGTTCAATGACGCATTTGATGACGTAGGGGCAACACCCATCGATTTTTATCCCAGCGACAAGCAGCAAGAGATCGATGAACTTAACGACTTTATCTACCCTAACATTAACAATGGGGTGTATCGAGCGGGCTTTGCAACAACACAAAATGCTTATGATGAAGCCGTCAGACAGGTCTTTGAGGCGCTGGATAAGTTGGAAAGCAGGCTAACAACTCATCGATACCTAACTGGCAAAGAAGTGACAGAAGCGGATTGGCGACTGTTTACCACCTTAGTTCGGTTCGATGCCGTTTACGTAGGCCACTTCAAGTGTAACCTTCGTCGTATTGTCGACTATCCTCATGTATGGGGCTATTTGCGCGACCTGTATCAGACTCCCGGAGTCGCAGAAACAGTGGCATTGGATTACATTAAAGCGCACTACTATGCTAGCCACGAAACGATTAATCCAACGCGTATCATCCCTGTTGGACCAATCATCGATTTTACACAACCCCATGGCCGAGAGTTATTGTCTTGACTGGCAGTTGAGAAGGAGTCTGAGTATGGGAAAGCTAGTCGCAGGTCAATGGTTAAACGATGATGAGCTAAGAGCGTTGGAGCAACAACAATATCAACGGACCAATGGGAAGTTTCAACGTGATAGTGCTCAGTTTAGGCACTGGGTCACACCAGATGGCAGTGCTGGCGTTTCTGGGGTAGGAGGCTTTAAGGCAGAAGCCGGACGCTATCATCTATTCGCCGCGCTGAACTGCCCCTGGGCACATCGAACCTTGATCTACCGGAGTGTTAAGCATCTGGAAAAGGTGGTGTCACTATCACTGGTCAAGCCATTAAGAACTGGTGAGGGGTGGGTATTTGAAGCGAATAATGCAAAGGGTGAGTCCAGGTTTACCGACACCCTTTTAGGGCTGACTGCCTTGCATCAACTGTACTCAAAAGCCGACTCAAATTATACCGGTCGTGTAACCGTGCCTGTACTGTGGGACAAAGAGCAAGGCAAAATCGTTAGTACAGAATCAGCCGATATCATTCGCATGTTCAACAGCGCTTTTAATGATATCACCGGTGATACCCAGAACTTTTACCCCGATTCACTGAAAAAAGACGTCGATGAACTCAATGAATTCATCTATCGAAATCTCAACAATGGGGTATACCAAGCTGGTTTCGCTCGTACACAGGCCGCATACAATGAAGCCGTTGCCAACGTGTTCTCCGCGCTTGATAGTCTGGAGCTGCGATTGTCAGAAAGTCGCTATCTACTTGGTCAACACGTGACGGAAGCGGACTGGCGCTTACTGCCAACATTGGTTCGTTTTGATGTCGCCTACTTCACTGCGTTTAAATGTAACTTGCGAGCACTGCGCGACTACCCGCAATTGTCACGTTATTTGCGAGATATGGTCAGTCTTCCTAATGTTGCCAAAACTATAGAGCTGGATGTTTATCGCAAAGGATATCACTCAGTGAGTCCGTTGCGTAACCCACATGGGATAGTTCCAATCGGCCTAGAGCCTGCGTTCTCCGTTGTCGAGTGAGGTTAAGCATGTCTAAAGTCACACTGGAACAATGGCGCATGTTCCGCGCAGTTGTTGACCACGGTGGTTTCAATCAAGCTGCAGATGCAGTTAAAAAAAGTCCTTCAACCGTGCACCATTCTATACAAAAACTAGAGTCTATTTTGGAATTACGTTTGTTAAAGGTGATAGGACGAAAGGTGGTGTTGACTCAAGCGGGAGAGCTCGTATTACGTCGTGCTATACATCTTATTGATGACGCGGACAACCTTGAAGCATTGACGCAGCAGTTGAAGTCTTCGCAAGATGGATTGTTACGTGTTGCTGTCGACCAGGTTTTCCCAAGACAGTGTTTATTGCATGCGTTAACTACATTGTCGGATTTGTTCCCTAATGCAAATATCGAATTATTCGAATCAACACTAGGGGGAACAACAGAGTTGCTAAAGCGCAATGAAGTAGACGTTGCTATCGGTGCGTACCCCATCGCCGACCGATACTTTGAGGAAGTCGACCCCGTAGAATTTATCGCAGTGGCTCATCCAGAGCATCCATTACACCATCGAGACACGGAATTGTCATTGGATGACTTAATTCCTTATCGTCAAATCGTGGTGCGTGACACAGGCATAGGGCCAAAATTAGATCACGGGTGGTTGGGCGCCAATCAGCGATGGACTGTGGGTAATGTTAGTACATCAATACTGCTTGTTAGCCGAGGCTTGGGTTATGCGTGGCTCCCGATTGAAGAGGTGCAAACAAGTATCACTAATGGAGAGCTAAAGCCACTTCCCTTAGGCTTGAACCAGACTAAAAGAAGTGCCTTCTATTTAATGGCAAATGAAGTTGATGGACTAGGGAATCTGGCGAAACACTTTTTTAAATTGATCCGTACAACCGTTTGATTTTCGGATGTTGAGGGAGAGTCTGTCTATACTTTTTGCCTAATAAACGGTTTTGTTACACAAGGTGTGCCCCCTTCTTCTCATTTTATCTTTAAGTTTTCGCAGACTTTATTGTCTCAATATCCTATGTCTTTATCGTTTTTCTCTGGTGGCGAGATAGCGTATGTGAATTAGATCTGCAGGAGTGATATCAGCCAGATGGCAAATCATTGAGGGCGCCATGCCGTAAGCGATAAGATTCTCCCAGCTTTGGTAAGCGCGCTCTATATACTCTAACTCCTGTCGATTAGCGGCGGCGACTCCCTGTCTTACGTTTCGCATCTGTGTTCCGATCCAGATTGGAGATGCGTGAGTATTTTCTTGGTTTTGGTACTCATAGGGGTTAAGTGTCGTCATTATTTTCTCTTGTTTAGGATTCGCTGAGAAGATTAACCACCTAATCGCTTTAGATATAGGCAGCCAATTTAGTTTGTACCATTAATCATATTTATGCTTCCCAGTTAATGTCGAGTCGTTTTTCACTACCATGGCGCTAAATGGTAAGTACCAAAATTATCCCGCCCTACAATACGCTCCATCACTTGGTCGTAGACACTATTGAGAGGCTATAGCTGCTAGTAAATAACTTTTCGCAGCAAATGGCATAAGTGTCCGACTTTCATCAACGAGGATTGAACCGCTTAGGATGGCTTGATTGAGGCAACGACTTTGAAAAACACATTCATCACGAAATTAGCATTGGCAACCACTGGTATTCTGGCACTTACAACAACCGCACAAGCGTTTGAGTTGGGTGCAGATACAAGACGCGGTGTCACGTTTCAGTTCGATAAAGTGATTGTTGGTGTAAAAGACAACTATGTGAATGGTGGTTTCGCTTTTCTAGAAAAGCCAATCTCTGCGGAACATAACATCAGCTGGTTTGTTGAGGGTGGTGTCGGTTATAACTGGAACAGCGAACGTGTTGATGTGCATGCTCCTGTTGGTCTGCGCTGGAAGCCAGTAAAAAACTTGGATGTTGACCTGTTTGCAACGCCGGAAGTTAAATTTAATGATGGTGCGGATGTTGGAGTGGGTGTGGACTTAGGTGTATCTTGGAAGTTCTAAACCTGAAGACTCTATAGCAAATAGCGCTTAAGCAGATAGTAAAGAGGCAATACATAAAAGTATTGCCTCTAGATGTTTGTAGTCAAAGTAATATCTGTTTAACCGTTGCTTAATAAATGACTTATCGTCAAATATGTTGCTCACCAAAGTTCCCACTTGCCTAACTTGCAATTAGGCCAAAGCGACGGTGTTAATTTTTATTGATACTGGTTGTTTTGAATCACCGATTTCAGTATTTCCCGTGTCGCCTTATGATCTTCATCGTTTACAAAACGTCGGTGGTAGATCATACGGTGCTGAACGTTGCGTATTTCTAGTGGGATCGGGAATATTTTCAGGTTTAACATTGGAGCCAAATGTTTGGCGAGCGACAGCGTTGATGCCCCTAGTAGATTCGTTGTGGCGGCGAGAGCAAGCATACTCGATACAGAACCGGTTTCTGCTTTGATGACTCTTGGTGGGCTGGGCTTTTGTGATAAATAATCCATCATATTGGCGTTATTACGACGAATTTTCAGGGCGATATGTTGGGCTCGATAGTAGTCTTCGTAAGAGAGTGAATCACCGATATCTGGATGATCTTTTCTGCACACACAAACGGCGGGTTCTTCAATAATGTCTTCCACAACGTGTGCTTGGCTGGTGCTTGTGGCGAAATCGATGGCAAGGTGAACCTTTTGTGAGTCTATATCGGCGAGCAATTGTTTTTCACTAAGCGGCGCCTCAACAAAAGAGAGCCCAGGTAAGTCACAGACCAGATGCATTAGGCTCTCACTGCAGTAGACTCGAGTGATCTCTTGTCGCTTCTCTATCGTCTCAAGTACCGCGAGTGGCATTTCGATCTTATCGGACAGTGCCACGGCCGCGCCAGTTGGTGCGATTCCCCTTCCTGATCGAACGAACAACGTCTTTCCCACCACACCTTCTAATCGTTTCAAGGCTGCACTCACCGCTGGCTGAGTAAGGTTAAGCTCTTCTGCTGCTAGAGTGATAGAGCGGTGTCGATACACTGCGCTAAAAGTGGATAGAAGGTTTAAGTCCATAACAAACTGATCTGATAGATGATATCTCTATCCTAGCAGAGGGTTAGGTGCTGTCAATTAGGTGAGATGGCTTGCTTTGTAAGAGAGCCATACCAATTAAAATATAAATTTCATTTATGTTTGTTGGGTTTATTACTTTATTTATATTATTTTCATAAATGTCTAAGCTTATTCTCAACAGCACAGGGAGGTGATTGCTTGTTCAGAGATTAAGAGAATTCAACTATGAAAAACATTCGTATCATTTCCATTATGGCATTGTCCGCGCTGGTCTTCACTGGTGGTGCCAACGCTCACACGACAGATTCTGACTTAAAGTTTAGAGGCGGTTTGGGTTATGCCTCCCTTGAAGGAAACCACTCGGCAGTCAATGCCACAGTGGGGTTGGAGCTTAATCAATACTTAGGGATTAACTTCGATCTCTACAAAGGCACAGATAGCAGTATCGATTATACCGGTGGCGGTTTTGCTTTGGAGCTTGGCTACAACTTCGCTTTACCAAACAGTTTTGAACTTCGCCCTTTTGTAGAGGGAGGCATGACGGCAGGTGTCATGAACAATGAAATAGAGGGCATGAACAGAGATGGTCATCTTGGTTTTAGCTCAAATATTGGTTTTCGAGTTCAGCACGAAGAAGTGCCTGTTTATGCCGAGTTTAAAACCGACATTCACACTTCACACACCGACGCCCGTTTCTTACCTGAAAATACGTTCCTAGTTGGTTTTCGACTGCCCTTATAGCGTCTATTTAAACCAAATCTAGCGAGCTTGCTCACCCCTTAAATACTAACTTTTTAATCACCAACCCTACAATGTGGGTGTGGAGAGATCACTATGCGAAAAATTCACCAATTAAGCGTTATGACTGGCGCGATCCTCATGTCGAGTGCGGTTCTAGCGCAGAATCCGTTTGAGCACTATCAATCAGAAAACTCAGCCAGTTTTTCAGGCTACAAACACTACAACTACGAACAAAATGTCAGTACGGACGAGCTGATGAAGCAAGGCGGTAAGATCTACTCCTCTCCTGAGGAAATCCACGCCATTTTACAAGGTGGTCTCAAGACCGACATTCAAACAGGAGAAGAGCTTTGGAAAGAAGGTCTGATGTTTGACGGTATTGAGCCGATGGATCATATGGTTACCGCTGCTAACTGGTTCCCAAGAACGGAAGAGGTTCAGCACAATGAAATGCGAGTGACCTTCATGGGTACTTCTCCCATGATTCGACCTGGGCAGGCCAATACGTCCATCTATGTAGAGCTTGGCAATGGCGATAATTTTGTGTTTGACCTGGGTGAAGCGTCCATTGCCAACTATATTGGCGCCGGCGTCGCTTTGAACGAACTCGATAAGGTGTTCATCACTCACTTGCATGTCGACCATTTTGGCTCACTACCTTATTTGTATCAGTTTGGTGGCTGGAATGGTCGCTGGGAAAAGCCGCTGACGATTTATGGTCCTTCTGGTCGTAATCCAGAAGACGGTACGCGCCATATGGTTGAAGGCATGCTGCAGATGCTTTCGTGGCACCAAGATGCCTTCGATGTGTTTCCATCTGGTAACGATATTGAGGTGGTGGAATACGACTTCAAAGATGATGGCGGTGTGATTTACGACGTTGATGGCGTAAAAGTTTCTCATTGGCGTCGTTCACACGCTAAAGATGGTGCATCTGCGTACAGGCTGGATTGGACGATCAATGAAGAAGAATCGTTATGTTTTGTATGGACAGGCGATGGCCGACCAACTGAGCTTGATATTGAATATGGCAAAGGCTGCGATTTGTTTGTCACCGAAGTACAAACCGAGTTAGTAGGGCTTGCTTCTATCGTACAGGGGGTGCCTGCTTTCTTGACGCGCTACACCATCGATACGCACCACACCTCTGGCTACGCAGCAGGTTGGCTCGCAAATCAGGTACAGCCAAGGCTGTTCATGACTACACACATGGAATTTGACCCTTATTACAACAACGAGACGGTAGCCCAGGTTCGCGAACATTGGAAAGGGCCATACCATTTCGGAGCTCCAGACATGATCGTCGCCAACATTACTCCGGACAAAGCGTGGGTGCGAGAGGGGATTATTCCAGATTTTCCGAATAACCGAGCCCCTCAATTCAACTTAAACGAAGGCGAAGTATTCCGAGTACCAGTGCCTAAAAATTCGAGAGCCGATATTCAAGAGCAAGAGATTCGAGACCTAGAAATCGATGAGTCATTGTATTACCCAGAGGGGTATCACCCTGAACTGCTTAAAGAATGGCCATTGGATCGTGATTTGATCGTACCGACCGAAGTGTTGCCAGAGAGCATGAAACGCGGCATGGGTGAGAAGCAAAGAATGGTGGATGAAATGCGTAAAGCCCATGGCCTAGAGCCTCGTTCAGTCCATAGGAAGTCGTCTTCAGATCCATATCGTGATACTCGCGAAGACAACACCAAAGATCAATAACCCTTACTAGCGGGCATTACATACGATGCCCGCGCTCCAACCGCTTTTTATCGAGACGATATTATGTTTAGACGATTGACCACTTTCACATTAATAACTATGAGCCTGGCAGGAACAGCAGTGCATGCAGCACAACATGATCATGACACGCTCTT
This sequence comes from Vibrio sp. 10N, assembly GCF_036245475.1. NCBI lineage: Bacteria > Pseudomonadati > Pseudomonadota > Gammaproteobacteria > Vibrionales > Vibrionaceae > Vibrio > Vibrio sp. 10N. The sequence continues at coordinate 1,210,282 of NZ_BTPM01000002.1, read as the reverse complement.
TAGCCGCGACAATGCCGTTATGGCCGCTGCCGCTGTAGAGACAGTTAATGCCTACTGCGTTGAGCTTGGTTCGATGACCTCCGAATACTCAACTCAAAATGCCACCATGATTCGAGAAACTATCGAAGGGTTATCAAGCGAAGTCTTACACGAGGCCTATACCTTCAGCGAAGACGATGAAATGTACCTACAAGGTGTCGCTCTTGGCAAAAGATTGATTCAGGAAGCTGAACAAAAAGGGCACGTGAACCAAATGTGCGTTCAACCAGAGGAGACAACGTTATGAAAAAAATCGTACTTAGCTTGGCAGCAATGATTCCAACTTTGGCTCTTGCTTGTGGTGCTCACGTCCATAACACGTTACCGCACTATGAAAATTACACGGAGTCACTAGTTGCAATGTCGGTTTGTAAAGTGAATGAGCATATATCGGAAGAACAATCAGCGGTGTGGTTTAAAAAATTGGCCTGGGTAGCAAACGGTACAGACGAGGAGTTGTTTGAACACTATGCTCACTTCGCCGCGGATCATGTAAAGGAGATTGCGAGTGATTCTGAAATGCTACCCAAGTGGACGAGTGACTATTGTAAAGATCAGTTTTTTGATGTGATGGCGATGGATCAGGTTGTACTAGAGGATCTTTATGACGAGCAGGAATTGGCCGATAGAGATTTCAATCGCCATATTAAGTCATCAGGTAGCGAGAACTCGTTAGACAAGCCGCAAGCATAGTGTTTTAACTCGCTGACTTAGTCACGATTAAGCGCTACGTATGATTTCTAATTCAATGCAAGCCAGTTTAGTACAATGGCTAAACTGGCTGCTTTCGGAATTGTAATCTGGATTAGACCTAAGTGGGGGTTGTGATTTCAATATCCATGGCGCAAAGTAAGGAAAAATTGTTGATACAAATATAGACAGATGGATTTAGCGAGTTTTCTAAGGTTGATTCTTCTTGCCTCAATATGGGGCGGCTCCTTTTTATTTATGCGCATCGCTGCCAACGTAATGGGGCCTGCGGTACTGATTGAAGCGAGAGTATTTTTTGCGGCCATTGCTCTGTTTGTTATTAGTATTTATTTAAAGAAGAAACTAGAGTTCACCAAGCATACTCGACACTTTTTTATCATCGGACTGTTCAATACGGCGCTGCCGTTTCTGTTGTTTGCTTATGCCGCGCAAACGTTGAATGCTTCCACATTGTCGATTCTCAATTCAACCGCTGCCATTTGGGGGGCGGTGATTGGCGTATTTTGGACCAAAATACCACTAACAAAGCGCGGAGCGCTTGGATTATTGATAGGTATTATTGGTGTTGCTGTGTTAGTCGGTTGGGATGCGGTGCGGATAGGTGAAGAGGCGACGCTACCGATTGTTGCAGGCGTGATGGCTGCGTGTTGTTATGGCATTGCGACCAATTACGCAAAGAATGCGCCTTCCATACCGGCATTTAATAATGCTCATGGCAGCATGTGGGCAGCCTGTTTGATCGTGTTGCCGTTGATACCCTTTGTACCAATGAGAGAGGCGCCGACTCAAGAGGTATGGTTAGCGGTAGTATTGCTGGGCGTTGTCTGTACAGGGGCGGCATATTTACTCTATTTTCGTTTGGTTACAGATATTGGACCGTCTTCCGCGTTGTCGGTCACCTTTCTAGTTCCGATGTTTGGAATACTGTGGGGCAATTTGTTCTTGGGTGAACCTATCGGCATCAACACTGTGGTGGGAACTATATTGGTTATTAGTGGCACGATGCTTGTAACGGGGTTCTCTTTTTCTTCACTGAGAAAGGTCAGAGCTGGGTAAGGTTGGCATGAAGGCGACTTGCCACGAAATTAAACAGTGGCAAGTCTTTGGGGGTGTTTATAGTTGGGCTTTGGGTGCAGGTGTAAACAGTTCGCGGATTTGTTGAATCAGTACAAAAAATACACTTGCCATAATACACCCAATAAAAGTGGCGGTGACTATGCCACCAAATGACGCCCAACCCAATGCCTGTTGGCCGCCAGAGCCGACAGCGCTCGCCAGCATTAACGGTATCAATCCAACCCCGAATGAGAATGCGGTCATAAACACTGCGCGAGCACGCAAACGGAGTGCTTGAACCGCCGCTTGCTTAATAGTTAATTCACCTTCATCGCGCAGCGTTTTAGCGAACTCGACGATAAGAATCGCGTTTCGAACGGTCATACCTATCAGCAAGATGGCCGATAGCTGGGTAAGAATGTTGATGTTGCCACCAATATGAATCACGCCCTCAACGATGCCTATAACCGCTGTTGGAACGGTCAACATAATCGCGAGAGGGATCAGCCAAGACTCATACTGTGCGACCAACACTAAGAAGGTGACTAGCAGAGCGAGACCCATGACTAGGGCAACCGTATTTCCAGCATTGACTTCTTCTTTTGCTGCGCCGGTGAACTCAACGCGATAACCAAACTCTTCAGCAAGCTCTTGTATCGCCTGGATAGCTTGACCTGTCGCAACGGTTGGAATGACGTCGATGAATACCCCTTGCTCAGCGTTATACCGAGTAATGAAATTAGGGACTTTGATTTGTTCTACATCGAAGAGCTTATCGTAGGTGATACGTTTACCATTTGATTTTGACAACCCGGTTTGTTTCAGTGCTTTCGGGTCCAATCGATAGTTGGGGTCATTTTGCACCATCACCTTGTAGTTTCGTCCACCCATATTGAATGTGTTGATGTACATACCACCAAAGTGCGTTTGCATGCCTTCAACCACATCCGAGAACGTAACACCATATTTTAGCAAGTCATCGCGCTTGATATTGAGCTTCATGGAAGGTTTTGTCACTTCGAACTGAGCCATCGCTAGGCCAATTCGCTCGTCTTCCATTAAGCGTGCGTTAAAGTCCGTTGTGAGTTTGTAAAGTTCATTGGGTGTTAATTCCGGTGCAAGCAAAACGAAGTTTACACCATCGACCATGCCTAGCTCAGGAATGACAGGTGGTTTAAAAGCAAACGCTTGGATATCGGTATTTTCAGCTAAAATGGCATTCACTTGGTCTGTGATAGCGACGTCTGTAGCCGTTCGGTTTTGCATATCATCAAGCGACACTAACATCATGAAACTGCTCATTTCTGCGGTTCCAGTTAGCAGATTAAACCCGGATGCCTCAACACTGGTGGAAACGCCAGGTAGCGCATTGAGCTGCTGGGTCAGATTGGCTAGGTATTGGTCGGTCTGTGTCAACGCTGTGCCTTGTGGGAAGCTTCCAACCACAAAAATAGCGCTAGTATCTTCTTCTGGTAGGAGACCGGTTGGCAAGCTCGCTCCTCGCTCTACCGATAAATAGAGGCCACCAGCTAGCAGCGCGATAGTAAGTATTGGTAGGCGAGTTGCTGTCCATGCTAGACCAGTAAAAGCTCGGATTTTCTGTGTAATAACCCATTCAACGGACTTTGCGATAGCATTTTTCTTTGGCGGCTTCATAAACAGCGCGCACAGCGCAGGAGTCAGTGTGAGCGCCACTAAGGTTGAAACTACCACAGAGGCACATAGGACGATGCCAAATTCAGAATAGATAGTGCCGGCCATGCCTGGAATAAATAGTGAAGGGGTAAAAACGGCAAGCAACACTAGCATAGAAGCGACAATTGGAGAGAAGGTGATATCTAAAGCTTTAGATATTGCTTGTTTAACTGTCATCTTGGGATGTTCGTGTAGTTGATGCTCGGCGTTTTCAATAACGATAATTGCGGCATCAACAACAATACCAATTGCCATCACCAGACCAAACATGGAGATGATGTTGATTTGAATACCAAGTCCACTCATGACCGCAAATGTGCCAATGAGAGAAACGGGAATCGCCGTTACCGTAATCAAGGTCAATCGAAAATTTTGCATAAAAAGGAGAGTGACCAAGGAAACAATGGCAACAGCTAGGACCAAAGTTTCTACAACGCTGTAAATGGCGCCATCAATAAAGGTAGTTGCATCGTAGACGGTCTTGATTTGGTAATCGCTTGGCTGTTGTAAAAGGGATTTAATGCCGGAGGCTACATCCATTGCGTTGGCTTCTGGAGTTTTGTAGATGAACAGCACTGCACCGTTAGCGTTTTCACCATAAGCATTGGCGGTATAGATTTCGCTACCTAGCTCGATTTCTGCGATGTCTCTTAAGAAGATGGTTTTTCCTAGCTCGTCTGAGCGAACGACGATGTTGCCAAACTCTTCAGGGGAAGATAGACCACCCTCAACGGTAATTGGGAATTCAAACTTATCGTTGACCACGCTACCGGCGGAAGCAATCTTATTTTGGGTGGCGATTGCATGATTGATTTCATCGACATTGATCGAGTAATGCTTCATTTTGTTCGGGTTGAGCCAAACACGAATTGAGTATTTCTTTTCACCAAGTACATCGACTTTTGACACGCCGTTGATACGTTGAATTCTCTCTTTTAGTGGACCGCCTGCGAACGCGCTGATCTCAATAGCCGATGCCTCGCCAGATGGATCGGTAATTGAGATGCCGAGCATTAAGCCATTAGAGAGTTTCTCCACTTTAACACCATTTCGCATTACATCGCCGGGTAGCTCCGGAAGAGCGAGGTTGACGCGATTCTGTACCAAGTTAACGGCTTTGTCTGAATCAGTACCACTTTCAAAAACGACTTCGAGAGTATAGGTACCATCTGCACCGCTGGTGGACTTCATATACTCCATTCCAGCGACACCATTGACCTGTTTTTCGACTTCAGGAGCGACGGATTTCGCCATAACATCAGCACTGGCACCGTCCATGAACGTTGTGACTTCTACGGTTACTGGCGCAACGTCGGGGTACCTTCCTATTGGGGAGTTGGCGGCAGCGATTGCTCCAATAAGTGAGATTAAAAGCGCAATAACAATTGCAAACTTAGGCCGTTCTATGAACATTTTAAACATGTTAGCTACCCATTGATGAATAATTGTCCTGAGTTTACGCCTGGGTATTTTTAATCACAATTGAGCCGCTGACTGTTCTATCAGCAAACGAAATAGCAAATATTTGAGGTTCGAATAGCAAGGTTTGACATCGTATCTGAAGAGCTAATTTCGTGACTACGTATTTGCTGATGGAATAGAAGCTATTTTTCCAGTGAGTTTTAATGTCGCTACAGTGGCACTCCTTTCTAAAATCAATTGGATGAAACTCGAATGAAAAAACTGTTAGTAACGACCATGATGCTTGCCGGCGTGACTCCTGCATTTGCTTATCACCCATGTGAGCCTGGCAATGCCGTTACCGATGCGGTGGAAGGTGCTGTTGTTGGTGGCGTGGTTGGTGCGATAGCTGGTGATGCTAAAACAGGAGCGATGATTGGCGGTGCAGCTGGCGTCGTTGATGGCGCATACGACGAAGCAGAATGTGATGCGTTGGTGGGTGAGGCGATTGTTGAAGAGGCGATCGTTGCGGATTATGAAGACCGAGTCGTCGACGAAGTCATCATTGACAGCGCACTAGACGAAGGCTGGTAGTGATCCGGTCGAGGTTTTCGTTAATTCTTTTGTAGGTACTGCTGACCATAACTCTCTGAACTATATTGATAATATAAAGGTCAATAAAGCTAGTGTAATAAATGCTATAACCTTGAGTTAATTGTTCTAGACCCTCTCGCCCCTTAGTCTGCTCGCGTCATTTACTTCTAGGATTAGTTTCATGCGCGCGAGCATTACCCTTTTAAGCGCAGCTGTGGCTGCGAGCTTCTCTTTTTCTACTTATGCTGCTAACGACTCGGACGCTCAAGTTCAGGACATGTCAGATCCTCTTGCGGTTTACACGCAGGCTGGTGCAGGTGCCTCAGATAAAGGTCTAAATTTCAAAGTGGGCCGTACCTATGATACGGGCAACCCAGAGACCATGGCGATGAATATCATCGAAGTGAAAGGTGTGGTTGGTGAGTATCTGGGCTGGTCGGGTAGCGGTGCACGCGATAATTCTATCGACAGCGTGCGTTTTCGTAACTTCAGTGTCAATACTACTAACGGCCGCGGTTCTCAAGTTGATTTAAATTACAACGTCGAGCAGGAGAGTTTGAACGCTTCTTACAGCTTCATTCAGGCGCTACCAAAGCTGGGTAATCTGAATCTTTACCCGCTAGCAGGTCTTGGCGTCAATGTGAGAAATGGCGAGTTTAAAGGTTGTGAAAACATGCCAAATGTTGATTGCCCGGTTGAAAAGCAAAACATTGGTTACACCATTCCCGGTACGTATGCGGTAGTGGGAGCGTACACCAAATATGCGATTACCGATAAGCTATGGCTCAACTATAACCCAATGTGGTTGACGACCATTTCTGGCTCGAAGTCGTACGTTGAAAATGCGTATGGACCAGGTATGGATTCTATCTTTACCAACGAGTTTGCCGTGTCTTACCAGTTTACGCCGCGCTTCAATGTGCGATATTTTGCCAACTGGACGCAGGAGCAGAATTATTTTGATGGTGACCAAAGAGTGGAATTTAACTACCAGTTCTAGTTCTGTTTTGATGGTTTAGGAGATTCATTGAGCAGGGATGCTCTAATCGAAAAAGAACAGAAGATATTCATTCCTTCGAATATCTTTAAGAAGAGAATGCTTGTCGGTATTAGAACGGCAGTACAACGCCTACTTTGCCGTATGTGTTGCGCTTACCATCACCAAATTGACCTTCGTTGCCAATTTCCACATAAGGGATCAGGTTGTCGATGGCTGTGAACGTTGCGCGTAGCTCTACGTTGTAGATGGTGTCTTTGGTCATATTGTCTTTAGTGATCAAGTTTTTGTTTGCTTGATGCTGACCAACCAGCTTGGCATTGAGATATGTTTTATCCGTGACTTGTTTGCCTGCCGCTAAGTCAAAACGATAGATGTTGCTGCGCTCACTGCCGTTACCTGAGTTCAGATCTGTGTCTTTACGTAGACGCAGAGAGGCATCAAACATGTCAGATACGTTGCCGCCTACGGTCACGCCAAACTTGTTTTGGTCGTTGGATTGACCTTGAACACCGTGACTGTTTTGAACACTTTTCTTGTCTACGAACTCATATTCACCTTTCACCCAAACATTCTCGAAGTCATATTTGTAGCTAAGGTTGTACTCGTTTTCGAAATCCGCTTTACGCTTGGCAGATAAACCAAACCCTTCATAACCTACAAACGCTTTGATGCCAGAACCGTTGCTTGTTTCATAGAGCTTTTGACCGTTCTCACCAAATTTTGCGTCTAGCTCAATGCCTCCAGAGAAGCTGCTATCTGCTGCGTGAACTGAGAATGCTGATACCATTGCGAGAAGGATTGCTGTTTTTTTCATTGTCTTGTTACCTAATTGTTTTCGCTCCTGTTTTTGGAGCGAGGCAAAGGTACCGAGAAATTGACAGATCACTAAGTTAGGAACTATTCGGTATTTTGATTGGTTGTAGCCTTTGTATATTCCCATGAAGGCTGAACTGCGATAGAGCGCAGTCGGCCGTGTTTTGAGTGGTAGGATGGCGTCTTTCCTGTCTAAACTTAATAACTACGACAGGTTTGGTGTGGATAAAGCTGATTTATTCCAGCATGGAGAACAATCATGAAGTGGTGTGTAACGATCCCTCTTGGTCTGGTGATAACCGCGTGCAGCGCTCCTGTAGATAAGGTGTCGGGCGTGGTGAGTAATGAACTTTGTGATGCGCTAAGAAACGGCGATGTGGCTGACAATCGCGCGATGATTAATAGTGAAGAGGTCACTATGGATAGCGTATACGGGGAGTTGACTAATAGAGATATCGACCCGTTTGCAAAAGGCTGTTTTGGCAGTCGAGAAAGGGCGAATCAGTATAGAAAACATCAAGAGAAAATCATTGCTGAGGCGTTAAATATTTGAATAAAAAAGCACCTCAACGAAGTTGAGGTGCGGTAGACCCAATTTCCTTTCCAAGTTCCAATCAGAGTTCCAATAGTTCTCGGGTCTTAAGCGGGTTAAACCAAATAGGCTTATAATGCGTTGAGGTAAGCTTTAAGTGCTTTCAGTCTCACGGTCGCACCGCCAATGATGTCCATAAAACCAAGTTTAGGTGACGGTTTGCTAGCCGATATCCAACCAGAGCCTGTTGCACCAAGTGGCACGTTGTAACCTTCTGGCTCATTGAACTCGATGATCACAGTACGACCATGACTGCTCGTATTGTTGCCTACGTGCTGCCTTACATGCTGCGTTGAGCCCTGTGCTGAGATGGTCGCTTCACCGGTGTTGCTGGTAATGCTGTGTACCCTGCCTCTAAATATCTCCCCCGGATGAGAATTAACAAAGAACTCTGCAAATTGACCTTGCTCAATATAGCGATAGGTTTGATCGCTAACGCGCATTTCAACAAATTTTCGGCTGGTGTCGAACAGATGCAAATTGCCCGTTCGGGATCCCTCGGCGATGTTAATAACACCGACAATCCCATCAAAAGGTGCGCGTACTTGATTGCGTTCGTTTAACCACTGTTTCTGGTTGATCTGTGCGCTGATGCCATCCATATCAGATTTGGCAGCCATCAGATCGGCGCGACCTTGTTGAATACGAGTATGCAGCTCGTCACGCTCTTGCTCAGAGCTAAATTCATCTAAGTTGATCAAACGGCGATGGTTCTTCTCATCTATGGCTATTTGCTCTTCAATGCTGGTAATGCGGTGCTCTGCTGCCACCAAACTGGATTGTAGACTCTTTAGCTCGTGGTCTGTATCTTCCGATTCTAGGGTATAAAGCAGTTCGCCTTTTTTCACTTCTTGGTTATGGGTGACATAAATCTTTTTGACCTGTTGACCAAATAGTGGGCTCAGCACGGCATGAGGCGCTTTGACTGTGGTGCTGTCGGTTAAATCTGCAGGTGACCAGAATCGGTGTGCAGTGAACAACATAAAGGCGAGAAATGCCCCAAAGCCAACACTGATCACGGCATTTCTAAGTGTCCATTTGATCACCCCAAGCTTGACCAATAGCCAGATAATCAATACGTAAGGCAGCATAATTTCTTTCATTACGCGTCCTCCGTTTTCTTGTTGCCATAGATGCCACTATGAATCACTTTACTGACAGCGCTTGCCACTGCCTCCCAGTTGGTAAAGGCAATTATGACCGCGAGCACCCACCAAAGTTTGTCGATGAACAAACCACAAAGGGACAGTGCAAACACAAGGTTGGCTTGAGCACTTTGCATGTATTGGCTGCGATGCACCGCGACTTCGTGCAGTTGCCACAAGAGGTATAGGACATAAGTAATGATCGATAGGGTGATGACAAAAATCACGCCCATGAAAAATTCAGAGTTTAGCAGGCCGAGAATGCTAGGCAGATCTTGTGAGAAATAGTCGGCTGGAAGTGATTTTCCATGCACTTTAGACAACTGAGCAAACACGTAGCTCAGGGAAAGAAAGCCACCAATAATGGCAGCGGATTTAGCACTAAAATGTAACGCTCTTTTTATTAGTCTGAACATGTTTGTTCCCTGATTCAGGCTATCCGTAGCGATTTTGTCGATTAAACTTGGATAACAACAGTGTAACCTAAGGTTACTTTTGGATACATAAGGCTATGTTGGCTTTAAACATAAATCCCAGTTATGTATTTGTTCGTTTGTGCGCAGGTAACGTGTTTATGGTGAAATTGCACTAAGCTGAAGAAAACAGGGGAGTGGATGTCAAATATTCAAACTGATGAATTATTCACCGAACAAACTGATTTTGCTGCATTTATCCAATCAAATGCTATACAAGCCGAAAATCGTCAGTTAATATTTCGACATCCACTTGTTGAGTGGACGTCAATGGATACGGGCAAGCAACGTATCATCGATGCCGAGATGGTGAAATTGGTAGACACGCTAGCATGAGGTGCTAGTGCCTTTGGTGTGAGGGTTCGAGTCCCTCTCTCGGCACCATTACTCCTTTCCTTATATTACCTACAGACTACGATGCAGAACAAAGGATCCAGTTCAAAGCAAATGAGTACGTCTAACTCGGAATCAATTCAGCTATTGACCGAGGTGTCTCTGCACGCCCTTTTGTACCTCGAATTTTATAAGCTTGATAGCAAAACGCAGCATTTTGATCGTGACAAAAAGAACGAACTATTGGTGCGCTGGTTGAAGCCTAAACTCAAGAGCAACAAGTACAAATCTATACGTAAGCAGCTCAAAACAATGAGCTTACAAGCTAAAAAGTCTCAAGTGGACTTGGAAGATGTGTTGCTTACTGGCATTGAAGCTAAACCTGACGCATTACAACCTCATCTAGACAGCTACCTGCTGTTGATTCGTG